>CALHDG010000156.1 GCA_938023075.1 uncultured Chitinophagales bacterium
TAAACTAGCCCCGATTGCAGCGGTTATGCTGCCTGAAGCGCATGATTTTGCAGCCTAGCCGCAGCATTTGAGCGAAAAGCGGGACGGGTGTTATTATGATGCTATGAGGTTTCGCTTCAAAAAAACAATGCAAAAGTGTCAAGTACTTTGTTGTTTGGATAAACTTGTCTAGCCATTTTAGTTAAAAACTAATGCTTTATTTTCTAATGCCTGCCGCCAATGGAGTTAAAGGAGCTTCCACCGGTATTCTACCTTGAACAATTGGCATAGAAACATTGTTTATACGAGGCAAAACATATTTAGCGAACAAATTACATTCATCTAAATGTGGGTAGCCCGAAAAAATAAAAGCCCGAATACCCATAGAGCGATA
Source organism: uncultured Chitinophagales bacterium (assembly GCA_938023075.1). GTDB lineage: Bacteria > Bacteroidota > Bacteroidia > Chitinophagales > JAHDHT01 > CALHDG01. The sequence continues at coordinate 374 of CALHDG010000156.1, forward strand.
ACGGTTTATCTTTTCTACAATTTGATCAGGATTGCCAACTAAAGCTGCCCCACAACCTGAGCGGGCTCTGCCAATACCGGTCCATAAATTGGCTTCGGTAAAACCTTCATCATCAGCCAGGTCGCGCATAGTGGCTTGTCTGGCTACACCCAACGATTTGGCATCTAATGCCCGTTCTCTGATTTCCGTACCTTTTTCTTCATCAATATTACTCATTAAATGTTTGGTGTAGGCTATGGCTTCAGCTTCGGTTTCTCTTACAATTACGTGAATACGCAACCCAAAATCAACAGTTCTATTATAGTCCGCTGCTTTTTTGCTCATGGTCATCATCAACTGTTGCAAACGGGTTTCGGTTTCAGGCCACATCAAGTAAACATCGCAATGTTCAGCACATAAGTCAACACCCGGTGGCGAATAACCCCCGAAATACAACAGCGGTCCACCGTTTTGTTGATAGGGTTTTACAGGCTCTGTACCCAACTGAATATTATAAAAATTACCTTTAAAATTAATTTCGTCTTGTGTCCAAGCTTGTTTTAAAATTTCAATTACTTCACGAGAGCGTTGATACCGGTCAGCAGAACTCAAATCAGTACCCGGCAAATTTGATGAAATGATATTGATGGTTAAACGACCTTTTAAAATATGATCTAAAGTTGCCACAGCCCTTGCCAACATAGGTGGATGCACTTCACCACAACGGATAGCCGCCAACAAATTAATCTGCTTAGTTAACGGTGCTACCGCCGAGGCAAAGGTTAAAGTATCTTGCCCAACTTGGTAAGACGATGGACATAGAATATTTTTAAACCCATTTTTATCAGCTGTTAATAAAATATTGGAGGCATTATGCCAATTGCTTTTGTATTTTGGATCGTGGCTACCAAGCAATTCATCATCGCCATTACAAATAGGGGCAAACCAGGCTATTTCTGCCCCATCTAGTTCTTTTGATCGTATATTGATTTCTTCCATAATTTTTGATTTGCGAACCCTCCTTTTTGTAGGATGATTTATAGCCAAATGTATAAATTTTTTAACTAACTACAAGCAAGATCAATTATCATATTCAGAAGATGGCAATTTTGAAATGTTGAATTTCTAACTAAACAAATTTTACAGATTCACGATGATTTATTTTCTTTACACTAAAAACAAATTCATCCACAAGGTTAACAAAAAAAGATTCTTCTAAAACAAAAGGGTATCTTTAATTTTGTTTATACATAAATCACATAGTTCTCTTCTCAGAACTCCAGACCCCAGCCCCAAAAATCAGCAGTTCCAGGCAGTTGTTTCGTAAAATAAAATGCGCATTTTTTAGGCATGCAGTTACGATTACCGACTTTTCCGAAATATACAAAACTAATTTTTACTTGCCTGGATGTTTATGAGCGCAACGATATTGTTCAATACCTTATCAACAGCTTGCCAGCTATTGCCACCGCAACAATGATTTAAATGGTTTTGCCTTATCACCAGCAATTACATTGAGCAAGGCTTGTTTAGTCAGGCAGAAGTTCAACAATGTTTTCAGGTTAGTATTGATTCGGTTTGCCGTTAGCTCAAAAAATATAGAACCTATGGTGAAACTGCTTTTTTTGGCGAACTAAACCGCCAAGGTAAATCGCACAAAATATTAGCAGAGTGAAAAGACCGTATCCAAAAAGCATTCTTTAAAGGTATGATTCATTTTGGAATACAATTGCGAATACTTAACTTCACCGCACTTTGATACAATTTATAACACGCCGTTTATTTACCGGTGCACTCAGCTTGTTTGGGGTGGTTGTTTTGGTATTTGTTTTATTTATGATTTTACCAACCGACCCTGCCCGAATGACTTTAGGGCAACGTGCCGATGTCGCTTCTATTGAAGCTATTCAAAAAGAATTAGGCTTAGATAAACCTAAGCACATCCAATTTTTATATTATTTGAATGATTTATCGCCAATCTCTTATCATAAAGATAGCGAAAAAAATCAAAGAAAATACAATTATGCGAAATTATTTAATATGAACGAGAAAGCGGTTGTATTTAAAATGCCGTATTTGCGAAAATCTTACCAATCGAAAAGAGATGTTAGTGCCATTTTGATAGATGCCTTACCGAAAACAATTATACTGGCAAGTGCTGCTATACTACTGGCAATTATCTTCGGCATTACCTTTGGTATTATTGGTGCCTTAAAACAATTTTCTTTTATTGATAATTCTTTGTTGGTAACTTCCATTATGGGTATTTCTTTACCCAGTTATTTTTCAGGAATTGTATTGGCATTAATTTTTGGTTATTTATTGGCTGATTGGACCGGCTTAAACTATACTGGCGGGCTTTGGGTACTCAACGATTATGGCGACGAAGAGTTGGTGTTAAAAAATTTAATTCTACCGGCTATTGCTCTTGGCATTCGCCCAATTGCCATTATCACCATGCTCACCAGAAGCTCTATGTTAGAAGTCTTATCACAAGATTACATTCGAACTGCTTATGCCAAAGGGCTTTCGTATTGGAAAGTAGTAATTAAACACGCTTTACGGAATGCGTTAAATCCGGTGGTTACCGCAGTATCGGGTTGGTTTGCCGGTTTGTTAGCGGGGGCTTATTTTATTGAGATCATTTTTGATTTTAAGGGTTTGGGCTATGTAACCATCAAAGCTATCGAAAACTTAGATTTTCCGGTTGTAATGGGTTCTGTATTGTTTGCAGCGGTTATTTTTGTTACTATCAATATTTTGGTAGATGTTTTTTATGGAGTGTTAGATCCTAGAGTTTCTTTAAAGTGATATTACTTTACAAATTTTGTTTTTTTTGTAACCTGTCTTATCTATAAACGTAAATTCAACTTACAAATAGCATTTATTATAACATATAACATATGTGTTATAATATAATACTAAAATATTTTTTCACGTATTAATCAATCAATCATGATAAACAGATTATCACTAATCGTTTTATCTATCCTTACTATCATTTGTCAAACCGTAAACGGACAAAATTGTAATTGTTCAAAATACTTATATTTAAATGATACAGGCTTAGATTTTATAGAAAAGTTTAAAATTGACCCTAACGACGGCTCACTAACCGAAATTGGAGATGCTCAAAATGGTATGCCCTGGCTCAATGCAGCCGGAATTGTAGATGACCCACACGCCATTGCCAGCGACTTGAATGGCAATTTATACATTGGTGAAAATGACCAAATTAATAACGAATACAACATTCAAAAATTTAGTTGTATTGGGCAAAAAATTGACGCCAATCTATCTACACCGGCAATTGACAATTTTGCCAATGATGGTTTTAGTTTTAACCACTTTTCAATTGGTAATTTATTGTATACCAACATATTTAGCGATTTTCAAACCGGAACTGGCAATATTATTATATATGATTTATGCACAGGAAATCAAGTTGGTTGTATGAGAGAAGGCTACTTTTGGGGTTTTAATGAAGGAAATGATGGTTATTGGTATGCCACCGGTACAGGTGCTTCAGGTGGTTTTCAAGGCGGTATTTATAGAGGATTAATTGATCCGGCAGCCTATACAGATGGGGCAGGAGGTTGCGGTTCATTTGAGCTATTTTTAACAGAAACTCAATTGGGTGTACCCTTTGGCTCCAGAATAATGGGAATCGATCAAGATGCTAGCGGTAATTTTTATATCGCTGTTTCTGCTGGTGGTGGTTTTAATCCTCCATCTTACATTCAAAAATTAGATGTGAATGGTAATGTAATTGCACAATCGCTAACCGACACTCAATTTGATACTAATCTGGCAGATAATTTAAACTGGGCAGGCTCCAGAGGAGTAACTTATAATAATGGATATGTGTATGTTTCTTCAGGTGATGATTGTATTGCTGTTTTTGAAAGTACCAATTTAAACTATGAACCTGCGCTTAGTAACAATATCATAGCTAGTTTTCCAAAACAAATAGGTTTATTAGAAGAATGTTGCCCCATTAACAATCCCTTAACCATTGATACTTTAATATGTAATGGCACCGGAACGATATCTTTTTTACTACAAGATATTTTAAATTGCAATTCATCCGTTTGTGAAGGAGAATGGTCGGTTGATATTACTGATCCAAATGTAACTTATGATGCCTGCGAAAATTCTATTGCTGTCAATCTTTCTGAAAATACTTGTACCTCATACACCTTAACTTCCGATGGTATGGCTACTAATAATCAATGTGGTCAATTCACTATTAATATTAATTTTGAAACAGCTTCGATAACTTCTACAATTATTGAACCTGATCAAACTATCTGTCAAGGTGGCGTTCCACAACCCTTGGTAGCTATTAGTTCAACGGCTGGCGTGGTTCATCAATGGCAAAGCAGTACAACTGGTTGTAATGGTAGCTTTACTAATATACCCAATGCATCTAATAGCACTTATGCGCCGCCTGCATTAAATCAAACAACTTATTACCGGGCAATAACTTCCTTACCGGGTACTTGTAGCGATAAAAGTTGCTCAACTACCAGTAATTGCATTACTATTACTACCGATATCCCCCCACCAAGATGCATAAATGAATTTGGTGAATTTACTATACAGAAAAGAAGACCCTAGTTTTAAATTATGGATTGTGATAGGGCAAGCGATGTATGATAGATACTGCTCGATACAGTTGTTCAGCAAAAATTAAACGGATTAATTGATGCGAAAAAGTCATAGGAGAAAGGGCTAATTTAAAATTGGCTTGCGTGTAAATAGCATCGTCAAAACCAAAAGCTCCACCAACAAAAAATTGAATAGGATTATATCCATTATAAATCCATTTTTCTAAAGTTTTGGCAAAGTCTGCTGAATGAATTGACTTTCCTTTTTCATCTAACAAAATAGAAAAACTGTCTTTTGTAAAGTGAGGTGCTAATAATTTTGCCTCCTCTTTTTTTACCGCTGTTGCTTGAGTAGCTTTTATTTTATTGCTACTAATACAATGGATGCTGAAGTTATAATATTTATTAATTCGTTTAAGATAAACTTCTAAGCCATTGTGTACAAAAGTTTGGTTTGTCTTTCCTATAACAATCAGTTTTATTTTCAAATGAATATTTATTTTTTAAAAGTAACTTTCAGTAATTTATCAGTTTCCAAATTATGAAAAAGAATTGGAAAAACCTGCTATTGCTTTGTATAACTGCTTATATGTTGAGTTGCTTAGTAGTCTGTCAAGTTGATGATGTCTGATTAATTTGAGTAAAATTCGTATGAGTACGAGGCGGAGGTTATCAAGCATAGCCTGAGCCTCCGCATTACTTAGTAATTTATGTTTCGGTAGTAGTATATATTTCATAATAACTTGAATATAAATTATTTATGGAAATTGAAGTACTCAATAAAGTAAAGTTAACTTAATTCAAAATATAAAGCATACAATCATCCAAGTGAACCTGTTCACTTGTTGTAGTAAAGTAGCCACACTTTTGTTGACACAATGGAACAGGTTCCATTGGAACAGCAATTATTTTACTACCGAAACTTAAGTTAGTAATTGCTTTGGCACAAGCTGATTGTACTTTTTTGTACGCCTTTTCATTTGGTGTAATTGCCGATTGTCAATATCGTAGTCTTAATTGTAAATCAGTACCGAAACTACAAGAAGCCGTTGCCTAATCAAGTATAACTATTCAAGTGGCGAGCCCAATGGAATCAATAAGCATATATTTGTTAAATGGCAAGCTGATACTCCACTATAAAATGGCTGCGCATACAGCCGATTTTTCAATCCATAAATTTTGAAAGTTAGCTGCCGGGCATTATTACATTGGAATATTTTAAATTTAAATTAAGCATTCTAAAGTAAAAAAAGTAGACAATCACCAACATTAAAAATCTGAAATTAACCGATAGATTGTTTATTTTTGAACCTCATTTAAAATAAATACAAATAAAGTTGTGCGAAAGCATTCATTAGGTATGGTAGTTTTTGTGCTTAGCTTATTGCTAGGATGTTGCCAAAATCAGCTGCTTGCTTCACATGCGATGGCTTTAGATTTTACCTATGAATGTCTTGGGCAAAATGAATACCGCTTTTATTTAAATTTTTATCAAGATTGTTCTGGCACCATTAATATTACCGCCCCACTAAATTGGCCCACTATCTATTTAAATGCTCAATCGTGTAATGAATTTATTGAGCTACCATTAAGTTTAGATCCACAAGCGGTTTCAACCGATACTCTTTATGATGCGTTCGGAAATGTAAGAAATGTAATTCCAAACTTTGAAGTAAGTGCTATTTGTGATGAGGTAGAAAGTACTTGTGGCGGTGGTCTTTTTCAAGGCGTAGAAAAATTTGTGTTTACTGCAGATTACATCTTACCCAAAACATGCAATGATTGGACAATAAGTTACAGCAGTTGTTGCCGAAACGATGCCATTACCAATTTAGCATCGCCAGAACTAACAGAGTTGTATGTAGAAGCATTAATTAACAACACCAACGGTATTTGTAATAATGCACCAACCTTTACGTCTTTACCGGTTCCCTATATATGTGTTGGGCAAAAAAGTTTTTATAACCATGGGGTGTTTGATGTTGATGGAAATGACTTAACCTTTAGTTTAATTAATCCACTAACCAAGGGTGCTGCCCCTATAGAGATCCGTCCAAGTTTTACGGCAACCCAACCTATACGATCGGTCAATAACGATTTTCAGTTCAACCAACAATCTGGTCAAATGGAGTTTACACCTCGTTTACGAGAAGTAGATGTGGTTACCGTTTTGGTGGAAGAGTTTAATGCCAATGGAACATTAATTGGTTCGGTAATGCGAGATATTCAGGTAGTGATTTTAGATTGTGATAATCAGCAATCGCAATTGGTAAATATTATTAATTTAAATGAAAATGCCGCGCTCCAAATTGATGAAACCACTTTTGAAGTTTGTCCTGGAGCCCGGTTTACTTTTGAGGTGATAGCAACCGACCCGGATGCGAACGATACCCTTCTGTTAAATACCAACTTATCTACTGCTATACCTGATGCTGAGTTTAGGGCTACCGGCATTAATCCGGTAAATGGAGTGTTTAGCTGGCAACCGGCAAAACAAGATATTGGCTATAATTCTTTTACCTTAAGTTTGTTAGATAATGTTTGCCCCATACCCAGCAACCAAATTTTTGGCTTTAATATTTTTGTGTTAGAAGGCGTAAATGCTGGAGGAGACAAAATAAAATGTTCTGATGATCCGGTAATGCTAACAGCAAAAGGTGGGTCAAAATTTACATGGTCAAGTGAATCGGATATGCGGGTTACCTATCAATCGCAAAATGGAGATACACTGATGGTTAATCCAAATAAAACCACTACCTACTTTGTAGAAAGTAATTTAAATGAAGGATGCAAAGTGGTAGATACCGTTGTGGTAAAAGTTCAGAATGAATTTGATTATACGATCAGTCCAACCTTAAATGTTTGTCAATTTGATGAAATTCAATTATTGGTAGAACCTGATCCAGCAAATGGACCTTATACTTATTTATGGGAACCAAGCAATGCATTTACACGAGCAGACATTGCCAATCCAAGCCTCATAGCTAATGCCACTATGTTCTATACTGTTTCGGTTAGTAACAACAGCGGTTGTAGCATTACTGATGTTGTACAAGTAAACGTTGCTGAAAATGTACCCGATTTATTAGTAGAGGCTTCAAAAGATACCATCTGTATTGGAGAGTTGATTGACTTGAGTGTTGAAGTGCAAGTTTGTGAAGATTGTGAAGTAGGGGAGGGCAATGCAGAAACCATAGATGCCAGCCCGTTTAATTTAATTTGGGAAGATGCTAAAATTCAAATGCTTTTTAAGGCAGAGGAATTAGCGGAAGCTAAGGTGCAAAGTGGTGCCATTAATCAATTAGTGTTAACAGTTACTGAAAAATCTAGTACCATTGATTTAAGCAATTTTCAAATTGCTATGGCTAATACCAATGCCAACGCTTTAAACAGTATATTGGGTTTTTTAGATAATACGCAAAACGTTTTCGGTCCATCTACCTATACCGCTCAATTGGGTGAAAATGTTTTTTTGTTGGATGTGCCTTTTATTTGGGATGGCAATAGCAACCTAGTGGTAGAAATGTGTTTTGATAATGAAGACGGTATATGGGGAGCACCTGATAAAGTAATATCCACCAATACCAATTTTGTTTCGGTATTAAAAGGCGATACCGATGGAGTCAGCAATTGCAACTTAGTTGGAGATGAAGAATTAACTGTACGACCCGACATACAATTTTTATCTAACCTAAGTAACAATAATTTACCAATGTTAGGCATTAATTGGTTAAATGCTGCTAATGCTAACAACTCAACCATAACAGTTATGCCTAACAACACAGCTTATTATGTGGTAGAGGTTGGTTCGGTTAAATGCTCTCGTACAGATTCCGTTCAAGTTTTCACCCATCCACAACCAAGCATTTCGTTAGGAGAAGATGTGCAAGTTTATGCCGGCGAAACCGTTCAGCTTACTGCCGAAGGAAATTTTACGAATTTCGAGTGGCTAACTACCCAAGGCTTATCCGATGTAAACATAACCAATCCAATTTACGCGCTTAACCAAAGCACTCAACTCATTATTGCGGTTAGTAATGAATTGAATTGTATCAACAGCGATACTTTACAAATTACTTTTGAAGGTTGCCGTGCAATAGAAGTACCTTCTGCCTTTTCACCTAATGGCGATGGTATTAATGATAAGCTACAAGCTATTCAATTAGATGATTACACTATATTTAAGCAATTAATTATTGCAAACCGTTACGGTGAATTAGTTTTTGAAACCAATAACCTTACTATTTTTTGGGATGGTACCTTTCGTGGCAAGAAACAACCTATTGGTGTATTTTCGTATTGGCTTAGCTACACTTGCGAAGATAAACTTGAACAAAAAAGTGGTACGATTACCTTAATTCGATAACAGCTTGATTCCTTGGTTTATGGTGACTGATCGAAAAAGCCAACAAAAGGGGAAGTTGAGAAAGCCATGAAGATAGTCCATTGTATCAAAGTGCAAATCAACTAATCAAAATTCAAATAAGGAACGATGAGAAAATAAATTGATCAACTCTGATAAAGTCATTTTTTGATAGACGAGTTGAAAAACGCAGGCTTAGTGGCATAACCGCTGCAATTCTATCTAAGTGTCTTTCGGCATATTGAATGTCATTTATTTATACATTAAAAATAATTCAACCTTCATTATTCGTTAATCGATATTCGTTATTCATTAAATGGTCAACCAAAAAATATCGAATATCGAACACCGAACACCCAATTTTGAATGACGAATTTTTCCATTCGAAAAACAACACTTAGCTGCTAAACAACCCAAGGCACTTTAGTGCTGTTGGCTTGGCAATCGGGGCTAGTTTAAAAACTTCGGTTCTTCGTAGAACAAGAAAAACAGTGACAATCCAAAACAAGAAAGTATCAACCACTTTGATAAACTTGTCTAGAATTGTAAACAAAAATACAGATTTATATATTTAAATATGATTACTTGCTTCTATTCAACTTTCGACAGGGGTTACCGTTCAATACCCAGCCTGCCCCTTCATCCGTGCAACAAAATTATCTTTCTTAATAAAGTTGCCTTGTTGATAGCGGTAAAATTGCTTTTTCTCTTTTAACTCGCGTTTGGGTAATTTAAGTTCAGCTAACTGACTGTTGAAATCACCTATAGAACTTAAGACCTCTAAGGCTCCGTTTTTGTAGGCGAAATAAAACCAATCAGGTTCTATGGTTTCTGCTTCTTCATCGGTTTCCGGTGTGTCTGTTTCTAAATAAATGTTGAAATAATCGCCTTTAATCCGGCTGCCAAACTCTACATAACCCATTACCATCCGGTTAATATATTTATCGCCGGCATAGGCTAAGCCAAAGGGTTTGATGCTGATAATGGTTCTGGATACTTCGTTAAATTCCATCTGTAAATCTGATAAAAGCAATTGATATTTTAAATCTTTTGTTTTTTCGAAATAGCCGAGTCGATCAATCGCTTCAACCGTTTCCGTTACCTTTTTTGGTTTGACTAGTTCAGCTATACCTTTTTTGAAGTCCTCTGTAGTAAAGTCAATTTCAACGGCTTCTTCATTGGCATCTTGAAAGGTATTGCCTAATAACTTCATTAAATTTTCATCAAACAAAAAATCAAACCCAACCACCAGATTATTGAAATTAAATTGTTTGCGTAACAAATCGTGTTCAATACTTCCGGCAACATCAATAGTCATTAAAGGATATTTACCCATATCAATTTTACCTTCGGTACTTATAAAACCGGAATTATCATTAAAGCTAAACAAGCGACCTTGATAATTGCCCTGTTCTATTTTGCCTTTATCGCCAATGCTAAAAATATTTTGTGCTCTATTGTAATTAATTAAACCATTAGCCATAAGCAAAGCATGATCATTTCGACTAACCGGCTTGTTGATAAAAACCGTATACAGTTGACTGGAAGCCGCATTAAAGTGAATGCCAATTGCCATCGTATCATTATTGAGCCCCATTAAATCACCACTCATTTCAATTTGAACATTTTCAGGATCAATAAAATCTTTAAACTTAAACCAGTTGGTTGCTAGACTATCATTTTTTAAATTGATTTTTGTGTAGCCATCAAATTCTAAAAAAGCCTGGTCGCCAAACAAATTTACCTTGCCTTGATAATCAAACAACTGATCTAATTTAAAATTTTTGGATTCATCAATAAAGCCTTGTGCTTTTGTTATTTGTTCAGTTTGTCTATTATTTTGGTTAGATGCAACGGTTATCGTATCAAAAAAAATAGTTTGTGTACCGAGTTTACTACTTTGAAAATCGTATTTCCCAAAAGCCTGCAATTGATTGGCAGATTCTATAAACACCGTAGCTTCATAAATTTGATGCTTCGCATTGGTGGTATCTGCTATAATTGAGGCATTGTATAGCGTATCAAAAACACCACCGGGATTTATGGTCAGTCTATTGCTATCAGGAATTATTTTACTATTCGCAATAAAAATATGAGGAACTTCATTAGCCTGTAAAATGTAATTTTTCAAATTGTAGACGGCGCTGTTGCCTTTAAAACGCAGCCCTTCTTTAGCTTTGTCGGTTGAGCTGAAATAATATTCTTCCCCAACATTATCCGGTGTATATAATTCGATCAAACCATTTTTCATATCCCAATCAAAAGCACTCATGGTAGTTTCAAATTGATTAAAAGGCAACTCAATTTTTAAATTACCCGAAGTGCTGAATTTACCTATATAGTTGTCAAAGTTAATTTCGGAACTTACATTTTTAGTTGAAAAAGCGATAGAAGAAGTATCTAAAGCTTGAATGGATAAATTGGAAATTTCAGAGGAGGCAACATCTGCTTCAAATTTTAAAAGATTGGCTTGCAATTGACCACCTTCCCAATTTAAAATGCCTCTGCCATACAAACCGGTGGAAGACAATAACAAATCGCCATCAAAATCGGTAAGTTCATTATACAAACTAAATGGATTAATTTTCTTTCGAATAAGCAAGGTGTCTTTTTTTGCCTTCCAATTTACAGCAACCGGCCCATTACTAAACGTAAGGGGTTGATGTGGATTAGCTTCTTTTTTTTCCAGAAAAAAAGTATCGCAGGTTGCAATGATAGAATCCGGAAAAAAAGAGATGGCATTAGAATTGAGTTCGGCAGTCAAAGCCCGGAAACTTCCACTGCCATTTAACCCTTTGCTGTTTAGTTTTAGATTGCCTTTAAAGGTGCCTGCTCCATTATACATAGGGTAACCCGCTTCGGGTGCTTGTGCCTCAAAACCCAATGAACGATCTAATTGGATGCTTAAGGTTTGCTCCAAATCGTCAAAAATTTCGCTGCTGACTAACTTACCCTCAAATGCAACCAATTCGGGCGATAAAATCCAAAGGCTATCTAATTGAAAAGGTTTTAATTCAAAATAAAAACTATCTCTGCGATACAAATTTTTAAACGGTCCTACGTCATAATAAGTGCGTGCCGTTCCATTACTTTTAAATTTCGGGAAGTCCCGGTTGCCCATTAAACCCGATTTGTTTTCGGGCATATCAATATATAACACGCCACTAACATCTTCAATTTTGGTTAAAAGAGGTTCTAGTTCTGGTTGTCCACCGGCAGTCATTTTAAAGCTGGGATAGTTGATCAATATTTCTTCCATCACCGGCATGCTTATCGTAAAATTTTGATAATCCATTTCAAAATCATTGCCCACAAAATCAACTCTGCCTCCAAGAACAGTTCCGTTGAATTGCAGGTTGCGGTTTTTACCTACTGTAATCATATTGTTTCTTGGTAAGATAACCACATCTTTAGCTTTGCTCAACCGAACGTTGGTAACGCCGCTTAGCGTAAAATTTTTATTGCCAATGTCAAAAACAGCATTGTCATTTTTAGCCTCCGATTGAATTTTTAAAACATCGTAATCCGATTTGTTCACATTGGCTAAGCCGTGTAAAATTACTTTGTCTTTTATTTGAATTACATCGTTTGAATCATTATAATAAATAAAGCCATCTTCTATTAAACTCAATAATAAATTTTGTATGGATTTAGTAGTGAATTTAGTGCCGAGTGCATCTGCAAATTCGGCGGCAGGCATTAATCTTGTTTTGTGGTTATCACTAAATGCTTTCAACTCATAAATAGGATTGATGTCTGTAAAAGCCCGGTATTTTTGAATATCCTTTTTATTGAAATAGTCTTGCGATTTAAACACTGCCGGATCGGTTGTTCCGTCAGACGAGATCATATTTAAATTAAAAAATGTACTATCTAACTGCCAATATAAACCATCTACCTTAAAATCCAATCCGTGGTACGAATCATAATATGGAATATTTATGCCTTTCATGTTAGCGCGCAACATTTTCAATTCGCGATTAGGTATGTTGTATTGCAAGGCTAATGCCGGATGATAAATAGAATCCTGATCAAAGTATATCACCAATTCGGCATCTTTTGTGGAAATATCTTTAAAATCATCAATCTCAAATTTGGAAGAACGGGCTTTAATATGAATGGCTTTTTGAGGGGCATAAAAGTGCAATTGAGCGGGTTGTATAGAATCGCCAAAGCCAATTACATTATTGCCTTGCAAGGTAAAGCCACCTTTGTATTGTACATTATTGCCAAGGTTATTTAGTTCTATTTTATCATAAGCTCTAAATTGAGGATAGGCATTGGTAGTTCCCTTACTCATCGATAATTTATCTTTCAAATCGCCTTTTAAAGGTTTGCTTAAAAAGTCGAGATAGGTAAAGGTAGCGTCTGGTATGGTATAGGAACCTTCTTTTACATTAATTTTATAATTATTGAAAGTAGCGAAAACAGTGTCGGCTGCTAAACCGGTATAACTCCAATCAACTAAACCGTTTTTACCCCTCCATGTAAAAATTGACGGATAGTAACTGCCGGATGTTTTATAGATAATTAAACTATCACTTACAGAATAACCAATTAGCTGACCTTCTTCAAATTTAAGAGCTGCTAATGTATCTTGAAAAGTAAAATTATATATTGCTGCATTGTGTAACCAATGTTTATTATCTGATTGGAAGAGATGTTGATTGGAGAAAAAGATTGTTGAAAAGCTCATATAGTCTTTAAAATACTGATGCAATTCTCCAGAATGTTGAACTACTTGTTCACTTACGGTTAACCACTGCTTAAATACCTCTTCTTTTTCTAAAGGATTTGCTGCATAGGTGTTTAAGGCTTGTAAATATGTGGTAAAATATGGAAAAGCCACCATTTTTTGTTGCCACATTGCCGAACATGTTTTTTCAATTTGAGTAATTTGTTCATTTGAAAATTGGTCATTTTTAGCATGTAATAAAAATTTCTTTAAGGTAACTTCTGCTTTTGTTTTTTTACTTTTAACGATATGGCTAGTTAACTTGCTATAAAACGCAGCGGTATCTGTAGTAAAAGTATTGTTTGTAAAATTTTGGGCATATAGGTTTTGACTAAGTAACAATATAATACTTGCACAAACTGTTTTCAACATCGTTTAATAAAATTTGTAATACAAAAAAAATAATGAATATGAGTAGTATTCAGAGCAACTAATATACCTTTTGTTTGGGTAAATTAATATTTATAACGTGCATTTGTTTGAAACAATTTTGGACTATGATTGATTATCAGTGAGTAAGGTTGTTTTTTTTGATCAAGTCTTCGCTAACGAATCAATTTCTTTTCTAAATCCTCTAAAGAAATGCCTTTGGTTTCAGGAACGGCAATTAATACCCAAAGTAATTGTAAACACATCATAAAGGCAAAAAAAGCGAAGATGGGCCAGGGGTTGTCGCCGAAAATACCTTTTTCAGCATCTAAAAATAACGGTGTTACTAAGGTGATGATGGCAGCAAAAACCCAATGCACACCCGTACCCCAACTTTGCCCAAATGCCCGCACTTCGTTAGGAAATATTTCTGAAATAAACACCCAAATAACGGCACCTTGTCCAATAGCATGTGCCATAATAAAAATTAAAATAAAGCTCAATAAAATGGTTGGGGCGGCGGCTGTATAAAATGCCCATGCAGAACCTGCCAAACCAATAATGTAAAATATGGAACCTAAAATCAACAGGGTTTTTCTTCCGAGCTTATCTATTAGCAACATGCCTACAATGGTAAAAATAAGATTTGTTCCTCCAATCCAAATGCTGTTTGCTAATGATGCTTTTGCAGCCAAACCGGCTTTCTCTAAAATTTCTGGTGCATAGTACAGTAAAAAATTAATACCCGATAATTGATTAAAGAAAGATATAAAAAAGCCTAAAGTTAATGGAATACTATATTTTTTTGAGAAGATACCTGTAGCTACTTTTTGAGCAGCCGAGGATGATTCATTGACAATACTGCTTAAAACTTGCTTGGCTTCACTTTCGTTATAAATTTGTTTTAGAATGGATAATGCGCCTTCTTTATCTTTGCGTTTTACGGCTAACCAGCGTGGGCTATTTGGTACGCCTAATATCATTAAACAATACAACACTGCGGGTATCGCTTCAGCACCCAACATATAACGCCAATCGGCAGTGCCGCCAACGCCTTTTAATAAGTAGTTGGAAAAGAAAGCAATAAAAATACCCAATACAATACCAAATTGATATAAAGCTACCAAACGTCCTCTTCTATCAGGTGATGATATTTCGGCAATGTAAGTTGGGGCGGCTACCGAAGAAGCACCAACCCCAATGCCACCAATAAAACGGAAAAATGAAAAAGAATAGGGGTCGGGAGCAAGTGCTGAGCCAATTGCAGATACTAAAAATAAAATACCAATCCAGAATAAGGTTTTTTTTCTGCCGAGCTTATCCGTTGGAATGCCGCCAAGTAAGGAACCCAAGACTGTGCCCCACAATGCCATACTCATTATAAAGGTACCATGAAATAGGGGAGAAGTATCCCATAATTCTTTAGTCGGTTGATTGGCTCCTGAGATCACTACTGTATCAAAACCAAAAAGAAAACCTGCCAAGGCAACTGTTACCGACCAGAAAAATAGTTTATTGTTGTTCATAAATATTACTAAGGCTAATTTTGTTTGAAACTAAGAAACGGATTTTTATGTTGGCATCAAAATATAATTATATGGTTAAATATTTATATTATTAATTATTTTGTTAATAATTTTTGAATGTTTCATACTTAAGTTTAAATAAAAAATGCAGTATAAATGTAAGGTATTTTACTTAGAGCGAAGTTGGCAATATAGCCCCTATGGGAGCGGTATCCTTTTTATGGAACAAAGTGGAGTAATACCAAATTGACCATAAAATGTCACACAAATTTAGTTTTAATGTTGGCAATCTTTTCGTTAAAAATACTCGTCATAGCTTAGGCTATGCCTGTGTTTTTTGCCTCAATCTTGCCAAATTAAATTCTAAATTTTAGTGTAACATCTTATAATCAAATTGGTATAAAAAGATTTAGCGGACAGCGGGACCCACCTTTTTGTTAAGCCCTGCTGTTTCGCTTCTAATAATTATGTTTATTTATATATAAAGTTTATAGCCATTGGCAAATAACACCACCCATTAAGGCAAGTGTAATAAACCAGTAGCCAAAGTGTATGCCAATATACTTCCAGCCCCGTCGTTCAAACAAAGCATTTATGGCAATTAAAGGTAAAGCAATTAATACTGCGGCAAAAGCACCGTGTATAACACCGTGTTTAAAGGTTCGATGCATATCCATAAATTTTTCGGAGACCGTTGTTATAATATTATTGATTTCGGTGCCGGCAACAGCAGCGTCCGGATGATTTCCAAACAATTGAAATATACCCATCTGATGATTGGTTAAACCCATTAAGCCCAAGGCTAAAACAGTACTTAAAAAATACGAAAGCCCCATAATTAGTGGCATATTGCCGCCTTTTAAACTTTCTTCGGTAAAGCCGTTGGTACGCATCCAGGCTTTGCCAAATAAGGGACCGTACCAGATAAAACCAACAAACATGGGTACTATGGCTGCAATAAAGAGTATCCAAACATTTTGAAACATAATGCTAATTTATTTAAAGTTCAACTAATTTATCATAGGTTTCGGGGCGGCGGTCTCTATAAAATTGCCAGGTAGAACGCACTTCATCAATCATATCTAAATCAAACTCGGCAACTAACAACTCATCTTCGTATTCGGAGGCTTCAGAAAAAATTTGCCCGCGCGGATCAACAAAATAGGAGGTGCCATAAAAGCGACCTAAGTCCCATGGTTTTTCTTCACCAACCCGGTTGATGCAACCCATAAAATAGCCGTTGGCGGCAGCATGAGCAGGTTGTTCTAACTTCCATAAATATTGGGATAATCCGGCAACGGTAGCAGAGGGATTGTACACAATTTCGGCACCGTTTAAACCGAGGCAACGTGCACCGTCAGGGAAGTGGCGATCGTAACAAATATACACGCCAACTTTGGCGTATTTGGTTTGAAAAACCGGATAGCCGAGGTTGCCCGGTTTAAAGAAAAATTTCTCCCAAAAGCCGGTAGTATGTGGAATGTGGTTTTTTCGATATTTGCCGAGCAAAGTTCCATCGGCATCAATTACGGCAGCGGTATTGTATAAAACGCCGGGTTGTTCTTTTTCAAATATGGGAACAATAATAACCATATCGTATTTTTTGGCGTAGGCTTGCATGCGCTCTACAGTTGGTCCCGGTATGGTTTCGGCAGATTGATACCATGCCCTATCTTGTCCCGGACAAAAATATGGGGTATTGAAAATTTCTTGCAGGCATAAAATTTGTACACCTTGCTCACCCGCTTTTTCTATAAAGGGTATGTGTTTAGCTTCCATAGCTTCCATAATTTCAGCAATGCTACCTTCGCCTTCGGTTATGGGCAAGCTCATTTGTATTAATCCTGATTTTATTTTTCTTGGCATAATTGTATTAATCCTAAAAATTTATTTGCTCTAATTTAAGAAGTTTGTTTTGAATTGTCCAAATTTGGCGTCAGATATTTTGGTATTCAAGTGTCAAGCAAGGTAGCTTCCATGCATTCAATTAAGGTTTTCATTTCTAAAAAAATAGCTGCTTTAAAATCGTGCTCCAATTTTTGGAAACTACTGCAATCATCGGCTATTTGTGTAAGCGAAAGATACAAATTTTTAAAATGCATTTTGTTTAAGTCGGCTTCACTTAACTCAATTTGTGTTGCTTGGTCTTCTTCTGTTAAATAGTTTACAAAGCTTAAATTTAATTCTAATTTTTTCTGAAAGGCTTCTTGACTGACTTGTGCTTTACTAATGTTCGTTTTGTGTTCAAAAAACAAAAAGATGATAAATAGCAAATCGTTAATATCGTTAAATGCTTCCTCTGTTAAATTTCCTTGATCCATATGGTCTTCATACTGCATCATCATCGATAAAATTAGGGGTTGATTTTCATAAATGCTGGTAAAGATCGAGTCTTTGCCTTCCCCTTCTAATTTATCTATTTTTGATAAGACGGTTTGCAGAACTTCAAGCTCTTCATTGTCTTCATTTATATCTGTCATTGTAAAAATTTATACGTTTTATTGTTATTCATTTAAGTTTCGGTATTAAATAAATTGCTGTTCCAATGAAACCTGTTCGATTGTGTTAACTAAAATAAGGTAACTTTGTAACAACAAGTGAACAGATTTACTTGGATTTATATTTTATAATTAAGTTGATTTAATGTTTTTGAATACTTTAATTTTCATAAATAATTTATAACAAAACTAATATAAAACAAATGCTACTACCGAAACTTGAGTTATTCATTTAAAAGATACGATTCCAAGCATTCAATCAATGCTTTCAAAATTAATAAGATGCCATCTTGCAATTCTTCATCATTTTCAAAGCATTTGCTTTCATCTGATAAAAATATCATAGCCGTATACAAACTTTTAAAATGCATATTTTCCAAATTTAAGGCACCTAATTCTAATTGGTTTTCTTCATTTTCTTCTCCATCTAAATATTCGGCAAATTGAAGATTAGTCTCGTATTTTTCGTCATACATCGCATCGGTAATGGCAATTTTTTCGATATTGGTTTTTTCTTCGAAGAATAAATAAATGATACAAAACATTTCTAACAGATAGTCAAATTGCTCATCATTCACCTTTGGTTCAAATGACATCAGCATGGCAACCAGAAATGGTTGATTTTTTCGCATGCGGTCAGTCAATATCTGCGCTTCGTGTTGTTCAACTTCTTGAACCTTAGTGTGTAGTTCTTTAATAAATAGTGTTTCTTCTGCAAGCCGGACTGAAATTTCCATTTTATTATTGATAGTTAGGCAAACATTAAACAAAAAAGAGATGAACTAACCAAATAATTGTTCATTTTTTAGCTAATCCAATATCAAAATCATCATGTTTTCGTTAATGTATTGTTCGTTTACCACCATTGTTCTAGGTTCGGTGGCGTAGGTTTTAAAACCGAATGATTCGTATAAGCGAATAGCTGCAAGATTATGTTCTGCTACACCGAGATGAATTTGTTTGATCTCAGGCAATTGTTTTACTGCTTTTAAAGTGGCTTGAAACATAGCTTTGGCAATTCCCTTCTTACGATGTTCCTCATATACAAATACTCCCCAAATAGTGCTGCGGTGTTTTAATTTAGGCATTGTTTCTGCATAAAAACCAACCGTACCAATTAGTTCATCTTCTATAAAAGCACCCATAATAAAGTAGTTGGGTTTGTAGTTTACCCGTTGCTCAAAATGCGCTAAAGGTTTATTTTTCCGAAGGTTGTAATCTGCCGCAAAGGCTTCGGGCTCTAATCGTAAAGCATCTAAACGGCATTTTTGATACGCTTGTGCATTGGTTGGAGTTAGCGGTTTGATGATCATGGTTTATACAATTTTCAAGAACTAAAGTAACTTAATTTATCGGTTACAAAAGATAGAGTTCTGTTTTTTTTACCTTTGGATTTTATGATTAAGGATTTTTATTTTTCTCTTCGTATTGCTCAATTTTATTTTTGCTCAGTTTGTTGTAATGGATCACACGATTTCACTACTATAAATTTGTTGTTATTAACAACCCGTTATAAAATTGCGCCACATAATTTTTGTTAATCGTCCATCAAAAGCTAAAAAATATCTAATTAAATACTTTTGCTAATATGATCAATTGTTCATACTTTTGTAAGATGCAGGTTGAAAAATCAAAATATACATTAGATGAACAGTTGGTAGAGAAGTTAGAACGAATTTCATTTATTTTAAAAACTATAGCACATCCTATGAGATTAGGAATTGTTCATCTATTAGAACAATACCCGAAACTTTCCGTCAGCGAAATTTGTGAAATGTTAGATTCCGAGCAGTCACTTACCTCACATCACCTTCAAAATATGAGAATTAAAGGTTTACTTTCAGCCGAAAGAGACGGACGCAACATGATGTATTCTTTAAAAGAAAAAGATGTTAGCCTCATCATTGAATGTCTTGAAAATTGCCAATGTAATATGTAAACTCACACATCTGTAATCTCTTTCTAAGAATTAAATACAGTTTTTAGTAAAACTTAATATTTCGGTTATTATATCCGAACATTATTTGTAACAAGTATACTAGCATTTTTTGCTTATAACACAAGGTTCTTTCTTCGATATTTGAAAATATGAAAAAATGTTCATAAGTTTGAGTATCAATTAAAGGATTGATGTTTTAAACAAATATTAAGGTTTCAACACATTCATTAATTAATAATTATAAATATATAACTACTTAATGAAATACGGATTCGTAATTGACAACAGAAAATGCATCGGCTGCCACGCTTGCACTACCGCCTGCAAATCAGAACACGAAGTACCGGTTGGCGTAAACCGAACATGGGTAAAACAGGTTGAAAAAGGCACTTTCCCCAATACCCGCCGTTTGTTTTCGGTAATGCGCTGCAACCATTGTACAGATGCCCCATGTGTAAGTATCTGCCCAACAGAAGCCTTATTTACCAGAGAAGATGGTATTGTAGATTTCAATTCAGACCGTTGCATCGGCTGCAAATCGTGCATGCAAGCCTGCCCGTACGATGCCTTATATATTGACCCCGAAACCCACACCGCCGCCAAATGTAACTACTGCGCCCACCGAATTGACATAGGTTTAGAACCTGCCTGCGTCAACGTCTGTCCCGAAGAAGCCATCATTTCTGGCAATATGGAAGACCCTGATACCAAAATCGCCAAACTGCTTGCCAAACAACCTGTAAAAGTTCGCAAACCTGAAAAAGGAACCCAACCCAACCTCTTTTATATAGATGCCGACGATATTTCGCTCAACCCAACCGCTACCGAAGCCTCCGAAAATTTTTGGAACAGCCAAGACTTAGGCGTTGGACATTTTGCCAAACAAGCCGAAAAAATGGCGATGAGCAATGCTGCTGTAAACCACGCGCTAACCCAAATCAATGTAAACAAAACAAAAAAAACACCCCCCAAATCAATTGATGTTTTATTGGGCAAAGGACGGCGCATTTACGACACGCCAGACAAAGGCATTCTTTGGGGATGGGAAGTATCGGCTTACGTGCTTACCAAAGCAATTGCCACCGGTGCCTTTCTCGTTCCGTTTATTGCATGGGCATTTGGTTTTGCCGAAATTAATTCCACCGCCATGTGGGCAGGTTTATTTACAGGCTTAATTTTTTTGGGCTTAACCGGTTTGCTACTCATTAAAGATTTAGACCAACCCAAACGATTTCTCAACGTCCTTTTTCGCCCCCAATGGAAATCGTGGTTGGTCAGAGGCGGTTACGCCATCACCGCATTCGGCGGCTTACTCAGCCTTCTCGCCTTAAGCACTTTTTTCAATTGGAACAAGCTCAGTAATGTTTTAATGTACCTCACCGCCCCCGTCGCTGTCATTGTTTCCGTTTACACCGCTTTTTTATTTGCACAAGCCAAAGGGCGCGATTTTTGGCAAAGTCCTATATTACCCATTCATATGTTAGTACACACATTTATGGCAGGTACAGCAGTATTTGCATTGCTTTCTTTAATATTTGAAAATGGAGAAAATTGGTTGCCTTTTATTAAAATTGTAATGCTTATTTCTATCAGCATCAACTTACTTAGCATGCTTATAGAATTAAGTATCACCCACCCAACAGAAGACGCCAAACGAACCGTACAAATGATTTACAAAGGCAGATACCGCCACCTGTTTTGGAGTACCGTTATTTTATTAGGAAACATCTTACCCATAACAATTTTATTACTCGGCGGTAGTTCCATTATATTAGCAAGTGCAGGCATACTTGTACTTACCGGCATCTATTTTACAGAACACATTTGGATAGAAGCCCCGCAACAAATCCAATTAAAATAAATTGAATGATTAAAGTTTCGGTAGTAGTATTTATTTCATAATAACATGAATATAAATTATTTATGGAAATTGAAGTACTCAATAAGGTTAAGTTAGTTTAATTCAAATTATAAAACATAAAATCATCCAAGTGAACCTGTTCACTTGTTGTAGTAAAGTGGCAATGCTTTTGTTGACACAATGGAACAGGTTCCATTGGAACAGCAACTAATTTACTACCGAAACTTAAGTTAAATGACCTACAACGTGTATCAAAACAAAAGCAAAGCCGAACCAATTTCAATTCCCCTTTACGTGTGAAGGAGTGGGCTTCACCTTCGGTGAAGGTCGGGGTATTTTTTTGAAGTGGAACAGTAGAAGAATCCATAAAGGGGCTCCCCGATTTTATGTGGCTATTAAAATATTTTAAATTCAAAAAATTTATCATCCATCTTTGCGATTGCGCAACCAAACGCTACAACGGTACCGGTCTTCGTGGTAAGTATTGTACAATGCATCTAATTGTTCCACACAATTTTGGATGCCAATTTCATCTGCCCAAGCAAATAAGCCTTTGGGGTAATTCACTCCTTTAGTCATTGCCAAATCTATATCAGCTTTGGTGGCTATATTATATTGTAAGGTGTCAGCCGCTTCATTAACTAACATTACTACAATGCGGTCAACAATCATTTTTCCGAGTGCTTCATCTTTTTTGGGTTCAGGTTTTATAGCTCCGTCGGCATAATTATAATAACCTCTACCTGTTTTTCTACCCCAATATCCGGCTTCGGATAAACGTTTTTGAGTAAAAGCCGGCTTATATCGCGAATCGTAATAAAAAGCTTTAAACACGGTTTCGGTTACGGTATAATTTACATCGTTGCCAATAAAATCCATTAACGTAAAGGGACCCATTTTAAAGCCGCCCATTTCGGTCATTGCCCAATCAATAGTAGCTATGGCTTGTTCTTGAGGTAAACCGGTTAGCCCTTCTTCTAACATTCGTAAGGCTTCACTATAAAAAGGGCGGGCTACTTTGTTAACGATAAACCCAGGGGTATCTTTTGCCAACACCGTTAGTTTATCCCATTCATCAATAATGCTTCTTGCTTCTTTTACTATATGGTTGTTGGTTTGTATGGCAGGAATAATTTCAACCAACTTCATTAGAGGTGCCGGATTAAAAAAGTGGATTCCAATAAATCGTTCTGGCTTATTCAAAGCAGCAGCCAAAGAAGTAATAGACAATGAAGACGTATTACTTGCAATAATCGCATCGGCAGCAACTAGCGGTTCAATCTTTTCAAATACTTGTTTTTTAATAGATGGATTTTCAACAATGGCTTCAATTACCAAGTCGGCTCCCTTTAAATCATCTAAGGCAGTAGTATATCGAATGTTTTGTTCAATTTGATTGGCTTTAGCTTCTGTTAACCTGCCTTTTTCAATTAAGCGCAACATAATTTTATGCAGCTTGGCTTTCGCTTTGTCTAAAATTTCAATATTGGTATCTGATAAAACTACTTCACAGTTATTTGTGCTGGCAACTTGAGCAATACCACTGCCCATAGTTCCGGCACCTATTATTCCAACTTTCATTTATAGTCCTTTAAAGTTTGGTTTTCTTTTTTCTAAAAATGCAGCTACGCCTTCAAAATAATCAGCCGTTTCGCTGGCTTCTATTTGTAGCTGTTTTTCTAAAGATAGCTGTTCACTAAAGGTATTTTCAAACGAAGCGTTGATCGCTTGTTTGGTTAAAGCCAAGCCTTTAGTTGGCATTGTTGAAAGTCGTTCTGCCAATTGGGTAATTGTTGTTTCAAAATTTTCTGCCGGTACACATTGATATATCATGCCAATTTGTTGGGCGGTTTGAGCATCAATTTTATCGCCTAACATAGCAAAAGCCATGGCTTTGGCTCTACCCACTAAGCGGGGTAGGGTATAGGTTCCGCCGCTGTCGGGTATTAAACCAATGGCACTAAAGGCTTGTATAAATTTGGCTTTGTCACTAGCGATAATAATATCACATGCCAGCGCAATGTTGGTACCGGCACCGGCAGCAACACCATTTACTGCGGCAATTACTGGTTTATTTAATCCAACTATTTTTGTTATGATGGGCGTATAATGCTTTTCTAATAGATGTTTGAAACCGGGCATAACATCTTCGTCGGTAACTTCTTTTAAATCTTGCCCGGCACAAAATGCTTTACCACTACCTGTAATGACTACTACTCGTATCGTTGAATCTTGCTGGCAATCATCTAAGGCTTCAATAAATGCTAAGGCTAAAGCAGCGTTTACACTGTTATAGCTTTCGGGGCGGTTTAGCCTTATGTTGGCAATACCGCTGTTTTTAGTACATATAATTTCAGCCATTTATTTTATTTTATGCGAAAGTAAGGAGATTAAAAATGTTGAAGAAATAATTGTGTGTAATTTTGATCAAGTGCAGTAAGAGCGCAATTAAACGCTTTATCATTATCGCGAAGTTTACAATTCATCAGCGTCTCTCTTTACTAAGTTTTATATGGTTTAGCAAAAAACTCCACAGCCGGAACCAGCCAAATCATCTTTCCATCAACCTGCAGTTTGTCTTTTTCATTTTGGGTGATGATAAAACCTTCCTTTAAATTAAAATACTTCATGGCTTCTAACAAACCATTAATTTCTCTGGCTTTATTGTCGGCGTGTATTTTTTGAGTTACCTGAATGGCCGCCAAACATTTATTTTTATCGAAAACCACAAAATCACATTCGCCATCTTCTCTAAAATAGTACAACGTTTTTCTACTTCTTCTTAAATGTAGATACACAGCATTTTCTAATAATCTGCCAATATCATCGGTAAAACTTAATGAATTGGCTTGCGCTAAACCATTATCAATTACATAAACTTTTCGGGGGTTTTTAGCTATACTTTTTGCCGACCAACTAAAGCGGGGCAGGTAAAAAAACAAATAGGCATCACCCAACCAATATAAATAATCGGAAACGGTAATGGCAGACCCTACTTTAAAATGTTTTTTTAAGCCATTATAAGAATAGGGTTTCCCAATATTAGAAATTAAAAATAAGGTAATGGACATCAATGTTTTCGAATTTCTGATGCCGTGACGCACTGCAATGTCTCTCAACACAATATCTTTTAAAAGTAGTTGCAAAATTTCTGGATTTCCAGATTTGAGATACTCCGGGAAACCACCTGATAGCATATACTCACTAATCGTTGAGGCACTTGCTTTTTTCTTTTTAAAAGTTAAAAACTCTGTATAAGAAAATGGAAAAAGCTCATGGCTTAAATATCTACCCGTTAACCTTGTACCCAATTCTTTACTGAGTAACGAGGCGTTTGCACCGGTTATATACACCTTTTTTCCACTATCGTGCAGGTTTCTTACATAAACCTCCCAAGAGGGCACATTTTGAATCTCATCGAAAAAATAAATTTTGGTGGTAACGGGAATAATTTCATCTAACTTTTCAAAATCTTGTAATTGAAAGTTGTAAATACGGGGGTCTTCAAAATTTAAATAGGCAACATATTTTTTTTGCTTTTTGTTAATTTGTTTTAGCAAAGTGCTTTTACCGCACCTACGCACACCGGTAATTACTTCAATATGGCTTTCTTTTCTTTCTACTTTCTTTAAACATTCCCTTTCAATAAACTTAAATGAGGTGTCAAAAATTTGCTGCTGTCTTGCAAAAGATACTTCTATATCAGATTTTACAATCATACCTCATTTAAGTTTATGTTACAAATATACAATAGTTTATGTTAATAATGCACAATAGTTTATGTTAATAATACACAATAATTTATGTTAATAATGCACAATAATTTATAATAGTAACATAAACTATTAGTGATTGCTAATATAATATAGTTTATGTTAGTAGCATAAATTAGTTTACAATAACAATACAAACTAATTAATAATGCTAATATAAGCTCTCATTTTTTAAAGATTTTTTTTCATTTCAATGTTATCCCTAAATGTATTAACTTTACCAAAACTTTAGGGGTGTTTCAATGTAGTTGAAACTGAGATGATACCCTTTGAACCTGATACGGATAATACCGGCGCAGGGAAAAGTAATCAGTTTACCTTTCTATATTAATAAAAGGTTCTCCTAAAGTAATTAAATTTTATTTTATATGAATTTAACAATAAACGGAGAACAACAACAAACTAAAGCATCTACCATTAAAAATCTTTTAGAAGAATTGAATATTCCGGTTGAAGGTATTGCTGTAGCGGTTAATGAAGAAGTAGTATCTAAAAATAACTGGACCGAACGTTCTTTAAAACAAAACGATGCAGTGTTAATTATAACAGCCACACAAGGCGGATGAGGGGTGTTTTTTTTACTGTTATACCGGAAAAATTTTTGACCAGAAGCAGAAAAATTTTATCCAAGCATTTCCCACAACTGAAAAATAGCCTATTGATAAAAATTATAAAAAGTAAAACGTTATGACAAAAAAAATAGAAACTATTCCTTCACAAAATACCATTACCAGAGAAGATTTTCCAGCATCCAAAAAAAAATATGTTAAGGGTAAGATGGCAGGTGTTAATGTGGCAATGCGCGAAATTAGTTTAGAAGACTCGCCCGCTATGTTTGCGAATGGTGAATTTGCCAAACCACAAAACCAACCAGTAACGGTTTATGATACCAGCGGTCCGTATACCGACCCTAACATTGAAATTGACGTACGAAAAGGTTTGCCAAAACTGCGTACCCAATGGATTAAGGATAGAAAGGATGTGGAATTGTTAGCAGATTTTACGTCTTCATTTAGCAGAGAAAGGCTTGCAGACCCAAAATACAAAGCCTTTGGTTTTCAACATGTACCCAAACCCATGCGCGCTAAAAGTGGAGCTAATGTAAGCCAAATGCATTATGCTAAAAAAGGCATCATCACGCCTGAAATGGAATACATTGCCATCCGTGAAAACCAACAGATGGAACTGATACAAGAAATGGGTAAGGTACACGAAGGGAATAACTTTGGCGCGTATAAACATGTTAAACCCATTACGCCAGAGTTTGTTCGAGATGAAGTGGCAAAAGGTAGAGCCATCATACCCAACAACATTAATCATCCAGAAACTGAACCGATGATAATCGGACGAAACTTTTTGGTGAAGATAAACGCCAACTTGGGCAACTCTGCCGTTAGCAGTAGTATTGAAGAAGAAGTAGAAAAAGCGGTTTGGGCTTGCCGTTGGGGAGCCGATACCATTATGGATTTAAGCACGGGTAAAAACATTCACGAAACCCGCGAGTGGATAATTCGAAATAGTCCGGTGCCGGTAGGGACAGTGCCAATATATCAAGCTTTAGAAAAAGTAAATGGAAAAGCTGAAGAACTGACATGGGAAATGTACAGAGATACTTTAATTGAACAAGCTGAACAAGGGGTTGATTATTTCACCGTTCATGCCGGTGTTTTGTTACGATATATTCCTATGACAGCTAAGCGCGTTACGGGCATTGTTTCGCGGGGTGGTTCTATTATGGCGAAGTGGTGTCTGGCGCATCATCAAGAAAGTTTTTTGTATACCCACTTTGAAGAGATCTGTGAAATTATGAAAGCCTATGATGTCGCATTTTCTTTGGGAGATGGTTTACGCCCCGGTTCAATTGCCGATGCCAACGATGAAGCTCAATTTGCCGAATTAGAAACCTTAGGAGAACTTACTAAAATTGCGTGGAAACACGATGTGCAAACCATGATTGAAGGTCCGGGACATGTGCCGATGCATATGATTAAAGAAAATATGGATAAGCAGATAGAGCATTGTCAGGAAGCTCCGTTTTACACCTTAGGTCCCTTAACTACCGATATTGCACCGGGCTACGACCATATTACTTCGGGTATTGGTGCGGCTATGATTGGTTGGTATGGCTGTGCGATGTTGTGTTATGTTACCCCCAAAGAGCACTTGGGTTTACCCAATAAAAAAGATGTAAAAGATGGTGTAATTACTTATAAAATAGCAGCGCATGCAGCTGATTTAGCCAAAGGACATCCAGGAGCCTATTACCGGGATAATGCCTTAAGTAAAGCCCGTTTTGAGTTTAGATGGAATGACCAATTCAACTTATCGTTAGACCCAGATACAGCAAGAGAATTTCATGACGAAACCTTACCAAGTGATAATGCTAAAGTGGCGCATTTCTGTTCCATGTGTGGTCCACATTTTTGTTCTATGAAAATTACCCAAGAAGTAAGAGATTATGCGAAAGCCAAAGGATTAAGTGAAGATGAAGCCTTGAAAGAAGGGATGCAAGAAAAATCGAAGGAGTTTGATAAAGCGGGTAATGAGTTGTATGTTACGGAAGATGAGGTTAAGGAGTTGATGAGCTAGTAGTATTTAATCTAAGTATTTTTTATCTTTGATAAGACAAAAATTTCTACACAATAAATAAAGTATAGCAATGAGTGTAAGAGAAAATATTTTAAAAGATCTTAATAAAATTGAAAACATAAATAAGCTGACTATCAAAACGTCTTTGTTTTTATCTATTTCATCGAAATAAGTTTTCATATTTGCGCGTAAATCTCTTAAAGTTACCGTGTTCATTGTTTAAAGATAATTTTCACAAATGTACATGTTTGTGTACTAATTTGTAGTTTTATTCATTGGTTTTTTCATTTCCAACTTATTCAAAACAATCTACCATTAAATAGTTAAGATTTTGACTATCTTTAAGTGTTGTAAGAATTTGATTCAATGAAAATTAAAAAGCTAACTGCTAAAAACTTTAGGTTGTTTACTGATTTGGAAATCAACTTTCCGGATGAGAATTTTATTTGCCTGATTGGTAATAATGGGAGTGGGAAGAGTGCGGTGTTGGATCTTTTAAATTTAAACATAAAATATTTCATACATTATATATTTTTTATAAAATACAAGAGGAATAATAATGGACTATTAAAGTCCAACCATCATGAGTGGGGTTTTAATTTAGATGATTTAAAAAGTTTGAATCATAAGTTAAATACAGAACTACTATTTGAATTTGAACATAGAAAAAATACTTATGTTAAAAGCGAATTTGAATCACCAGATAAATCTCATAGTTTGTCTCCTATAGATTGTGATAAAAAATATGTGGATGAGTTAATAAACAGGATTATTGAAAAAGATGAGAAATTGTTTAGTTCAATTCCAATTTTTCTTTATTTTGATGTGAAAAGACTAGAGAACCGAAATGATAAGGTTTTGAGATTTGATAACTTCGATAAAAAAGATATTATATATCCTTACCTAAGTGTTTTAATTGATGATAGATATATTTCATTAAATGAATTTGAAAAGTGGTTTATCAATGAGGTAGTTAGAGAAATTCTAAAAACTAAAAAGAAGAAAGACTACGAATCACCAAATTTAATTCCTTTAAGGTCTGCTCTGTTAAAGTTTCTTACACATTTAGAAAAACAGAAATTCCTTTCCTTATCAGTTATCACCGATGAACTTAGTGAAGATTCAATTTGGGAATATGGCGCATCACATGTTGTATTAGAGAAAGAAAATATAGAAGGTGAAAATTTTGAACTCAAGCTATCTCAATTATCAAGTGGTGAAAGAATGATAATATTTTTAGTAGCTGAAATAGCAAGAAGACTAACAATTTCTAATAAAAATAACAAAACAGAAGCCCTCAACGGCAAAGGTGTAGTTCTAATCGATGAGTTAGATTTACACTTACATCCCAATTGGCAACGCAATATTGTGGGAGCATTAAAAGCAACTTTCCCGAATGTACAGTTTATTACTACTACTCATTCGCCGCAGGTGTTGAGTAGTTTAAAAGCATCTGAAATTATTGAAATTGATGGTGATAAAGTGTACAGTCCAAACGTAAATCCTTATGGTAGAAATAGTGACAATATTCTCACGAATGTTATGAATGATGGGGCAAGACCGAAAGAGGTGGAGGAACTTATCAATTCCATTTTTATGCATTTTGCAGAAGATAAAAATGAGGCAGCAATTAAACAGATTGAACAACTAAAAGCATTGATTTCGGATGATGACCCAATTTTGGGTAGATTCAAAAGTATTATTAAACGAAAGGAAATACTGAATAGTTGAGACACATTATTAAACAGCCATCTCCTACTGAATTTGAGCTTTGGAAAGATACTCCAATGTCAGAAGATTCTGATAAAAAACCAACAGACTTTGATAAGCACTTTCCAAGTAATCCACCTAAAGTAAAGGAAGAGGGAAAAATTTATTATTCTAAATACGATTTAAAAACAGCATTGTTGAAAGAGCAAAATAGTTTATGCTGCTATTGTAATGTTGAAATAAAAAACGACCATAATACAACAATTAAGCATTTAAAACCTAAGGAAGGTACCAAAAATCAGCATCTCATTTTTGATTATGATAATTTGTTGGCTTCGTGCAATGGAAACCGAAAAGAGCCGAAACCAAGAGTTTTACATTGTGATGCTGAAAAAGATATAAAAGAAATTGACTTAACACCAAAAATGTCAGAATGTGAAACCGAAATCATTTATGCTGAAAATGGTGGCATTTCTGGTATAACAGAAAGAGCAAATGAAACCGTCAAGGTTTTGAATTTAGGTTGCGATAAACTGATTGACGAAAGAGCAGGTAAAATTTTAGGGTTTATTTATGAAGATGAATTGAACACCATCAAAATATCTGAATTAGAAGCGGAAAAGATTTATAATGCTTTATCTAAGACAAAATCAGAACCTTATATCATTGCCATTCTTCAAGTTTTAAAACAAAATTTTAGTAAAAAATGAGGCACATAATTTTAACCATATTATTCTTTTCATTCATGTCAAATTCCTGCCAAGCACAATCCAAAAACCACAGTCTAAAAACTCACCAATGGCAAAACCGTTTGCTTTTGGTAATTGCTAAGGATTCTGCTGACCTTAACTTCCAACAACAAATCTACCATCTTAGTCAAAACCAAAAAGATTTGATAGAAAGAAAGTTAGTAGTCTACAAAGTTTTGCCTAATCAATTATGTATGGGCTTAGAGAATATGGAAATGGTTTCTTCTCATGATTTGTATAAAAAATACAATCCTCAATCAACAGCATTTAAAGTGGTGTTAATTGGTTTAGATGGTAGGGTGAAGTTGAAACAAACTGAACTTCTTTATATAGACAATTTAAATGGTGTTATTGATGCCATGCCGATGCGGATGAATGAGTTGCGGAATAAGAAAAGTTATTGAAACCGGGCGAGCTTGGAAGTTTAACCCTGATTGCAGCGGTTATGCCGTAATGCAGCGGTGGCTCTGCTGCAAGGCTACGGCATTTGAGCGGAAAGCAGGCTGCGCGTTTATTAATTCATCCAATGTTTCGTTTCTAAAAAAAATTTATGTTGGCTAGAAATGATTCAATTTGTTTAGTAACTCCATACTTGCAAAGTATCGGCATTGTTGGCAACAAGTATGGCTGGCTTAGTTGATAAATTGATGGGTAACATCGCTTTGGTATCTTTACCCAACTTTATGCCGGTTTTTGAATAGGGCAGATGACTGAAATTACCTGCGCCATCTCCACTTAAAATAATGCCGTAGCTGGCATCGTTGCGGGGGGTTTCAACTTCGGAACCAAATAAGTTACCCGATAGTATTAAATCGATGTGTGTGTCTTTATTAAGGTCTTTTGCAATAATGGCATTGATGGAAGATAGCTGCGCCTTAACCGGTAAAGGTTTTAAATGAAAAGATTGACCGGCTTGGTTCAATAAAAAAGTACTGGCAAAAGTTTGTGCCTGATAATGCAAACCGGCTTCCAAATCGGGTTCGGTATAAATATCGACGAGACTGGCTTCGGCGAAGGTGTTGTAATTTTTGTATTTTATGCCAATGCTAGGTATTTGTTCTGAAGAGCATTGTTTACCCCGCACCGGATATTGGATGCCTTCATTGTAATAGCCGAGCACAATATCTGGCTTGCCGTTTTTGTCGTAATCATTTAAAAATACATCAAAAGTTTCGGTGGGGCTGGCTTTGTATTTATAATTTAAGCCTAAGTTGCCTGCCACCAAATCTGGGTAGCCATCTTGATTAAAATCTTCGGCTACAATACTGTACCACCAACCAACCGTATTTTCTAAACCCATTGTTGTAGTGATATTTTTAAATTGTTGACCAGTATTTTTTAAGATGGTGATGGGCATCCACTCGCCAACTATTACTAAGTCTAACCAATCATCTTGGTTGAGGTCTGTCCAAACAGCATCGGTAACCATGCCTACTTCTAAAAGGGTAGGGGCAAGGTTTTTGCTTACATCTATAAAGGTTGGCTTTCCATTTTGTATACCTTCATTTTGTAGTAGATAACTTTTGGCAGGTTTTGGATAGTTTTTTGGTACAATCCAACCTCCTACAAATAAATCTAGATCGCCATCTTTATCAAAATCAGCAGCTTTTACACAGGAGCCGGAATTGGTAACTTTAGGTAAACTGTTTTTTGCTTTTTGAAAAATACCTGAACCATTATTGAGGTATAAACGGTCTTGCAATTGTTGGCTGCCTTCGTCAAATTCGTTGCTTCCGCTTACTACATACAAATCGAGATTACCATCATTATCTGCATCGAAAAATGTTGCGTCAATATCTTCTTTTTGGATATCGTCATTTAAAAAAGTTGAATTTGCCTCCATAAATGTTTCATCTTTTTCTTGAACATATAAGGCACCCAAATAACCACTTGCCCCTCCTACAAAAAAATCATCTAAACCGTCAGCGTTTACATCGCCGATTGCAAGCGCCGGACCATTGCGTGAATAGGTATGCGGCAACAAGACTTCATGAGCGTAATCGTTATAGTTGTTTTCTTTATGAATAAAATTTATGTTTGATTGATTGCTAACATCGGTAAACAACTTAGGTTTTTTTGGAACGTATTTTACATTTTCTTTTTCTAAAACAGCATGTTCATAAGATATTATGAGGATTTTATTTATTTCAGTATTTTCGATAATATTTGTTTTTCCATCTTGCCAAATAACAATCACTTTGTCAATTGTATTTAAAGTATCTAAACCAAAATGCAACACCGGTTCTACTGATGATTGAAAACCCCTTGTAAACATTTGCTCTTTCACTTGCTCACCAGCAACAGTTAGTAATTTTACCTTAGCCCCAATACCTAGTGGATTCCGTTTGCTTCCTTTCAATTGCACCTTAAGATAATTCCCTAATTGCCGTTCTACGGCATTATTTTTAAAGATGCTTACAGGCGCATCAATGTTATTAATGATTAATTCCAAATCCCCATCATTGTCTAAATCAGCATAAGTAGCACCGTTAGAAAAGCCTTTTTCGTTTAAGCCCCAACTGTGGGTGGTATTTTCAAATTGAAGGTTGCCGCTATTCTTAAAGATAAAATTATCAATGGCTTCCGATGGCATGTTTAAAGTTAAGGCTAAAGTATCAAA
This sequence comes from uncultured Chitinophagales bacterium, assembly GCA_938023075.1. Taxonomy (GTDB): domain Bacteria; phylum Bacteroidota; class Bacteroidia; order Chitinophagales; family JAHDHT01; genus CALHDG01. The sequence continues at coordinate 33,695 of CALHDG010000156.1, forward strand.
TTGTTGCCTTTCTTTATAATTAGCCTTTTTTAGTTGATTAAAATAATCTTTATTGTTGATGTCGCGACGAGTGCCATTGGTGATGAATACATCTTTAAAACCATTGTTGTCAAAATCAGCACAAAGAGCAGCCCAACTCCAATCGGTAGACGCCATATTGGCAAACTGTGCTACATCGCTAAAATGAGGTGTTTTTTTTCCATCTAAACTAATACCCTGATTAATTTGGACGGAGTTAAACATATATTGATAATGCATGCCATAGTTCACAATTTCCCAAAAACTATTGATGTTCATCGATGCCATATTCGCTTTGTTTCTTCGGTTATCTGCTGGAGTCATATCCATTTGAACTAAGTCAATTAAACCATCATTATTGAGGTCGGCAGCATCGCTACCCATCCCAAAAAAAGAAGTATGCTGAAAACTGTTTTTCAATTGATCGCTAAAAGTGCCATCTTGATTATTGATATAAAAAAAATCAGGAGAAGCAAAATCATTAGAGACATAAATATCTAACCAACCATCGTTATTGTAATCTGCTACTGATGCACTTAAACTCAAACCAAAATTTAGTACACCGGCTTGCTCAGTAACATCTTTAAAAAGGCCTTTACCATCATTAGCATACAACCGATCTGAATTTTCTAATTTCGGATCCTTCATTTTATAATAGTAGGTATGATTAGGCGTTTTAAAATGGGTAAATGGATAGTTGGCAACATACACATCTAAATCGCCATCATTATCATAATCAAAAAAAGTGGCTTGGGTGCTTTGTCCTTCGTCGGCTAATCCGCGCCCTTGGGCATCTTCTATAAAAGTTGGCAAGCCTTCCTTATTTAATCCCTGATTGACAAATAATTGATTTTTAGTAGTCGCGAACTTTCCTGATACCGATACATAAATATCTAACCAACCATCGGCATTGATGTCGGTTACGGTAACTCCGGTTACCCAACGTTGGTCACTTGAAACGCCGGCTTGTTCCGTAATATCTTTAAACGTTAAATTACCTTGGTTTAGATAGAGTTCATTCTGCACCATATTACCGGTAAAGTACAAATCGCTTAATCCATCATTGTTGAAATCTCCGGCAGCTACTCCACCGCCCATGTAAATGTAGGGATAAGTAAAATAGTTGATCATAGTATTTTCCCTAAGTTGGTTGTTAAAGTGGATGTTGGATTTTTTAGGATCTATTTTTTCGAAGATTTTAGTTTCACGCTGATGACTTGATGATTGCGTGCCTTCTTCGGTTGTTTGACAACCGAAGCAGACCAACACCATAATGGTTGCCATCCATAAAAGCCAACTGTTCTTCATTTGTTAATATAAACCAATCGTTAACGGTGAAGATAAAAAAAGGAGAGCAATGTTGTATTAAAATGAATTAAGGAATGAGAAAAAAATATTTACCATCTTACTTTGTCATTTTCCGATATACTTCCTTAAAACCTCGCCTTTGCCCCACTAAGTCTGTGTTTTTCAACTCGTCTATCAAAAAATGACTTTGTCAGAGTTGGAAAATTTATTTCCTCCTCATTCCTAAAAGTTTAGAGAAAAGAACATCTAATAATAAGGACGGTAAAAATAGTGCGTAAATACTTATAAAAACTTATCTTTGAATTGATATGAATTTAACAAAAAGGATAGAAATTAATCCGGCAATACTGAAAGGTAAAGCAGTTATTAAAGGAACCAGACTTTCCGTACAATATATTTTAGGCTTATTGGCAAATGGAGCTAGTGAAGAAGAAATTTTAGACGAATATACCAACCTTAGAAGAGATGACATTTTAGCCTGTCTGATGTTTGCATCAAATGCTTTAGACGATCATTTCTTTTATCCAAATGCTCAAGATCAGGCTTAAAAATGGAAGCCAAAAAAACAAAATTTTTGGTAGATGAATGCACGGGTCCAAATGTTGCGAAATGGTTAACTAATAATGGATACGTGGTTTATTCAGTTTTTGATGAAAATCCTGGAATTAGTGATGTTGAAATCATTAAAAAAGCTACAGAAGAAAATTGGGTGATTATTACCAATGATAAAGATTTTGGTGATTTGGTTTTTAGAGATCACCAACAACATTCAGGTATAATACTTTTAAGACTGAAAAATGAACGGTCTATCCATAAAATCAATTGTTTAAAAAAACTGTTAGAACAATTTTCTGATGAAATTGACAATAATTTTATCATAGTTACGGAAACATCTATTCGCATCACTAATTAACCTTCCAACACTCACATATTATTATGCAAAAAGGGTGACATAAGATTGTTAAAAAGTCTAAAAATCGGTATTAAATATAGTTCTTTGCCGAAGGTATTGCTTTTCTAAAACAAATTAATTTAACACAATGTCAATGTTTGTATTTTTATTATCGCTTACTTCCACTGCTTTAACAGCTTTAGTTGGGCTAGTGATCTCTGCCCTTATTGGTTTTTTTATTGGCCGGATGTTTAGCAAGGGCGGCGAAGAATGGAAAACAAAATTTGAGCAAAAGCATACTGCCTATCTTGAATTAGATAAAAAATTTAAATCGGAAGGCAAACATTTAAACCGGTTAAAACAAGAGTCGCAAAATTGGAAACATAAATTTGAAAATTTAGAAGAAGATCATAACACAGCTTTAAAGGAGTTGGAAGAATTGAAAACAAGGCTAATCAAGGAAACTGCGGAAAAAGATAAACTACAAATTGAGCTGAACCAAGTAAACAATGCGTTTGAACGATTATCAAAAGAGTACGATGAGTTGAGAAATAAATACCGGGCAGACCAAAAAGATACCAAAGCATGGAGAACTGAAATTGAGCGTTGGAAAAGCGAAGCAGAAAAATACAAAACCTATTTTCATAAAACCGACGTTCGTTTAAAAGAACTGAATGCTTTGTTGCAAGGCAGAAAAGCCTTAGAAGCCGAATTAGAGCAAACACGTATTGAATATAAAAGCCAATCGCACTTGGTGAAGCAATTGAATAAAAATGTAAAATATTGGGAAGAGGAACATTATAAAACCCACCACGAGTTAGCGGCTTTGAAAATAGAAATGGAATCGAGCACTAAAAAAGCCGAAGACTTAAATCAATTAATTAACGGTGTACGTATTGAAAAGCAAAATCTGTTAACAATGATTGAAGAATATAAAACCAAATACATCCGTAAAAACAATGATTATCGCGAGTTGTTAGAAAAATACAGAAACGGCAGCCCAGTAAGCAGTTCCAATTAAAAATCATTAGTTCGCAAGTTCATCACTTTTTCATTTCAAACATTTAAAATAATCAAACGGCTCTAAGCAATCTAAACATTTAAACAAAGCCTTGCAAGCCGTTGAGCCAAACTGACTAACCAATTGGGTATGTTGAGAGCCGCAATTAGTACATGCAATTATGTTTGCGCCTTCTAATAAAGCCGCTTTATCGGCGGTGGTTTCAACCGGCGGAGCAACCCCATAGGCTTTTAAAGCAGCTTTCCCTTTTTGGCTGATTCTATCGCTCGTCCATGCAGGAGACAATATTAATTGAACCTGTACGGAATAGTTGGAGCCTTCAAACGCTTTTACAATATCTTCCTGCATTACATCCATTGCCGGGCAGCCGGTGTAAGTGGGCATTAATTCAATATAAACCTCATTTTGGGTAACCTCCACTTGATGCACCACTCCCAAATCAATAATAGACAATACCGGAATTTCAGGATCAGTAACCTTTGCTAATAAATCAAAAATTTCTGCTGGTATTGTATGTTTCAGATCAATTATCATAGCAAAAAATGTATTTCATTTATGTAACTTGAAAGGTGGAATTTGTCTTTTTTAAATTTGAAATTTGCCATTGTTGAAATTTACAACATCACCATTGCATATTAGGATAGGTCTTTTGCATATATTGAAAATCTTGTAAAATATAATCTAAATATTCAGTATGGAAACCCTCTTTACCTTTCGCAAACCGGTAAGGCGATGTTGGTATGGTGAGCTTAGCTTCAGCCAAAATGCGCTGAACCTCCTGTACATAGCTGTCTTTTATAGCAAAAATATCCGTACCATAACCTTCTTTATATGCCTCTTCTTCAATTTTAGAAGGTCTTAACAATTCGCCCGTAAAAGGATATAAATCATCAATAGCCCCTTGCATTTTTGCACGACTCTCTTCCGTACCATCGCCTAATCTTTTAACCCAATCCGATGAAAAACGAACATGGTAAGTTGCTTCTTTTAAAGATTTTACTGCAATGGCACTTAACTGCTTATCGGTACTTTTGGTTAAAGCCTGCAAATTCAATTTATGAAAAACATCAAATAAAAATTGACGAGCAATTACATAGGCAAAGTTGGTATTGGGTTGTTCCAATAAAATGAGATTATAAAATGCTCTTGAACCCCGTTGGTGGGCGATGTCGTCTTCCGTACTTCCGTCGGCTTTCACTTTGGCAGCATATTGAAAATAGTTTCTCACCTCTCCAAACAAATCTAACGAAATATTGGTTAAGGCAATATCGGTTTCTAAAGTAGGTCCGTGTCCACAAAGTTCCGATAAGCGATGCCCTAAAATCATCGAGTTATCACCTAAACTTAATATATAACGGTATAAATTTGAATCGTGCATCAATGGCAAAGTTAATCAATAATTTTTTGAAGCCAAACATTTGTCCTTTGTAGAAATACCCGTCCCGCTTTCCGCTCAAATGCTGCGGCTAGGCTGCAAAATCATGCGCTTCAGGCAGCATAACCGCTGCAATCGGGGCTAGTTTATAAAACGCGGTTCTTCGTAAATTATTTCAAAAAAGCACCACCATCAAGCATACTGACCTATGATCAATATTTATAAAATAAAATTTATCAATTACGAAATATATACATAACAAATAATCCATTAAAGATGATGCCTTTTATCAAACATCAACTTATGCCTATCTGCTTAAAACGCATAAACAAAACCTGCCGACACCGTAATAAAATTAAGCCAATTTCTAGTAAAACCATCTCCCGGACCTTCCATTCTTTCATTAGTACCAACTGCACCGCCACCTAAATACCGTAGATTTAAAAAGCTAGTGACCTCTTTGGTAACCTGCAAACCTGTTCGGAAACTCGCATCTAAAATAGCTCCTATAATTTCGTTGTCGCTGCCGTTTAAGTAACTTACCGGTGCGTAAAAACCATCTGCTTCAATAGCCGCAAACATTCGTTCATTTAGCTGCGCCATTCCCCTAAGTTTTATAATGGGCACAATCCCAACATTTCTATTCGTACGAAAAAGCTCTCCATCTCCCGATTCGAAAGTTATGGTCGTATTGCGAATTTGCAAAGAACCACCAACCGATAATTTAAATTTAGTACTACGTGGCAACAATTCCCGAAGATAACTCAAGCGGTAAAATGGAAAATTATACAAAGTTTTAACATTGCTGGAAGCAGGAAAAAGCAACTCATCTACAATCAAATCATTTTCTAACAATACTTGCGTTTCTAACCGCAAGGGCTGATACATTAACACTAAGGTATTTCTCTTTTTAAAATCCAATTCTAATGAAAGTCGACTAACAGGAAACAACACATCTTGTCCTCCCTCTTGTTGATAATTAAAATAAGTACCGCTATTACCAAATTGAATTTGATTACTCAATACCCCCAAAAAACCGATTTCGGCAACAGCCCGAAATTTGAAATTAGTGGGCGTTTCCATATCGGTTTGCATAGTTTCTTGGGCATTAGTAATAATACAGGCAGTTATAAATACCCATAGAGCACATAATTTTTTCAACATCATCTTTTTTTAACTATTACTTTTTAAAATTTATAAAATGTAAATCTCTCCATTATATACTTTGGTTGACAAGGTAGTTTTTTTTTGAAAATTGTTTTAGTTTTTTCTTAAGCTATTTTTTATAAACACCTTAGAAGGTTAAGCACTAAGTTTAATTCGTTATTACACTATATAAACATGAAGTACATAGATAATTCTGAAGTGATGACAGCTTGGTAGTATTAAAATATGCTGGTTTATTTTGTTCTAAAGGCACTAGCTCCGGTTGCAAAGCCAACACCTGCTAAAGTACATTGAGTTGTTTAGCAGCTAAGTGTTGTTTTTTTTGAATGGAAAAATTAGTCGTTCAAAATTTGGTGTTCGATATTCGATATTTTTTCGGATGATCATTTAATGAATAACGAATATCGATTAACGAATGTTGAATGATTGTTTATGTATAAATATATAATATTCAATATGATAAAAGACATTTAGTTTGTTGTTAAACGGGTAGCCGAATTTTAATTATCCCTATTTACCCTTAAGGCTCTTCCATCGCCCAACTCAATATCTTTAAATTGGTTTTTTATTTTAGAAGATACAGACTTGTCAACTTCAAAATAAGAATGTGAGTTTTGCATTTCAATGGTTCCAACGTCTGCTTTTTTAATCTCGCCCACTTTGCAAATAAAGTTTAACAGATCTTTTTTCGCAATTTCATCACGCTTACCTAAATTAATAAAAAATCGCGGTTTCCCTTTATCACTTTTGTTCTTTCGCTTTTTATCTGCTCCAAAATCTTCTTTCTTATCAAAAGATTTTCGCCTTCTATCCCGGTCTTTACCGCCTTTTCTATCTCTTCTGTCGCTGTCGATGTCTCTGTCTCTATCCTTTCTATTACGATCTCTTCTACTTCGTTCTTTCCCTCGGCTTCCTTTCAATTCTCCTCTTCTTTCTCTCCGGTTTCCTTTTGTAGTTGATGCTTTTTCATTTAAGTCGCCCGAATTATCTAAACGCATTAAGCTCAACTCTTTAGTCAACAGCTTAGTCAATAATTCTTCTTTAGTAATGGCTTCAAAATACTCGAATACTTTATCACTTAAAGTAGCTGTTAGGTTACCGTCGGTTTTTTGGTTGAGTAATTGGGCACACCAATTTTCAATGCGTACAGCTAATACCTCGCTTATGTTGGGTACCAATATTTGCTCAAAAGAAATACCCAATTGTTTTTGCAACCGGTTAATTCTAAATTTTTCTCTGCCATTGACAAAAGCGATAGAAATACCTTCTTTCCCCGCCCGGGCAGTTCGCCCGCTTCTATGGGTATAATACGAAATATCTTCGGGTAAGGTAAAATGAAAAACGTGGGTTAAATCATTTACATCAATGCCTCTTGCGGCAACATCAGTAGCAATTAATACCTGTAAATGATGGGCTTTAAAACGCTTCATCACCCGGTCGCGCTGATGTTGCGAAAGATCGCCGTGTAAAGCATCTGCCTTGTAATTTTGTTTTAGTAATTCTTCTGCCAAATTTTGAGTATCTCGTTTTGTCCGGCAAAAAACCAAGCCCCGCATTTCAGGGTTAATATCTAAAAATCGAATTAAGGCTTCTGTTTTATTGGGTTGCCGTACCATTACAAACTGATGTTCAATATTAGTGTTTACCTTATTTTTAGCATCAATGCGCACCTCCTCCGGATTGTACATGTAATTACTTACTATCCGCTTAATTTCGTTGGGCATAGTTGCCGAGAACAACCAAGTAATTTTATCATCGGGCGTGTGCGATAGAATTTCATCTAACTCATCTTTAAAACCCATATTCAACATTTCATCTGCCTCATCTAACACTAATACATCAACGTCGTTAAGTTTAACGGCTTTGCGTTTGGTTAAATCAATTAACCTGCCCGGTGTGGCTATAATAATATGTTGTGGTTTTTTTAAGGCTCGTATTTGAGTAGAAATTGCCTGCCCACCATAAACTGCCAATACATTTACTTTGGGTAAATATTTGCTAAAGGTATCGAGTTGTTCGGCAATTTGTTTGCCTAATTCGCGGGTAGGTGCTAAAACCAAGGCTTGTGTTTTTTTGTTAGATGTATCAATGCGTTCTAACAAGGGCAAGCCAAAAGCGGCTGTTTTTCCAGTACCGGTTTGGGCTAAGCCAATAAAATCACATTCTTTTTCTAATAATTTCGGAATGGCTTCTGTTTGTATTTCGGTAGGTTTTTCAAAACTGAGTTCTGATAATACTTTCAATATAGGTTCTGAAAGCCCTAATGCTGTAAATGCAGTCAATAAATAATTTTATTTAATATGAAGCGCAAAGGTAGTTGAATATACCCACTAAACCAATGTTGCGGTAAAATACTATTGGGTAAACATTAAATTTTAGATGGATAGCTAAATAGTTGAAAACGTTTAAATTCGTCATTCAAAATTGGGTATTCGATATTCGATATTTTTTGGATGACCATTTAATCAATAACGAACATCGATTAACAAATAATGAATAATAAATGTTAAATTATTATTAATGTATAAATAAATGACATTTAATATTTTGAAAGATATTTAGGCTATCTGTCTAAGTACGGACAGTAGCAAATAAGGGAGATATTGCACAAATAATTCCACTCTGCTCCATTATTTCGCAGTATGACGGTTTGGTTAACGAAAACCATCATGCTGCGATTCATTGAGAAGCTTTGAATGCGCAGTATATTCCGTAAGATACGCCCATTGAATTTCGCTTGTGTCTGTTCTTAGACGTGTAGCTGACATTTAGCTAGAATTTTTAAGCCAACAGTACTAAAATGCCTTGGGTTGTTTAGCAGCTAAGTGTTGTTTGTCAAATGGGAAAATTCGATATTCGAAATTGGGTGTTCGATATTTTTTCGGATGATGATTTAATGAATATCGATTAACGAATAATGAATCTTGAATTTTATTGAACCACCTATGGATTACAGTTTTGTATATCTGCGAAAAAGCCAGCTTTTTGAGGCACTTCAAAACCTGCTTGTAGTTCAACATAATTACCCGATAAATAACTGGTATTTACACTTGGACTTAAAATTGTTCCGCTTGATTTAATATAGTTGGACGTGTTGAATTCGGTAACTGGTACCGTTAAATCAATATGTTCAACATTATTACGACAGGTATAGTTTGGCGAATTGCAAATAAAAAATTGTAATAACTCAATTTGAGTTTTTATTAACGGATCTAAGTTATAGGTATTTCCAGCACTATCACTAATGGTAAAATCAATGATACCTGCAATTTGGTCTGGTTCTGTAAAATAAAACGTAAACCCTTCTCCTGCAGTAATGGTTGAACTTGAAACCGAACAATCGCCTGCAGTAGTTACCGTGTAATTGCCTGACCCTCCACTCACATTGAGGATGTTAATGTACATTCGGTTAACGGGTTCTTGATAATCACAACCAAACAACAAAACGTTTTGCCCATCAAAAGATTGATAGTCGGCAGAAATGATTTGTGCTTTTAAGTTATTGGGCATTAGTGCAATTAAGCCCAATATTATCCATATAGAAATAGTTATTTTACTGTATTTGTGCATTATATTTTATTTTAAGAAACTCACAAAAGTTAACTTCACCTTGATACAAAACAAGTTTAGTACCAACTTTACCAAAATTGGCTCGAAATTTAATTAATTATTATTATAGCTATAATTAAGAACGTACGTAAACCCCGACAAATGGTTCTTCTCTAATTAAAATTTATAGACATTTTGAAGCTTTTTGCAAAAATAGATTGATGATTTTTGGGTGGAGTAGCTTTCATTAAAAAGTATCTACCTAAGCAGTCAGTCAAGCTCATACTGTCGGTTAATTTGGCAAAATTAGAACGATTACTTCGTTGGAGAACAGAGCTTAGGCTATGCTTGATAACCTCCGCCTCGTACTCCTCCGAATTTTACTTAAATTAATCCGACACGATGAACTTGACAGACTACTAAGCTTTTTTAGCTGGAAAACGCTTCTGTTCCACGCCTTTAAATTCATAACCGTCCACTTTTAGATAAGGTATTTTTTTCATAGAATTGATTTCTATAGAATAAACACCAAATTCCTCTGTCACCTTGCCCGTAATTTTATACATACCGCCGCCTTTAAAGGGATGTTGTTTCGCAGAAGGTGGAAAGTGTACGGTATCAAAAAAATAGTTTTCATTATCGGTAAAACAGCCAAAATGCATACGCCCGCCCTTAGCAGTAGTGGTGTTTTTTATAGCAACCAAATAGCCTAAAATATGGATGCTTTTACCTATATATTTCGGAAAACTTTGGCTATTGGTATAATCTTTTTTATATACTTCATCAATTAAATCAAATGGATTGTACAAAGGCATATTGAGCAGTTCAATCTGGTCATAGGCATCTTCCATAAAGTGTTCTGTAAAATCGGGTAATTCAAATTGTTTGCGTTGGGCTTTAAATAAAGTTTGTGCTTGCCCATATTTGGTATCGCTTGTTTTTTTATTACGGATAACGGCACGCCAAAGCAAAGCTGCCTTTGGCTCGCCCGTAAACCGGAATGCTTTTAAACGGATGAGTAAGTTGAGTTGCTCAAATGAAATGTTGATACGGTCTAAAAAATTTTCGAAGCTGGCATATGGTCCACTTCGTTTGCGTTCTTCTAAAATTTGAGTAATTACTTTATGTTCTAAGGCTTTAATATGTACAAAACCCACATAAATTTTTGGACTAATTAAACGGTTATAATAATAACTGTGATTAACGCAAGGTGCCTCGATAGTAGCCCCTAAACGACGGGCTTCGTGAAAGTAAAATTCGGAGCGGTAAAAACCGCCAAAATTATTGAGTACTGCGGTTATAAATTCTAACGGATAATAAGTTTTTAAATACAAGCTTTGGTAACTCTCAACCGCATAGCTGGCAGAGTGTGCCTTTGAAAAAGAGTAGCCCGAAAAGCTGGCAATTTGTCGCCATACTTCTTTGTAAATTTTTTCAGGATAGCCTCTTTCCACACAATTTTGCATAAACTTATCTTTAATTTTTTCCATCTCTTCGGGTGAGCGAAACTTGCCACTCATACCCCGTCGCAATACATCCGATTCCTCTAAGGTTAAGCCTGCAAAATGGTGGGCGACTTTAATTACATCTTCCTGATACACCATTACACCATAAGTTTCTTCCAATAATTTTTCCATAACCGGATGCAAATACTCAAAACTATCTGGCTTGTGAAAACGTTCGATGTAAGCCCGCATCATACCCGATTGAGCTACACCTGGGCGAATAATAGAACTTGCCGCCACCAACGTTAAATAATCTGAACAACGTAGTTTGGTTAACAGCACACGCATTGCCGGCGATTCAATGTAAAAACAGCCAATGGTTTTAGCAGCTTTAATGCGTTCGCGTACTTGTGGATCTTCTTTAAATTTTTTTACCTGGTGTATATCAATTTTTACCTGGTGATTTTCTTCTACCATCTCCACACAATCGCGAATATGGCTTAAGCCTCGTTGACTTAACACATCAAATTTGTACAAGCCAATATCTTCTGCCACATACATATCAAACTGTGCGGTGTTTAAACCTTTAGGTGGCACGTGCAATGCCGTATAGTTGTACATCGATTTTTCTGAAATTAAAACCCCGCTGGCATGAATGCTTAAATGTTTGGGTTTGCCAATTAATTTTTGACTATACCGATAAACCTTTTTGGTAACCTCATCAGGTAAATACCCTCGTTGAATATGATTGATTACCTGGTCAATTTCAGATTTCGGCAAACCAAATACTTTACCCAACTCTCGGATAGCCGCCTTTTGTTGAAAGGTAACGTAAGAGCCAAGCAGACAAACATGTTCATCTCCATATTTTTTAAACAGATAAGCATAAATATCATCGCGGTCTTTATGCGAAAAATCAATATCAAAATCGGGCGGCGATTTACGGTGTTTGTTTAAGAAACGTTCAAAATACAGATCGAGCTCCATAGGGTCAACGTCGGTAATTTTCATACAATAAGCAACCATACTGTTGGCTCCGCTGCCTCTGCCCACATAAAAATAACCTTTGCGTTCGGCATATTGCACCATATCCCAATTAATAAGATAATAACTGGCAAACTGCAACTCGTTAATAATGCGCAATTCTTTCATTAAGCGCAACATGGCATTGCGGTTGTTCATACTATAGCGATAGCTAAAGCCATCTAAAGCTAACTGTTCCAGTAATTCTGAATCGCCTTGATAAGAGCCGGTATAGGTTTGTTTGTTGTGGTTTTGGCGAAATTTGAAGCTTACATCGCAATGGTCAATTAAGGCTTCTGTATTTTCTAAAATAAGCGGATACACATCAAAGGCTTTTTTTATGGCTGTAGGATTTTGCCAAAGTTCTGTTGGCGGGGCGCATTGTTTTTTATCTAGTTTAGTAATTAGTTGATTATCGTTAATCGCCCTCAACAACAGGTGTAAGTGGTAGTTGGCTTTATTAAAAAAAGTAAGGGGCTGTAATATCACCAATTTGTGTTTCCAACGCAATAATGCCGGCGATTGATAGAGTTGATTCACCTGATGGGTAGCTACACCAATATATTCGTTGGTTTGTAATTGATATTGTTTTTTTGGTAAGAAGGGATAAATTTTGGCGATATCTGTACTTAGAATTTCAGGGTCGGGTAGGGGGGTATTATTATCTTTTGCAGCAAGGCAGGTAGTCAAATACCTGTTCAGTTCTTTCAGTCCTTTTAAGTTGCGGGCAATACCCACAAAAGTAGTTTGTTGCGCTTCATTTTTAAAATCGATACCTACCAATGGCTTGATGTGGTGCTGTTGACATTCGGCAATAAAAGCCCAAATACCCGAAGTATTGTTTACATCCGTTAATGCCAACGCCTTAATATGATGGTGTTGAGCACATTGTATAAGCTGCTTAAGGCTTATAGTGCCATAACCAAGGCTGAAATTGCTATGTGTATTGAGGTACATAATAATTTTGGAATTTAGGACAAAGATAGTTTGTTCTA
>CALHDG010000157.1 GCA_938023075.1 uncultured Chitinophagales bacterium
TGATATTTTTCTTAGACCACATCAATCTCATTTGGTTAACAAAAACTTTGTGGACACCTTCCAAAGTGAAAAAGAAAATCATCTAATTCTCAAAAACGGCATTAAGATTAAAGTAGCTCGTAGAAAAGTTCGTGAAATTAAACAGCATTTGGTTAAACAATAGGCAGAGTGCCAGCAAGTAACAATGTGTAAAACACCATGCGGGTTCGCTCGAAAATTAAAACTTTATACAACTAATTTGGGGCTGTCGGTTTGCAAGGTTTTGGGCTTCGGTAGTCCGCACGTTGTTTACACTAAGCGTTACTTGCAAGCTAAAAAAGAAACATCCGTGCAACCAAAACTCAATATTACACATAATTTTTTATATAAATTCATTTTTTTAACATAAAACAACGCAACTATGATGTACAAACTTAATCTACTCACCTTTACCTTATTTTTAGCTTTAGTGTTGTCAGCGCAAAACAACCAGCTAATAAGCCCAACAATAGGTGAAGACTTACCACAAAACCAACCTGCTGTAAATTTTTTAATGCAACAACAAGGTAACGCTTCTGTAAAATTTATTGAATTAAATTTAAACATTTTAAACAACTTCAATAATTTTCAACTAACCTATGACGATAAAAATTATAATGTAACCTACAGTGAATTAGAAATTAGAGGCCCACAAAATTATAGTTGGATTGGCGATAACACCGAAGACGACGGATATATTATTATAAGCGTGCTGGGCAATGATGTACAAGCCATTATTAGAAAAGGCAACGAAAGCTATAAAATTTTAACAACCGGAACTGGTGCACAAGTTATTGTTGAAATTGACCAAAGCCAATACCCCTTGGAAGATTGTTTTTTTGATGACCAGACAGAAAATAAACAAACCCAAGCACCTACCAATTTAAACACACAAAATTACCCCGCCAATAAAACAGCTTTAGAAGTAGGTTGCCCACAAACCGCCGTAATATTATATACCCCAAATGCAGCAACGGGTATAAAAGGCTATTATGATGAAATGCGTACAGATATTAAAAACAGCATTTTTGAGGCAGTTAAAGATTTAAATGAAGCATTTTTTAGGAGTGACATAACTACTTATGATGCGGTCGAAATCACCTTAATCAGGGAATTTAATTTTGACAATAGTAACAGCACAAAGGTAGACCATGATTCGCTAAAACGAATGGCTGAGGCAATTGATTTAAAAGATAACTATAATGCAGATTTCTTAATTCTAATTACCGATACTTATGCTACTTCTTGCGGACGAGCTACAGTACAGGCAACAAAAGAATCTGCTTTTGGCATTGTACCTTATAACTGTATGATAACTAATTTAAGCTTCGCACACGAAATTGGGCATCTTTTTGGTGCAGGGCACGATGTAGATAATAACAAAGCAAAAATTTTCGAATATAATAATGGATATATTGCTCAATCTGGAGAGTGGCGAACTATTATGAGCTACTATACTCCTTGTGGTGGCTGCAAAAGAATACCTTATTGGTCTAATCCTGATGTAAACCACCCTATTGATGACGTACCTATGGGTACGGATAGTTTAGAAAATAATGCTCGAGTAATACGCGATTATAACAATACCTTAGCAAGTTTTGGCCAGCCTGCTGGTAATTTTATACTGAGTAATAATGTTTATGAAAATAATAACAACTTTTACACCAATATAGTAGCCAAACAAAACATTAGCACTACCGGCAACATTACTGTACAAAATGAGGCTTGTATAATTTTAAACGCAGGTCAAGAGGTGATATTAAATAATAATTTTGAAGTAAAAACAAATGCATCATTAGATGTTGAAATTGACGAGTCAATTGAAGATTGCGAATAAAAAATAAAAGCCAATATGAAGAATATAGTAACATTAATTTTAGCCTCAATGTGTTTTTGTGCAGAAAGTAAAGCCCAATGTCATATTGATGATTGGACTGCACTAAAAGCAATTTATGAAAGTACCGATGGCAATAACTGGGAAGATAAACAAGGTTGGGAACAAATAAAAGGAGATACTCCACCACCAGATTGTGATTTGGAGATATTGGACGGAGTTTGTTTGGATTCAAGAAGAGTATCAAGTTTACATCTATATTCCAATAAATTAGAAGGAAGTATACCAAATGAAATATCATTACTTTCTGAATTAGAAACTTTATCTATGGGAGCTAACAAAATTTTTGGTACAATACCTAAAGCTATAAGTAGTCTAAATAATTTACAATCAATATGGTTAGATTTTAACTCGCTCTCGGGTGAAATACCTGTTGAAATTAGTAACATGCGTGATTTATTATCAATTGATTTACAACATAATGAGTTAACTGGCGAAATTCCATCAGAGTTAGGTGAAACGGAAAATCTTATAGACATAGATATTAGTAACAATCAATTAACTGGGTCCATCCCCCCAGAGTTAGTGCGTATATGGGTTTTAAAACTAAACGATAACCAACTAACTGGTAGCATACCTCCAATATTTGGCAATCGAGATTTTACTAATCTTTCATTGATACTCACAAACAATAACCTAAGTGGTTGTTTTGATGCTAATTTAACAAGTGTATGTGATAGTTTTAAAGAATGGGTTT
The DNA here is from genome assembly GCA_938023075.1 of uncultured Chitinophagales bacterium. Classification (GTDB taxonomy): domain Bacteria; phylum Bacteroidota; class Bacteroidia; order Chitinophagales; family JAHDHT01; genus CALHDG01. The sequence continues at coordinate 2,610 of CALHDG010000157.1, forward strand.
ATGGTTTTTTGGACTCCATTAGTGAAGGCAATAATTTCGAGGCTACCTGGGAAGAATTTTGCTTTGAAGGGAAAGGCATTTGCGACACCATTAATCGCTGTCACCCACAAGATTGGCAAGCCCTGCAAAGCATCTATCAAAATTACAACGGCAACAACTGGCAAAACACCGCGGGTTGGGACAGCCTAATTGTAAACCAAAACAGCTTACCTACTAACTGCAATTTAGATGATTTGTATGGT
>CALHDG010000158.1 GCA_938023075.1 uncultured Chitinophagales bacterium
CCCGATATAGTAATTTGAGCAAAAATTTGACTTGTGGTGAATAATATTGCCATTATCACACTAAGCCGTAGTCCAATTTTCTTCATAAACTTAATTTGATTCTTTTAATTTTTTAATGGTTAATTGTTAATTATATGTTAACAGGTTTTAAATTTATCGCAAAGATAATAAACCTATTTACAAAAATACATCTTTAGCAAAAGATAAAGATAGCCGACGAAAGTAGGTAAATTTGTTAATTGATTGTTATTATTTCTTAAAAATGAACATTCTATACAATATTTGACAATCTGATTACAAATTTTTGCACTGACTTTTTGTTGGATATAAATTGACTATTGTAAGCAAAAAATAAAAATATTTAATGTGGATTTTAAATGCAAAACAAACCCAAGCGGCTGACCAATTTACTATTGAAAATGAACCGCTGAGCTCCATTGATTTAATGGAACGGGCTTCATTAGCTTTTGTTAACCGGTTTGTTCAACTTTTTCCACAGCAAACACCGGTTGCTGTGTTTTGTGGACCTGGCAATAATGGTGGAGATGGTTTGGCAATTGCCCGTTTGCTACAAGGAATGGATTACAAAATTGAGGTATTTATTATCCAAGCAACAAAATACAGTCAAGATTTTGAAGAAAATAAACTTAGATTAGCAAAGACAACATTAAATTATGTAAAGAGTGATTTAACCAATTTTGCAATTGATCGAGAAGTGGTTATTATAGATGCCATTTTTGGTTCGGGTTTAAATAAACCGGTTACCGGAACATATGAAAAAGTAATTGAAGGGTTGAATAGCTTACCCAATTTGATAGTCGCCATAGATATGCCTTCAGGATTACATCAAGATAAATTTTTAGCAGGACCTAAAATAAAGGCAAACTATACCATTACTTTTCAATTCCCGAAGCTTAGTTTTTTGTTAGCTGAAAATGAACCCTATGTTGGGAAATGGTTTATTGAAGATATTGGTTTAGATACTCAATTTTTAACTGAAAAAGACATTGATTATCAAGTGATTAGCCAAAGCTGTTTAAAGACTTTACTTAAGCAAAGAAAACGTTGTAGCCATAAAGGTACTTATGGGCATACTTTAGTAGTTGCGGGCAGCTATGGTAAAATGGGAGCAGCTTTGCTAAGCACCAAAGCCGCTTTAAAAGCCGGTTGCGGATTGGTTACAGCGCATCTGCCTAAAGTGGGCTTACCTATTATGCAAAGTAGTTTGTGGGAAGCCATGGTAACTCCCGATATTCTCGATAAGATCATTAGTGAAACAAAAGACACTCAATCTTATAATGCCTTGGCTATTGGTCCGGGCTTGGGGCAAGATGCAGCTACCGTTCAAGCGGTTGAGGGCTACCTAAAGCAGAACATTCCAACGGTTATTGATGCCGATGCCTTAAACATTATTGCTAAAAATCCACATTTAAAAAGGTTGTTGGCGGGTAAAATATTAACACCTCATCCTAAAGAATTTGAACGCTTGTTTGGCGCAACCAATAATCATTATGAGTGCCTAACGCTATTGGAAAAATCTGCTAAAAAATTGGACTGTACCATTATTTTAAAAGATGCTTATACTTGTATTGCCTCACCACTCCATCAAAGTTTGTGGTTTAATATTACCGGCAATAATGGCATGGCAACTGCCGGAAGTGGCGATGTATTAACTGGTCTGCTAGCCGGTTTATTGGCGCAAGGGTACGATGCTTTTGAAGCGGCTTTATTAGGCGTTTATTTACATGGATTATCTGGCGATTTATATACAAAAAATAATGCGCCGCACAGTTTAACTGCTCGCGATTTGATCCATCATTTTGGCAAGGCTTTTAATATTGTTGATGAAAGAAATTCTGAAAACTTGTGAGCAGTTTAACATTACCATAAAACTATTTGTTGATTTCACAATCTACATATTCAATATCTTCAATTTTGTCGTGTATTGATCCTTTCAAATTTTCATTTACTTGCCACATCAATATTGCATAACAACATGCTATGGCTTTTATAGTTGATAAGTCCTTTTATAAGTTTTTAAACTACCCCGACCTTTTTCTTTCGAAAAAGCCCACCTACCGAAGTATCGGTACAGGCTCTTCAACATTTGAAGGGGAATTAGTCCGGCTTACCTTGTATATTTACATAAATACTGTTCCATTGTGTTTTTCTACTCGTCTGTTAAATTACTAACAAAACTTGAGTAAGACCATGTTATATTAGCTGTTTATTTATACGAGTGAGGTTGGATTTTTAGCCCCGATTGCAGCGGTTATGTTGCCTGAAGCGTTGGCAATTGTCGCGAAGCCGCAACATTTGAGTGGAAAGCGGGGAGCTCGTTTCTTAATCATTCTAACGTTTCGCTTCTCAAAAATTTAGTTTATTTACTTGCTGTGTTCATTACATTTGTTTCATCTCACCGTATTCTAACCAAATATATTGCATTGCATTAGAAATGCTTTATATTGTTGTATCATTTAGGTAAGATACTTGTACCTTTGCAAGGAAATTAGTAAGAAGTGATAATTGTTTTACTATGATAGAAACCAAACAAGAAGTAACGATAAAATTTGCCGGCGATTCGGGAGACGGCATGCAATTAACCGGTAACTTGTTTACGGATAATACAGCTCTGACCGGTAGCGATTTAGCTACTTTTCCAGATTTTCCGGCAGAAATACGCGCACCGGCGGGTACTTTGGCGGGTGTTTCGGGTTTTCAAATTCATTTTGGCAGTAAAAAAATATTTACGCCCGGTGATCAATATGACGTGTTGGTAGCCATGAATGCCGCTGCCTTAAAAGCTAATTTGAATAACCTGAAAGACAGAGGAACGGTAATTGTAAATGAAGAAGGTTTTGATTCGAAAAATTTGCGTTTAGCCAAATATGAAGATGGAGAAAATCCGATAGAGAATGATAGTTTATCGGACTATGAGTTGTTTAAGATACCGGTTACGAAATTAACTAAAGAGTGTTTAAAAGATAGTGGTTTAGGTACGAAGGAACAAGACCGGAGTAAAAACATGTTTGTGTTGGGTTTTATACTTTGGCGATACAGTCGTAGTTTAGATTCGGTAACAACTTATTTACAAAAGAAGTTTGCCAAAAAACCAACTTTGATTGATGCCAACTTAAAAGTGTTGAAAGCAGGTTATCATTATGGTGATACAACTGAAACATTTACGACTTCATATGAAATAAAATCTGCGCCTTTAGAAAAAGGAACTTACCGAAATATAACCGGTGGACAAGCTTTGGTATATGGTTTAATAACGGCTTCACAAAAAAGTGGCTTGCCTTTATTTTATGGCTCATATCCTATTACGCCCGCTTCTGATGTATTGCATCTGTTAGCAGCACAAAAACATTTTGGGGTAAAAACCTTTCAGGCAGAAGATGAAATTGCCGCAGTTTGTGCTGCCATTGGTGCTTCGTATGGTGGTAATTTGGGTATTACCGGAACATCGGGACCGGGCTTGGCTTTAAAAGGTGAAGCCATGGGTTTGGCTATGATATTAGAACTGCCATTGGTGATTTTAAATATTCAACGCGGAGGTCCTTCAACCGGTATGCCAACCAAAACCGAGCAAGCCGATTTGTTGATGGCAATGTATGGTAGAAATGGAGAAAGTCCTTTACCCATTATTGCAGCACAATCTCCGGCAGATGCTTTTATGACCGCTTACGAAGCATGCAAAATTGCGATTCAACATATGACTCCGGTTATTTTGTTAAGCGATGGCTATATTGCCAATGGCGCAGAACCATGGAAATTTCCGAATGCAGCCGATATCGAAAAAATAACGGTAAATTTTGCCGCAGCCAAAAAAGCCAATGAAAATGGTGCTCAAAACGGTGAAGCTTTTTTACCTTACAAAAGAGATGAGAACTTAGTTAGAAAATGGGCAATTCCGGGAACTCCCGGATTAGGTCATCGAATTGGTGGTTTAGAAAAAGAATATGATACGGGTAATGTTAGTTACGATCCGGACAATCACGAATTAATGACGAAAACCCGTGCGGAAAAAATCGCTAAAATCGCCAACTTTTTACCCGAACAAAAAATTGATATAGGAAACGAAAAAGGTAAAATATTGGTGTTGGGTTGGGGTTCAACTTTTGGGGTAATAAATGCCGTAGTAAATACTTTAATTGAAGAAGGGCATGAGGTTTCAAGTACGCATTTACGGTATTTAAATCCCTTTCCAAAAAACTTAGAACAATTGTTAAACCAATTTGATAAGATCATTATTCCCGAAATTAATACCGGTCAATTAGCCACTTTAATTAAAGCTCAATTTTTAAAAGAAGTCGTTCAGTTTAACAAAGTACGCGGATTACCCATTTCAAAAATAGACTTATATCAATTTATTAAAGAACAATTGTAAATCTACTCAAAAATAAAATACGTATGACAACAACAATAGCCAATTTAAAAGCCAAAGATTTTGCTACCGATCAGGATGTTCGCTGGTGTCCGGGTTGTGGCGATTATTCCATATTAAAACAAGTGCAAAGTGTAATGGCTGAGCTGGGTTTAAATAAAGATGAGGTTGCCGTTATTTCAGGAATCGGTTGTTCTTCGCGCTTCCCCTATTATATGGAAACTTATGGAATGCATTCTATACATGGTCGCGCCCCCGCAGTAGTTTCGGGTTTAAAATTAGCTAATCCTGACTTAAATATTTGGATGATAACCGGCGATGGCGATGGACTTTCAATTGGTGGTAATCATATGTTGCACATTTTAAGAAGAAACTTTAACGTGAACATGTTGTTGTTTAACAATCAAATTTACGGCTTAACCAAAGGGCAATATTCTCCAACCTCAGAGGTGCATAAAAATACCAAATCTACGCCAATGGGTTCTATTGATTATCCGGTGAACCCCTTAAGTTTTGCGATGGGTGCAAATGCGAGTTTTATTGCCCGAAGTATGGATAGAGATCCGAAGCATTTAAAAGAGATGTTGAAAAGAAGTCAGGCACATCAAGGAACGGCATTGTTAGAAATTTATCAGAACTGCAATATATTTAATGATGGTGCCTTTTTTGCTTTTACCGATAAAGCCACCAAAAGCGATACCGCCTTATTTTTGCAACAAGGCGAACCGTTGGTTTTTGGGGCAGAAAATGATAAAGGAGTTTTGTTAGATGGCTATAAACCAACCATCGTTAGTTTAAAAGATGCGCAATTTAGTAAAGATGATTTATGGATGCACGACGAACAAGACATGTTTAAAGCGCAAATTTTAACCCGCTTTTTTGATGAACCCAATGCCGATGATCCACAATACTTCCCGCGCCCCTTCGGCGTAATTTACCAAACCAACCGCGCCACTTATGAGGCGCAGCATAAAGATCAAATTGAACAAGCTGTAACACAAAAAGGTTCCGGTGATTTGAATGCGTTGATCCGAGGGGGCTCGGTTTGGGAGATTGGGTGAGGGAGTAAGTTTTCGTTATTTATTCAGTTTTTCCAATTGCTCTAAAAACCAAGGGCTGCTTACTCTCGGCGAGATTTGTAATCTCGCCGCATCTATTGAATTTGAACTATGTCAGCATTTGTAATGCGTTTCAATTTAGCATGTCTATATGGATAAGCCCCATTTGATTGCAATAATTAAGCGCACTTGAATATACATAATCTTCTTCCCTAAATACACTACCTTCTTTAACTGGGTTTTCTTGAATATAGGTTAGCTTTTGCTCAATAACATTTACAGTGTACATTTGAACAACGGGATAACCGGGTTGCCCCAATACATAGTTTTTTGCTCGTTTAGTTCTCATTGGCTTTAAAGCTAAACTTGTTTAATAGCCAAACCCGTCGGCTTTCATTGGTGGTTTTTATCAATTCAATTAACCGCTTAGAAGTGAACTTCTTAAAATCGCGTATAGTATCAACTAACATAAAATTGGGTTGAGTGCTTACAATAGCGTGTACGTGACTGGACATAATTACAAAA
>CALHDG010000159.1 GCA_938023075.1 uncultured Chitinophagales bacterium
AAATTTCGGCAAGGTCAATTTTGGCATTTTCAGAAATTACATAATCAAGATTGAGCTATCGTTTTATGCAACAATACTTTAAACGCTTTCGGATCAAAATTTTCATCAAAACCACTGGCTTCCCCTTCTTGCAAAGCCTGCAATAATAGTTCATCTTTTTTCGAGCGTTCTTCTAAAACACGCAAAGCTTCTTTAACAACAGCACTTTCATTAGCAAACTTACCGGCAGTTATCTGTGCATCAATAAAGGCTAATTCATTTTCAGTTAAAGTAATGGTTGTATCTTTCATGTGTATTATCTTTTTTCAAAGTTAACAGAATTTTGTTTATCAAAAAATTTTAGGTAATAGATGGCTAAACAAAGAAACCAGCAACCAATTCATTTGAGCACAAATGTGTATATTTGTTGGACTAACAAATATCATCAATGAAAAAAATAAAAATATATTTGGCTTTTTGAGGAGTCTTTAAAAAGTGAAGATATACAATTTGAAATACCAAAGATAATGTAGAAATTTGCAATTATGACTGGAATAAAACGGGCAACTACCGTCGACGAAATATATCAAGCTCTTAGGCAAAAGCCCTTACAGGAAGAAGAATTACAGGAATTTTATGTAGATGCCAGCAGCACAAGGGGCAAAAGCCATTTAAGTAGATTAGAAAGAAGGCTAAGAAAGGGGATAGGAACCAATAGTCATATTTTATTTGTTGGCTATAAAGGTTGTGGCAAAAGCACCGAATTAGTAAAACTACAAAGTATTATTAATGATGATTTTTTGGTTTTCAACTATTCTGTATATGAAGATTTGGATCCAAGCGATATTAATTATACAGAATTGGTTGTAGTAACCATGGAAAGGCTGTTCACTTTTGTGAAAAACGAACAAATTAAAATAAGTGATAAATACCTCAAAAAAATCAGCAACTTTCTAAAAAATGAAGAAATTCAAAATATTAGTCATAAGCATTTTGAGCTAAGTTCAGCAGTTGGTGGCGATACAAAAATCGGCATCCCCTTTATTCAAGAATTTTTCTTCAAATTTTCTGGTGCACTTAAAGGTGGTAAATCAATTAAAACAACCATAACCGAAAATTTAGAACCAAGATGGTCGGAATTAATTGATAACTGCAACGCCCTAATAAGAGAAATAAAATTAAATTTACCTAATGGCAAAAAAGATATATTAATTATTATAGAAGACTTAGATAAATTAAGTTTATCAGTTGCCGAAGAATTATTTTATACCTATTCCAGTCAAATTACCGAAATAGCCTGTAATATTATTTATACCTTTCCTATTGCTTTATACTATCATATAAGCTTTAATATTATTCAAAAGAATTTTACGGAAAATTTTGAATTGCCTATGATTAAAATTGCGGATCAAAAAGGTGTTATGTTTGAAAAGGGTGTGGATAAATTAAGTGAAATTGTAGAAGCAAGAATGGATCTCGATTTATTTGAAGACCGTCATGATTTTTTAAATTTAGTGATGTTGTGTGGTGGATGTTTACGCGATTTATTTACCCTAATTACCGAAGCCGCAGAGTTTACGCAAGATGATGGAAGAGCAAAAATATCGAATACAGATTGCATAAAATCTATAAAAGAATTAAAAAAAGATTACAAAAACTCGATTGCCGAATACTACGACGAGAAAAGAAAACAAACCATAAGTGCTGAACAATTTTATGAAGTATTGAAAGGTTTAGCCAACAGCGAAATTAAAAAGTTGGATAATACTCCGGCAAGTATGCAGTTGAAACAAAACTTATGCATACTTGGTTATAATGGCGATTATTGGTGCGATGTTCACCCGATTGTAAAAGAAATATTAAAAGAGCGAGAAAACTAATTTGTTAATACTCAATAGACAAAACAATTTAAAATATAACAGGATTTACCGGTTTTTAAACCGGAAAAACGAAGATGGATTTATATTTGCCTATGCCCTACAGCAACAATTAACGCCCCTTATTAATAACGATTTAATAACAAGATTACAAGAAAGTGGTAAAAATGTTGGCATGATCTCTTTACATGTTGAAACTTCGGTTGCTCAACAAATAAAACTTAGCATTCAACAAAATAATTTTGATGCCCTTATTGTTAGCAATTTAAACGAAGTGCTTTTAAATGATGAAAAAAACCTACAAGCCCTTACTTCGTTTAACCTGCAAAGAGAGTTATTTTATGCTTTTGAAATACCCATTTTATTTTGGATTAGCGAAAAAACATTTGAACTAATTGCCAATTATGCAACAGACATACATAGCCACAGAAGGTTGCCCACCATTGTTTTTGAAAAAGAAGAGTTAAGCATATTGAACCATGCCGAATTGTTGACCAACGAAAGTAGGGCTTATGAAATAGATGAAACCAATTCAAATAAACCCGAAAATCTTCAACTTTTAAAAGAACAATACCAAAATGCGGTAAACAATAAAATTGAAGAAACCGTTTTAATCAATGATTTTCTCTTTCCCTATTTAAATGCTTTAAGTTTGGGGAGAGAAAAGCAAAATGTTGAACAATTGTTACAAAAATATGATAGAGCTATAAGTAACCATAAAAGACATATTTATGATTTAGCCAACATCTTTTACAATTTAAACAACTTAACAAAAGCACAACACTATTACTATGAGCTAACTAAAAATACAGCTGACTATAAAGAAACACAAGTTTTTCAGGCTTATTTCCGTTTAGGGGTTATTAACGAAACCGTAGGCAAATTGACCCTTGCAAAGGCTTGTTTTGAAAAGTTACTTAAACTGCTTTTAAAAATAATTAGTGACAGCCCTGCCAATTTGTATGCAAAAAATTGGTTAGCAAAAACGTATTCCAGAATTGGAGATATCAATATTGCTCAAGGCCATTTAGACGAAGCTTTGAAAAAATATTTAGAAGATTTAAAACTAAGCAAAGAACTTTACGATCAAGACCCAAGCAATTTCAACTTTAAAAATGGTTTGGCGATTAGTTATTCAAAACTCGGAGACATAAATACAGCCAAAGGCAATTTAGACGAAGCTTTGAAAAAATATTTAGAATACAACAAACTAACAAAAGAACTCTACGATCAAGACGAAAGCAATGTCAACTTTAAAAATGGCTTGGCGATTAGTTATGAAAGACTCGGTGCAATAAATGAAGCCAAAGGCAATTTAGACGAAGCTTTGAAAAATTATAAAGAAGAAGTAAAACTATTTGAAGAACTCTACGATCAAGACCCAAGCAATGTCAACTTTAAAAATAGTTTGGCGATTAGTTATGGAAAACTCGGAGAAATAAATGCAGCCAAAGGCAATTTAGACGAAGCTTTGAAAAATTATGATAAAACAATTGAGTTATATAAAGAACTCTACGCTCAAGACCCAAGCAATGTCAACTTTAAAAATGGGTTGGCGATTAGTTATGAAAGACTCGGTGCAATAAATGCAGCCAAAGGCAATTTAGACGAAGCTTTGAACTATCATAAAGAAGAAGTGAAATTATTTGAAGAACTCTACGATCAAGACCCAAGCAATGTCAACTTTAAAAATGGTTTGGCGATTAGTTATGAAAAACTCGGAAAAATAAATGAAGCCAAAGGCAATTTAGACGAAGCTTTGAAAAATTATCAAGAAGAAGTAAAACTATTTGAAGAACTCTACGATCAAGACCCAAGCAATGTCCACTTTAAAAATGGTTTGGCGATTAGTTATTATAAGTTAGCTACTATTGCTTTAAAACAAAATGATACCGCAAAAGCCATTAACTATTTAAAACAAGCTGAACAACATTGGTTAACTTTAAATACCAGTTTTCCTACCTATGTAGAGTTTAGTAATAATTTGGCTTGGGTTCAAAATGAGTTAAAAACATTGGAGTAATCCATCGCTCAACCAAAAATAAGGAAATCCGAACTAATTCCCCTTCAATTTGAAGGGGTGGGCTTTTTCTTAAGAAAAAGGTCGGGGTAGTTTTTTACGGGGCACAAAGGGTGTTAAGGTGGTTTTTTTAAAATGCATTTTACAAAACAACTGACAGATTCTGAACCTTTCTTCCACGCTGTTGCAGAAATTTCAGAATGACGGAATTTAAGAAGCATTTTTTTTGCCTCATCTACCGCAAGTGTTTTCCACTTGTGGTAGCTAACCCTCAAGTCTTTTGGACTTGAACTTGAACTTACCAATAAAGAAAAACACCAACAAAGCACTGCCGTCGCCCTAAACCAAAAACCGTTTGGAGCCGAAATGATATTTCTCCAAGAAATGTCATTTCTTGAAAATGCCACCAACAGTAAAAAATCAGCAATCCACTTCCAAGTGAACCCGTTCACTTGTTAATTTTTTTTAAGATGAAAACAAACCACAAGCTTTGGTTTTTAAATAAAGATGCAATGTAATTGCCAATCTCGTTGAGAGTGGATGGCTTTGCCGCTTCGTTAGTATTGGGTGAGCGAGACGCTCAAAGCAACAGACGTAGTGTGACACTACGACTATTGCGACTATAAACAAGATTGTCGGCTTCCAATTCATTTAATAACAAAACCGTATATTTGCTTGACTAATGAATAACAGCAATGAAAAGAATAAAAATATTCCTCGCTTCGAGCATTGAACTGAAAAGCGAGCGCGAACAATTTGAAATTGAAATTTACCGGAAATGCAAAGCCTGGTTTGAACAACAGGTTTTTCTACACTTAGAAATTTGGGAAGACTTAAGTGCTTTTTTTTCAAAAACCAGATCGCAAGATGAATACAATGCAACCATTAAAGATTGCGACATTTTTGTGTTGTTGGTTTATACTAAACTGGGCGGCTATAGTGAAGAAGAATTTGAAACCGCCGTTGGTGCTTTTAAAACTACCAACAAACCCTTTATACTTACCTATTTCAAAAATTGCGACCAAGCCGAAACATCCGTTACCGCATTTAAAAACCAATTGCAACAATTAGAACATTTTTACTGCCCTTATGCCGATTTTAATGATTTATGGAAACAGTTTAACAAAGAGTTGGATAGACTGTTGTTGAACAATTTTGAAAGTTTTGAATTTGACAAAAGTGAAATTGAGAAAAGAATAATAATTCAAGGAGAAAAAAGCAATTATTTTGAAAACATAAAAGGAGATGTAACTATTAACAATGAATGAAAAATTGAGAAATATTGAACAAGGTGAAAAATCAAGTTATGTTGAACAAGCCGAAAATGTAATTTATAATTACAATAATCAAAAGACAAGTATTGCCAAAACAATTGGCGAAACTCCCTCAAAACAAGCATTAATTGGCAGAACGGTTTTAATTAAAAACTTAAGAGATGAATTGGAACGTAAGGAAAACAGCCATTGCCGCTTATTGTTAAATGCAGAAGGTGGTATTGGTAAAACGGCGGTTGCAGCTAACTTTTACCATCAATATTTTACAGATTACCAGCATTTAATTTGGCTTTTTGTGGTAGATGATTTTGATAGCTTTATAGTAAACTTTGCGGATAATTTAAAAATACCCACTACCCATAAAACAAGCAAAATACTAACACAAGAAGTTGTTACACTTATTAACGATACCTTAAAACAACCCATTTTATTGGTTTTAGATAATATGAACCAACCGGAACTTTTAGTAAGACTGCAAAACGAATTGTTGAGCAAAATTAACCAAGCGCATATTTTAATAACAAGCCGTTGTAATAATGTAAAAGAATATACGGCTTATGAAATTCCATTATTAGATAAAGAGGATGCCAAAAAAGTATTTATACAATATTACGATGAAAACTTGTACGATGAAAGCCATGATGAAACTTTGTATCAAATATTTGAAGCCATAGATTACAATACACAAGTAATAGAAGTTTTAGCAAAAAATTTGTTGAACTTTAACAACCCATTTAACCTGCATTATGAGGTAAATGATTTATTGCTCGATTTACAAAACAATGGCGTATTACAACTTAGTAAAAGCGATGCTGTAGCAACAAAAAAATACGCAAAAGCAAAACCTGCGGCTATTTTTAAAGCGATGTTTAACATAAATGAGTTAATCGAACAAGAAAAACAGCTCTTACAATTATTTGCATTTTTACCTTCTGTAAATATACCGTATGAACATTTAAAAGATATACTACCGAACATTGAAAATTTAGACAAAAACCTTTTGAATTTAAGTGAAAAAGGCTGGTTAAAATATTTTGAAAACGAAAAAGCATTTAAATGTAATCATGTTATTCAAGAAGTTTGTTTAGATAATGCAAGACAAAAAAATGAATTTTTAAATACTTTTCTTGATTCAATATATGATAAGTTGTATTTTTTAAGTGTTGTTACTCATAAAAAGACACAAAATTTACCTTTACAAAATTGCATTAATTATGCCGAATCTTTAATAAACAATGGTATTAAGTATGGTGTTACAATTTTGCCAAATTTGTGTCACTTGATAACTGATTATCAATTAAACTACAATAGTTTAACATTGGCTGAAAAGTATAGTAGAATTTACAATCAACAATATCAACAACTCTACGATCAAGACCCAAGCAATGTCAACTTTAAAAATGGTTTGGCGATTAGTTATTCTAAACTCGGAGAAATAAATGCAGCCAAAGGTAATTTAGACGAAGCTTTGAAAAATTATAAAGAAAGATATAGACTAACAAAAGAACTCTACG
>CALHDG010000160.1 GCA_938023075.1 uncultured Chitinophagales bacterium
TGTAATACCTGTAAGGCCTAATAGAAATTACAAAAGAGAACCAGATAAATATAGGCAAAGAACAAAACCAAAGCAGTTTGGCAACAGGAGGCTTCTGTTATGAACCCATTTTTAGGATTGTGCTTAACTTAATGACATTGACCGCAAGTGCAATGTCATTAAGTTAAGGATTTTCAACTTTCAATTGATCTAAATAAAATATTTAATATCTTCAATTTCAATAAATAAAGATATTGATTTTAACTTGAAGTGTTAATTAGCTTTGCTTAACTTAATGACATTGGGCGCAAGTGTTCCTGCAAGGTTCACTTGTGCCGCAACGATTAAGACAAGTTGGTAAATGTCAACCCAACTAAGCAAGATGTATGCTCACTAAACAAAAGCCTTGTACCTTAATCCGGTACGGGCTTTTTTACTTTTTAAAAGAAGTATTCGTGCCACAAAAATCTATCCAACAAGTAGCGGTACGAGTTCGCTAACTAAAGCCATTAAAAAAACCGGCATTCTGAGAAGTCATGAAGCCAGCGGAATGGCTTGCTCAGAATCTGCCATTCGTTTACAAGTACTGCCCATTAGAAAAACATCCTGCAAAATGATCGATACCTATTGAGCCTATACTCCACTACAGAATCCCCCTCACGGTAAACGCCCTCGCTCTCAGCTAATGGTGTGTTGCTACATACCCCCATAGTGGGCTTGTATCACCTAATTATCGCCCTTGCAAAAAAAAAATCGGGAATGCAGCTAGCATTCCCGAATAGTAGTGATTTAAATAAGTATACTATTATTTATTATGCATTAGGTAAATTACTTTAATTAGATGTTGGCAATGTTTAATCACAGCCTTCGATATCAGCCAAAAACTCACTGCCGGCTTTTACTTCAAAACCAGCTTCTAAATTAATTTCAATACCGGCTTTATAGGTTACATTTTGATCAATACCGTTTATTATACCATCTGAATTGATGGTTTGATCAGCTTGATAAATGCCTGAAGTGATCACACCTTGTCCAGTATAAGTTTCACTAATATTTTTTTCATCAACGCAAATAGATTGGCTGCAATCTAAAGATAGAAAACCAGTAACCGTATTATATTGATCTAAAGCACCTATTGGTGTATTGGTTTGAGTTTGCAGATCGGTTAAGACTAATTGAGTTTCTCCGTTAGGTTGATAGTTTGTGGTATATACCTCATGTTCAGAAACAAAAGTAACGGCACCCAACTTATCATCTTTATCCCAAATAACAGCGGTTATCTCATAATCCATAGTATATTTATCGAATACACTTAAACGATTAGCGATCATAACATAAAGTGCTCCGGTAAATGGATTGATGGTTAAACCGGTAATATCTCTTACATCCGCCTCTCCTATGCCGCCTGCAAAAGTAGGTATTGCGTCATAGTCAACAGGGTTGCCTGAATAATCAGTATATACATCAGGAATGATTAAGCCGGTGAGCGGATCTATCTGGAAAATTACATCATTATTACCTTTTATTCTATGCGAAGCGTATAAAACCCCCTGTTCAGCATCAAAGGTTAAGCCATAAATATTGTCTAGAATTATGGAACCAAGAGGTCCATTTCCTGTATTAACCGTTCCTATTGGTTCAAATTCTCCACTGTAAGGATTTATCGTTCCTAATGTGCCATCATCAATAGCATAAATCAAATTATTGGTATGATTAATGGCTAAGGCTTTTATACCGGTTGTTCCAATAATATCAACAATGTACCAGTAATTTTCTGCTGGATTATACACACTTAAAGTATTGATTTCTCCATTGTTGTGGGCTATTGCATAGCAGGGCGATTCAATCTTGTTTAATCGAGCATTAACCGTTGCATTAGTGTATACTTGTATATAAACAATATCGTGATCATCTTCATCTTCATTTACGAATGCGCCACCACCGTTTAGTTCATTATCAATTATGTTCAGTTCATTATTTATAGCATCATATTGAGAATCGATATCTGCTAATAAAAAGGGATTGCCATTACTATTTGTAATATCGTAATTAAAGGCACTGGCTATTTCGGCATTTAATTTTACTAAGCCTTCGTAGCCTTCTTTAACTAAAAAAAAATTAGTAATTGTATAACGTCTTCCTGGTTCGATGTTTTGCTGAAAGTTTTTAGAAGCTATATTTCCATGTATAGCCCATCCTTCATAAACTATATCAATTGAGTCTAGTACCTCTATTGGGGAAATACTTAACATGAATTCATCAACAGCAATTTCACCTTGATTATGAATGGTGATATCTAACTCTAAAAAATCGTAATTAACTTCATCTGAAATAACAAATGGTAAAGCTAACGTTTCTGTATTATGAACTATACTCAAAGCTAAATCGTTTACTGGAGCGTGGCAGGCTAAGCTTTGGAAATTATTTGATAATTGGCTATTATCTATTTCAGCTAAGGCTATCAATTCACTCCCTGGTAAATTAAATGTTACAAGCTGTTCTAAATTTTCATTGTTACCACTATTTGCAATGGCTACAAATTGGCCATTTTTGTTTAATGAAACATCAGTAAAAAAATCAGTATGTACATCCCATAGAATAGAAAAAAGCTCTCCAGTATTTTTGTTTAATTCTGTTATAACCGTTTGATTGTTGCCAGCTAAAGTATGCAAAGCAATTAGTTGATTATTATAAACATCATAAGTAATTCCAGTTACATCATAAATCTCCCTAGAAACATCATCACCCATAAATACTTCTTCAATAACCACATAATCTGTTAAGTTATCTGTTCTTGGGTTGGTCATTCCGTTTTTAATAATTTTTCCAGTTTCAATATCTATTTTGAACAACACATCATTGGTTCCTGGTCCATCTCCTGGTACTCTATGCACTGCATACATCACTTCCTGTCGTGCATCATAAGCTAAACCTTCAATATCATCTAAAGTAAGTGTTCCATATTCACCTTCACCAGTATTTACTTCACCAAAGCTGTTAAATTGACCACTATATACATTAAAGGTTCCTATTTGCCCCTTTTCAATACCATAAAGTTTTTGAGAAGATGATATATAAGCTAATGCTTTTAAATTATTAGTGCCGGTTTTGCCAACTTTCTTCCATTCCTTTAAATAACTATCATATTGAAAAAGTTCATTATCTGCTCCATTATTTTGAGCTACTGAATAGCAATTGCATTCGGGTAAATTAACTTTAAATTCAACAATATCATGATCGTCTTCATCATTATTAATGCCATTAATTTCATTGTCAACAATATTCATTTCATTATCTAAGTCATCATAATTAGAATCAATATCTAATAATGAACTTGTATTATTGTAATCATCATCATGGGTAATATCATAAACAGAGGCATCACTAATTTCAACAGCTGCTCTTACAGTTCCTTTTATACCTTTTTTTGTTATGGCTCTAATTTGAGTTTTAAAAGTATCTCCTGGCTCAATGTTGTAATAAAAGGTTCGGCTTACTTTGCCGTTGTTTGTGTAAATAGGGTCTCCTAAATCAAATATTGCAAAGTCATCTGTTGAAAAATATCCGGTTAACTCAAATTCTTCAATTTTTACATCACCCTGATTAAATACATATACATCAAAATTAACAAATTGATGATCGTTTATAGGTAGCTTTGTGGAGGGAGTTAAAGTAACTTGTAATGCTAAATCATTTACCGGATAACTGCAAGCCAAACTCTGCAATTTGGTTGGATCGAAACTGCCTATGGCGTAAAAGTCTGATTTAGTTAAATCAATTGTCTCTAGCTGTGCATGGTATTCTTCAAATAGCTGTGCACCAATAAGCTGTCCCATGCAAATGGTAAATATATCCGTTAAATAATAAAGATGCGTATCGTAAATCTTGGATTCTATTGCTCCAGTTTGTTGATTCAATTCGTTTATGTTACTGCCAAATTGTTCATTAATTGTATGTAACCCCAAAAGCTGATGTGTATAAGGATGATATATAATGCCCGCAACATCGTAACCATCTACAGGATTATCGCCATATAAAAAGGATTCTCCAATAGTTACATAATCTACCATATTTGCCGTTGTTGGATCAACCATCGCATTTTGTTTGATTAAGCCGGTAGATGGGTCAATTTGAAAAAGCACATCGTTGGTGCCGGGTCCTTCGCCGGGTATACGATGTACGGCATAAAGCACTTTTAGTTTAGTGTGATAAGCCAAGCTTACAATTTCGTTTAAGCTAATGCTTCCATAAGTACCATTGCCGGTGTTTACATTGCCGAAACTTGTAAACAATCCTGTCTCAATATTAACAGTACCCAACTTTCCTTCATCAATTCCGTATAAGGTTTTAGTAAGATTATCAAATTCGAGTGCTCGTAAGTTTTCAGTTCCTGTTTCTCCAATTACGAGCCAGGTTTCAGTTTCAAAATCGTAACGGTGCAACACATCATTACCTTCAGTTGAAACTGAGTACAATGATTTAATTGGCTTTTACTAAAGGTAGTGAAGCTGATTAATAGTAATAATAAAGTTTGGATGAACGTGATTTTTTTCATCATTAAATAATTTGTTTTGGTTAATAAATTGGTCAATTCAAAATTAGCAGTTTCAAATGTTGATGCAAAGCTAAATCAATTACAAAGCCGTTTTTTATACGAATTGCTTCTAAAATTTACATAAAGTATAATATTTTAATTAATTAATGTATTTACTATTAGTTGTTTATGTATTGTTTTAAACAATAAAAATTTTTTAAATTAAGTAATAAGATGAAAAAAAAATTTACAAATCGATAGATTGTAGTGCGCATACTATGTGCAAATCTTTTATCTTATCATTAATTACTTTCTAAACATAGCATGGTATCTTTGTAAACAATGAATGTGAGCAAAGAACAAGTTTTACAAGCCCTTCGCCAGGTAGACGACCCGGATTTGAACAAAGACATTGTGAGCCTGCAAATGGTAGACAATGTAATAATTGATGGAAATTCGGTTGAAGTATATATAAAATTAACAACGCCCCTATGCCCACTAAAAGATAAAATAGAAAGCGATATTGTAGAAGTGCTGCAAGATGAAATTTCTGCCGACCTGCAAGTTAAAGTAGATTTTTCTGCTACCGTAACTTCTACCCGTGCCCAAGCCGAGCCCATTTTGCCCGGTGTAAAAAATATTATTGCCGTAGCTTCAGGAAAGGGAGGGGTAGGCAAATCTACTATTGCCGTTAATCTTGCGGCAGGCTTAGCCAAACAAGGAGCTTCCGTTGGCTTAATCGATGCCGATATTTACGGACCCTCCATACCAACCATGTTTAATTTAGTAGATGCCAAACCAGGCGTTACCGAACAAAACGGCAAACACAAAATTTTACCCATTGAGCAATATGGCGTAAAACTATTGTCCATTGGTTTTTTGGCAAAAGCCAATCAAGCCATTGTTTGGCGCGGACCTATGGTAAGCTCAGCACTTAAACAATTTGTAGGCGATGCCATTTGGGGCGATTTAGATTATTTAATTTTAGATTTACCGCCCGGCACCGGCGATATTCATTTAACTTTGGTACAAGGTGTACCCCTAACCGGAGCCGTTATTGTCACTACGCCGCAAAACGTAGCATTGGCAGATGTAAGAAAAGCCATCGAAATGTTTAAAATGCCACAATTGGAAGTGCCCGTGCTTGGAATAGTGGAAAATATGGCATATTTCAGCCCACCAGAAATGCCCGATCAAAAATATTATATATTTGGCAAAGACGGTGGAAGCCAGCTTGCAGATGAATATGAAGTGCCCTTATTGGGGCAAATACCTATACAAGAACCCATTAGAGAAGGAGGTGATGATGGTAAGCCTGTTATATTATCTGAAAATAATGAGCTAGTTGTTCATGCTTTTGATACCTTTGTCCAAAATGTGGCTCGCCATGTTTCTATTGTAAATGCACAATCCATAAAAACCGAGCCGGTTATATAAAACATACTAATGGTTGATGAACAATTAAACATATTAGATAAAGTAGAAGAAGCTTTAGATACCATGCGCCCTTATTTAAAGGCAGACGGGGGTAATATAGAGGTAGTTGAACTCACCGACGATTGGGTTTTAAATGTACGTCTATTGGGTACTTGTCAAACTTGCCCTATGAGCTATCAAACCATGAAAGCCGGCATTGAAGAAGCTGTAAAACGCTCCGTTTCACAAATACAAAAAGTGGTAGCTATTAATGTTCCGGCTGCTAACAAAGCATAACATTTTTATTAGAAGCAAAACAGTTTACTACGGTCAAACGGCAGTCCCGCTTTCCGCTCAAATACCTGTTTTGCTTTGCTTCATTAGCCAGGCTTCAACAGGCATAACCGCTGCAATCGGGGCTAGTTTAATACCGCTTCCCCACGTAGTTTAACAAAAACAAATGATGGATCTTACCAAAGAAATCAAAACAAAAAAAACATTCCTCTGCGTGGGCTTAGATCCTGATCTAACTAAAATACCTCAACATTTGTTACAAACCAAAGACCCTATATTTGAATTTAACAAAGCCATCATTGATGCAACAAAAGATATCTGTGTAGCCTACAAACCCAACTTCGCCTTTTACGAAGCACAAGGACCAAAAGGTTGGGAAAGCCTTCAAAAAACAGTCGATTATATTGGAGACAATCATTTTAAAATTGCCGATGCCAAACGAGCCGATATTGGCAATACCGCTCAACAATATGCAAAATCAGTTTTCGAACACATGAATTTTGATGCGATTACACTTTCGCCTTATATGGGGCAAGATAGTGTTCAGCCTTTTTTAACCTACCCTGATAAATACGTCATCTTACTAACACTCACTTCTAATGCAGGCAGCACAGATTTTCAAACCAAAAAACTATTAACCGGCGACTATTTGTTTGAAGAAGTGCTACAAGAAAGTAGCAAATGGCAAAACGCTGATAGAATAATGTATGTAGTTGGTGCTACTAAAGCCGAATACTTAAAAATAGTACGGCGTTGGGCACCCAACAATTTCTTGTTGATTCCAGGTATTGGTGCGCAAGGCGGTAATGCCCACGAAGTGATTCAACACGGAATCAACCAAAACATCGGTTTGTTAATTAATGTAGCACGTAGTATTATTTATGCCGGTGAGGATATCAATTTTCAAGAAAAGGTAAGAGCCAAAGCTTTGGAGTATGCTCATATGATGGCAAAACATTTAATCAATTTCCAATAAAAAACCCGTACAAAATTTGCACGGGTTTCAATTATTTTAAAATCTAAATTTTCTAATCGTTGTGAAATAATTGATCGCCTCCACCAGCACCATTATGACAACTAACACATCCTGGTTCTTCATTGTGTGTATTACCGCGTAACGCAGCATCTGACAAAACGCCATTGGGACTAGCAGTGTAATCCACAGAAGGATCTGGAGCAATTCTTACATATTCCCAATCATTAGCTGCTTCCCAATAACCTTCCTCGTGCTTAAACATAGCAAATATCATCAATAAATCGCCTTTGTTGCCATCAGCGTCTTTAGCATAGGTATGTTTGGTCACTACGTCACCTCTTTTTGCATTGTTTAAATTATCACCATTATTCGTAAAAATTTCTCTAATAGTTTGATCTCCGGTAAGCATCATTCCGCCGTGTGCAAAATCACCACCTGTTTCAGTAACTGCTAAACTACTGGCATCATCAAGCATAGCTTGTGTAAAAGTAATAGGATCTTTATCATCACCACATTGAGTAAATAAAACTATCGTGCAAAACGATAATAAGAATAATAAATTATTTTTTTTCATCTTTTTATATGTTCAATTTTAAAAATTAATGTAAAATTAAGTAATCTATGAGAGTAATTAGTCTTAAGAACGACAATTGCAGAAATCAATTCATTGACTTCAAATTCGTAATAATTAAACAATCTTAATTTTGGGCGAATATAAAAATAAAAAAACTTATTTTTAGCTTTATTAAGTACAATTTAAGTTTCTTTAAAATGATTTAAAGATCAATATTAAAATATTGTATACTTAAAGGGATTAACACATAATACAAAACATAAACTCATCAGTAAACTTAAACTATTATTATGTCTTTAGCTCAATTTAAAAAATATAATAGCCTGTTAGGCTGGTTATTGTTTACCATCTCATTATTGGTTTACGCTTGTACAATGTAACCATCTGCCAGTTATTTTTAATCAAGGGATGCACATAGCGCAAGCAAAAAAAAGTCAATTAATAGTAGAGGCTTGCTCTCGACTCAAGCCTTTAGAAAAGGGTTGCCAGCAAGAGAAAATACCCCAATATTAAAATTGAACGTTATTAACAGTAACTTTTGATTTTTCGGGGTTTGGACCAACAGTTGTAAGTTTAAAAAACCAAGCCCACCATAACATTTAACCGGTTAAAGGTATACGTTTGTTTAGAAACAGAGCCATTCCAACCCCGATCAGCAAATGTAGCTCTCTGAATTTTATAACCCAAACCAAGTAAAAAATTGGCATTAGCTGAGCCACCAAAACGATACGATATTGCCGGGTTAAAAAACAAACCACCTTTACTTTCTATTATACCAATATCGGTATTTTTGAGGGCAAAGCCATAACCAAAACCAAGTGTATAAAAAGGAGAAAAATTCTCTTGAAGAAAATACCCCCTTATTTCACTATAAGCCGATAACACATTTCTACCGCTACCTAATTCATATCCATCGAAACCTAAACCAACGCCGGTGCCCAATAAACGGCTGTGTTGATAGCCAAAAACATGGTGTAAGCCCATACCCGAAATCCAAGAGTCTGCAATATCAAAACCTTGCGGTAAGTTAATATAGGTACTGTTATACCAACCGGTTTCTTTAAAATTATATAATGGGCGCGATTTAAGTTGAAAGTTTTCTTTCGCTTTATCGTTTAATTGTTGCACAATTTTTTTAACACTAATGCGCTTAAACTCAACTATTTTTCCGTTCATCATTTCAAATTCCACAATTTCATCATTTAAGTTTAATACTTTTCCATAAAAAAAAGTGCCGCCTTTCAGGTATATTTTATCAAAGGTATGATGCTCTAACAATGGATTTTGTGCTTGACCAATTTGCGCAATTACCATGAGCAATAAAAGTACTGCAAACCATAATGTTGAAATATTTTTCATATATATAATATAAAATGTTAATCAATTTATTTAAAACACCAAAGCGAAATTAGTGTTT
This sequence comes from uncultured Chitinophagales bacterium, assembly GCA_938023075.1. GTDB lineage: Bacteria > Bacteroidota > Bacteroidia > Chitinophagales > JAHDHT01 > CALHDG01. Next base: position 9,191 of record CALHDG010000160.1, read on the forward strand.
AGCCGGTTAAAATTTATTTTTCGGGATAAAATCGGTCCAAGCCCATCTCTTAAGGTAAATGTACTAATTTGAAGCCGGTAGCCTAAACTAAGCAAAAAATTTGCACCATCGGAACCACCAAAACGATAACCCATTGAAGGACTAAAAAATAAACCTCCTTTACCGTTAATTAAGATATTATTATAATTGTTAATAAGAAATCCATATCCTAAGCCTACCGAATAATAAGGACTAAACCTTTTTGCCAACAGGTATCCTCGGGTTTCTATGTAAGCTGATAGAAAATTTTGGGCTTCTCCTAATTGATAACCATCAAAGCCTAAGCCTAAACCGGTGCCAAGCCAACGGTTATGTTGTTTACCATAAATATGATGTAAACCCATACCTACAACCCAATATCTCCAGTAAAAACGATTAAAGCTGCTAAATAATTCGCGATACGATACTAAAGCTTGACCTTGTGGAAAATTAATTATCGTAGAATTATACATGCCCTTTTCTTTAAATTCATATATTTTACTGCGAGAAAATTTTAACTTAACAGCACTGTTTTCATTTTTTAGTTTCATTTTTTTAATCGTATTAATGGGCAGGGCAACAATTTTACCATTATTCAATTCTATATAAATACTATTCGCATCAATATTTATTATTTCTCCAAATAGTTTGACTCCACCTTTAAAATGAATGACATCGTTGCTTGTGCGCTTTTGAATACCTTCTTGAGCAAATATTGTAAAGGAGACAAAAATGCAAAAAATGAGGCATATGTGTTTAAAGAATGTTTTCATTATTGCGATTATTATACATTTAAACAAATTGTAATTTTTTATTTTAAAAGACTAATCCGAAATTTGTATTAAACCGGTTGAAATAATGTTTTCTTATAAGAATAGCTCTCATTCTATACCTTTCGGTATAAGTGGCAATTTGTAATCGATAACCAAAACTTAATACAAAATTTGCTTTAGAAGAACTACCAAACCGATAGCCTACAGAAGGATTAAAAAACAAACCGCCTTTGCTATTGATTATTGACCCAACACCTTTATTAGGAAGGCTAATACCATATCCAAGCCCAATAGAATAATAGGGACTCACTCGTTTAGCGGTTAAATAACCTCTACTTTCTGCATAAACCGATAGTATATTTTTGCCATTGCTAATATCATATCCATCAAATCCTAAACCAATGCCAGTACCAAACTGCCGGTTGTGTTGAATACCACATACGTGATGAATACCTATGCCCATTTTCCAATATCTGTAATCCGACAAATTGAACCTTTCTAAGTTACGAACATAATTGGCATAATCTGCTAGAGCGTAACCTTGCGGAAAATTAACCATGGTGCTTTGATAAATGCCTTGCTCTTTAAATTCGTAGGGTTTTTTATGATAAAACATTATTTTCTTGAAGCCAAATTTGCCGTATGTTTGTATAATTTTTTTTATGATGTTTTTTGGTATGAAAACCACTTCACCGTTTGTCAATTCAAATTCTACCTCATCTTCATCCGCATGTATTATTTTCCCATATAGCCTAACTCCTCCATTAAAATGAAGTATATCAATTAGATGCGGTTTTTGATTTTCATGTTGTGCCAGTATTTCAATTGCAGTTAAATTTAAAAAAATAAGAACTATAACAGGAAAAAAGATTTTCATAGTTTTTGGTCAAATACTTTCTACAGCAAGTACACTCAATTGTTTTAATTTCTTTTTGTCAGAAGCATCATACTGATATAAACCGGCTGAACCAATGACCATAATTACGTCGTTTTCTAAGGCAATCACATCATAGGTCGGCAAATCTTTTTTGCGATGAACCTGATCTAACTTTAAAGGATCGGTAGCATCATAAACCCGTAAGCCACTTTCTCCATCACAAATATACAACACATCTTTTTCGGTAATAGCTAAACCGTAGGGACTATCCATTTCGTAAGTTTTTAGCAATTTAGGTTGGCGTAAATTACTAACATCAATTACCTCTAATTGGTTTTCAAAACCTTGGCAGGGTGTGCCACCGCGTAAGGTAACATAAGCAAAATTATCTTTTACAACTACCGGATCGCAAGCACGCGCATGTTGAAACTGACTACTAAAAGTTGGATTAGCCCCATTACTAATATCATATATAAACATGCCGGTTTGAGAACCAATAAACAAATTATTTTTATAAGGATAAATAGTTTCAATACCCCAACCAACATTTACTGTTGTATTTAAGTTGGGTTGACACAATTCACTAATATTAAAAACATTTAAATCAGCATTACTAACCGTGTATAAAAAGTCATCTGCTATGGTAAACCTTGCTAAAGAACCACCTTGCCCAATAGTATTACTTTGCCAACTGAAACCACCTTGTGGTGCAGTAGATTGGTTAAAAACAAAATCTCCTTCAAGAAAATCTATATTGCGATTGTCCCACTCATTCCACTGCTCACAATCTACTATTTCAGTTATCCATTCTTCTTCATAATATAATAGATGACGGTTTTGTGCGTCCATGCCTAATGATGGAAACACATTTTCAGTACGGGTTTTTAAAATAGGCTTTTCTGGTTCGCTGATATCAATTGCTAAAAGATCAATAAAATTATCAGCATACAAAACATTATTTTTTACCGCCATGTCTACATTTCCAGGAATACCAATAAACGAGATTTTTATAGGATTAGCCGGATCACTATTATCAATTACATGAATACCTTCGAGTTTTTCATTTAACAAAATATAGTTTTGATAAAAATAAATTTTTCCGGGTTTTAATAAAGCTCTTGGACTTTCAATAGTAATATCTTGTCTAATTTCAGCTGCTGATTTAAAGATGGGCGTAGTCTGCAAAAAAGTTCGTTCGTTGGTGCAAGCATCTTTAAAGCAACCTGTAAAAGTGCATGTAATAGTAAGCAAAACTGTTGTAAGGATAGCGATTTGTTTCATATCTATTGTTTTAACGTTTATTTAAAGTTTATATTGGAAAGGGCTTTTGTATATATAGACCGATAGATTATTCGAAAAGGTTGGAAAAATGAACAAGTTTATTTAAACAAAAAAGTAGTTGATACTTTTTTGATATTTTTTGAAGCGAAATCATTTGGCATTATGATAATACCTCTTCGGTTTTCCGCTCAAATGTAGTTGTTAGCTCTGTTGGCTAGGCAATCGGGGATAGTTTATAAACCTTGTTCCTCTATAAATTCAGTTAAACTTAACTGTATCTTACTTTTAACTTAAAGGCAACTTTTAACTCTTCAGATGCCATTAATTCAATCAAACCAATTCCATTATTAAAAGCATTTGGTATGCAAGTCATTGGTTCTATAGCAATCGATTTTCTGTCTTTTGGCGTGTATAATTGAAGGTAGTTAAATTGATGTTGTCCGGTTTCTTGTATGATGCTTAATTCAATATTGTGCGCTTCATCTTTCACCACAGTCTCTATAGTATTTGTATCATTTATATTGCTCACTAAACCAAAACAATCATCCAATTGTGTATCGCCAATTAAGTTTAATTGTTGAAAAGCATCAAATTTTTGTGTTTCTAAAGTAGGGATCATTCGCTCATCTACTTTAAAATGTTTAGTGCAATTTAGCTGCAAGCTTAAATCATTTACAACACTCGGAAAAGTAAAATAAGGATGCCAACCTAATCCAAGAAGCATTGTATTATTTCCTGTATTTTCAATATTTATTGTAACGGTTAAATACTCCTGTGGTTTCCAATCATACATTATTTGGCAGTGAAATGGAAATGGATAACCAGCAATTAATCCAGGGTAGTAATAAGTAAGCATAAGGTGTGCTTCATTATCTAAAGTGTACATTTCTTCAATAACAAAAGCTCTATTAAACAAAAAACCGTGCATGGCGTGCTGCTCTTTAACATGGTTAATTGGTAACTGAAAAGACTGATCTTGAAAAGTATATTGCCCGTCTTTTATCCTATTGGGAAAAGGTGCTAACAATACATTATTGTATAATTTTTCAAATTCAGCTTTAGTATTGTAGCCTTTCACCAAGTTAAAAGTATGGTCTTTGAAAGGAATTAAGTAGCTATTTAAACCAGCGCCATAACCAGCCAATATACCAATGGTTTGCCCAGTTTGTTCATCGGTAAAACAAACTTCTTGATAGTTATGAATTAAGCGAATGTACGATTGCATAGTTGGTAAAAGTATTCAATTCAATTGACAATAATGGAGATTTTTTTTAAAAATTATATGTATCATTCCTTATTTTATGTATACTTTCAAGTATAACAAAATGAACTTGCACAATATTTAAAATTTCAAATTCGTTCTGAATGACATCTTTCCAAAACTAATTACCTAACCTAACAATTATCAATATGTTAAACCAGTGTTTAGCTTGCCTATTTGTGATTTTTTCATTGAATTTGATGTCCGCACAAAAAATTTATCATAATGAATGGATTAATCCTAACCAAACCTATTATAAAATTAAAGTACACGAAGAAGGAGTATATCGAATTTCTAAAAATACTTTAGAGAAGCATCAAATTATGGCAGAAGGAAGTGCTTACAAAATGTTTTTTGCCGGTGAGGAAATACCTATTTATGTATCGAACAACAACACCTTTGCCGAGAATGATTTTATTGAATTTTACGGTGATAAATTAAACGGTGATTTTGACAGGCAACTATTTAAATCACCGGATCATCAATTGCACCAATTTGAAAGTTTGTTTACCGATACTGCCACCTATTTTTTAACGATTGATACTCTATCCAAAAATTTAAATATACCCAAGCCCCAAACAATTTAGAAAATGCTCCGGAAGCCCACGACTATTTTATACATCAATCTGTTCATTATAAAAATGACAGGTATTCTAATGGTGTAGGTTTTCGTTTTAGCGGAATCAATGTTCATTTTTCTGAATACGAGGAAGGCGAAGGATTTGCCGGCAACCTATTTGGTCTTGGAGATGCGACTATTGACAGTAGCTTGATTGTAAATTTGCCAACACCTTTTATAAATCATGCAGGTCCGGCTGCCGAAATAGAATTGAAAGTATTAGGCTTGTCTGATGATTTTTTTACAAATAATGATCATAACCTGCAAATAAAACTTAATGAAGAAGAAATAGTAAAAGAGAAATATGAAGGATATGCGGTAGAGAAGTTTTCAATAGACCGTTTTCCTTTAAACAAACTAAGGGATACTACAGATAATGTTTTTGAATTAAACGCTATGGGTTTTTACGCTTCAATCGACCAGAATGCACTTTCTTACATAAGTATCAATTATCCAAGAACCTTTAATTTTGAAGGTTTCGATCAATTTGCTTTTACCTTAACATCAAATACAGTTACATCCGATTTAATAGAAATTGAAAATTTCGAACACGATGAAAATAGTCAAATCCTATTAGATATTACTAATGGTTTCAGAATGGAAGGTATTATTGAAGACAGCAAAAGCAGTTTTCATATACCCGCTTCTAAAGATAGAGAACGGTTGTTATTTGTCTATCAAAATAATGCGAATACTATTCATCAAATCAAACAGCTAACCAAAACAAAATTTACGGACTATACTGAAACAGCCAAGCAAGGAAACTATTTAATGGTTTCCAATACCCAATTAATGAAGGAGGGTTATGTAGATGATTATGCCACTTATCGCTCCAATGAAACCGGTGGAAATTACAAGCCATTAGTAGTGAATGTTGAACAGTTATATGATCAGTTTGCATATGGCATTCAAAAGCATCCGCTTGCCATTAAAAATTTTATGGATTTTGCGATCGATCAATGGCAAGTAAAACCTGAATATCTCTTACTCATCGGAAAATCCATTAAAAATTCTTTATGTAGATATGATACACTTAATTGGAAAAACAACTTGGTACCCACTTACGGCGAAGCTCCATCAGATTGGCAATTTGGCAAATATGAAAAATCAGCAATTCCAGAAATTGCTGTAGGCAGAATAAGTGCAAGCCAACCAGAAGATATATTAAATTATCTGAACAAAGTTAAACAATATGAAAACGATGATATTGATTATTGTAATGCCGAAGCCTTGAGTTGGAGAAAAGAAGTGTTGCAGTTTAATGGTTGTCCAAATGGAAAAATAGCAAGAATCATTAAAGACACCTTATATGGTGGCAATTTGACCTGTTTCAAATATATTTCTCATAGTTGTTACGACACTTTATTACAAAACCAACTATATGATTTACTAAACCAAAAACGCTTTGGTATTATTAATAATTTTTATCTACTAAATTCAGATCAAAATTGGAAGTTTGATATTGGAGAAGCGAAAGAATATAAAGACGAAGCTCGATACCCTTTTATACTTTCGCTCACACCATTTACAGGCGATGTCCATCAGTCTCATTCTAGCATATTTTCCAAGCCCTCCATGTCAGAAGAGTGGGTATTAGAAAAAGATGCTGGAGCCATTGCCTATCTTGGTGCAATTAATTATGGTTTTCCTCCGTCTCTTTTTGAATATGGTGAAAATATGTATCAACAATTGGCTTATAAAAATTATAATCAACCTATCGGAAAAAGCATGCTAAATGTAATACAAAATATATATCGAGATAATGGGGGAATTCAAATATCATTAGAAGAAATGAACTTGCAAGGCGACCCGGCAATCATCATCAATTATATGCCCAAACCTGAATTTGAAATCATTAAAAGTCAAATCGTTTTTGAGCCAGATACCATAATTGATCCCTTAGATTCTATTAAAATTTGCTTACCACTGATTAATGCAGGCACTTATAATTTATCCGATTCGGTTCAGTTATGTATTGAAAGAAAAAATATCAACGGAGATGTGATGAATAGCTTTACCGAAAAACTCCTTATCCCAAACAAAACCTTATTTACCACCACCTTGTTCGCTAATGGGCAAGCCATTCAAGCAAGCGATAGTTACACCTTTCATATAGATTGCAACAATGCCGTTGAGGAAAATTGTGAAGAAAACAACCTGGTAGAAAGCAGTTTATTTATGGTAAGCATTGAAGAAGATACGTTCAGTCCATACGAATTTGGTTTTTTAGATTTCCCAATTACTTATCCAAATCCGGCAACTAAACAGGTCAACTGCTCAGTTGAATCAACAAGAACTCAACTTTTACACATAGCTTGGTATAATATAAATGGATCTTTAATCAAACATCAAAATAGGCAAATCCAAAAAGGGGCAAATCAATTTTCATTTGATGTTGAAAATTGGGATAGCGGCACCTATGTAATGAAAATCACGGCAAGCAATCACATACTTTATAGGAAAATGATAAAGCACTAACCTATTTTTTTGAAGTGTAACAGATCGGATCGAATAAACTTTAGTCTTGCTTCCGCTCATTCAAAGGTGACATCTTTTTTTTAAGGTGTCATCTTTATGCCAACTTGTTGATAACATCTTTTTAAAATCACACCTTTGTAAATAGTAATGAAGCTCAATCTTATTCTGAAACAAAAACTCTTCAATAAAAAATTTGCATAACAAAATAATTTACCATAACATTGTATAAAAATTAAAGCAAAATGAACAATAAACAACTTTCTGTCATTCTTAGTATTATTATTAGTGTCGTAAATATTTATTGACAGAAAGCTTGCTATTGCATAAAAGATAAATTGTAAGCCTTTCTGTTTCAGAAGGGCTTTTTTAGTTATGGACGAAAAATTAAAACATAAAAAATACAGTTGGCAGGTAACTTCTGACGAAACGCAACCTGCTGCACAAGCCATGTTGTACGCCACCGGAATGACCGATGCCGATATGGACAAACCCTTAGTGGGCATTGCCAGCAATGGCTACGAAGGCAACCCATGTAATATGCACTTAAATAAGTTATCCTTAAAAGTAAAAGAGAGCATACAAAAAGGCAATTTGCATCCCTTTATTTTTAATACCATTGGGGTTAGCGATGGTATTTCGATGGGTACGCCGGGTATGCGTTTTTCTTTGCCGAGCCGAGACATTATTGCCGACTCTATTGAAACCGTTGTGCAGGCTTTAAGTTACGATGCTTTAATTACCGTAGTGGGTTGTGATAAAAATATGCCGGGTGCGGTTATGGCGATGTTGCGTTTAAATCGTCCATCTATTATGGTATATGGCGGCACTATTGCAGCAGGTGAACATAAGGGGAAAAGCCTCTCCATTATTTCAGCTTTTGAAGCTTGGGGAGCCAAAGTTGCCGGAACTATGGAGGAAGAAGATTTTAGACAAATTATAAAAAAGGCTTGTCCGGGTGCGGGAGCTTGTGGCGGGATGTTTACGGCTAACACGATGGCATCTTCTATTGAGGCAATGGGATTGAGTTTGCCCAGCAGTTCATCTAATCCGGCAGAAAGCGAAGACAAAATTGATGAATGTAGCAGAATTGCATCTTACATTGAACATTTGATAAAAAATGATATTAAACCATCTGATATCTTAACAAAAAAATCTTTAGAAAATGCCATAACGGTTGCGATTGCTTTGGGCGGTTCAACAAATATGGTGTTGCATTATTTGGCGATTGCCCGTGCGGCAGGTATTGAGTGGGATTTACACGATTTCCAACGCATCAGCGATAAAACGCCTTTTATTGCTGACTTAAAACCCAGCGGTCAATTTATGATGGAAGATATTTATAGAATTGGTGGAACGCAGGTGGTTATGAAATATCTTTTAAAAGAAAATTTATTACACGGCGATTGTTTAACGGTAACCGGAAAAACGATTGCTGAGAACTTAGCCGAAATTCCTGAATTAGATTTTGAACAGCAAGTAATTAAGCCCTTGAATGAACCGGTTAAAGCTACTGGTCATATTCAAATTTTATATGGCAATTTAGCAGAAGAAGGTTCAGTAGCCAAAATAACGGGTAAAGAAGGTTTAAAATTTGAAGGACTCGCCAGAGTTTATGAAAGTGAAAAATTATGCAATGAAGGGATTGGAAATGGCGAAGTGCAAGCCGGTGAAGTCATCGTAATTAGATATGAAGGACCAACCGGCGGACCCGGCATGCCAGAAATGTTGAAACCCACCGCAGCCATTATGGGCGCAGGTTTAGGAGATAAAGTTGCCTTAATTACAGATGGCAGATTTTCGGGAGGCACCCACGGTTTTGTAGTTGGACATATAACCCCCGAAGCACAGGTTGGGGGCAATATTGCCTTAGTTGAAAATGGAGATGTGATAGAAATAGATGCACAAACCAATACCATTAATGTGAAAATAAGTGAATTGGAGTTAGAAAAAAGAAAAGCCAATTGGAAACAACCCGAACTGAAAGTGAAAAACGGTGCTTTATATAAATATGCCAGAGATGTAAGTTCGGCAAGCGAAGGTTGTGTAACAGATGGATTTAAAAGTTAAACAAGTATTATGTTAAAATTATATTTAGATACATCCGTTTA
>CALHDG010000161.1 GCA_938023075.1 uncultured Chitinophagales bacterium
CAATTTCAGATAAAGCAGGTTTATATATGTTCAACATCATTAGTAATCATATTTTTCAAGATGGCAATAAAAGGACTGGTTTAGAAGCAGCAATTTCTTTTTTAAAACTGAACAACTATAAGCTTAAGGCTGATTTAGCTAAAATCAAGATAAACAACAGACTTATTCCAGAAAAAGGCAATACCAGTGATAAAGTATTAGAAGCATTTACCATAGAAGTAGCCTCTGGCAAACTAAGCCTCGAAGAAACCCAACAATGGTTTAAAGAAAATATAGTGGAAAAATAGAATAAGCTTAAAATCTATTTATGATTGCAAAAGTAATAACCATATCAGCAGAAATTCAAAGTGGCACACCCATTTTTACAAATACAAGAGTACCTGTAAAAATACTTTTTGATTACCTAAAAGGAGGAGATACGATTGCGGAATTTTTAAATGATTACCCTTCGGTTAGCAAAGAACAAGTAGAACAACTATTAGCTTGATATAATGACAATAAATTAAAATGAACGCATTCTGGATAATACTAACCGGCAGTCTTGTAGCGGTAACTTGCGGTTTATTGGGTTGCTTTTTAACCTTGCGTAAAATGGCAATGATAGGCGATGCTATTGCCCATGCCGTTTTACCGGGCATTGTGATAGCCTTTTTATTATCTGGTAAAGATTCCTTACCTATTTTAATTGGCGCCGCTTCTTTTGGTTTGCTCACCACTTTTATTATTGAGTATTTGCAACACACCGGCAAACTACAAGGCGATGCCGCTATTGGTTTAACCTTTACTTTTTTGTTTGCCATTGGCGTAATATTAATTGCCGTTTATGCCGACCAAATTGACTTAGACCAAGATTGTGTGCTACACGGCGAAATTGCTTATGTACCTTTAGATACTTGGCTAACCAAAAGCGGCATCAACTTAGGTCCAACGCCTGTGTGGATTTTGAGTACCGTTTTTCTGCTCGTTCTAAGCATGATTATTATCGGCTATAAAGGCTTATTTTTAACCACCTTCGACCCGGCTTATGCTTTATCCATTGGTATTTCTACTACGCTTTGGCATTACCTTTTAATGGGCGCCGTTTCTTTAACAACCGTAGTTTCTTTTGAATCAGTAGGTGCGGTTTTGGTCGTTGCTTTTTTGGTTGGTCCACCATCTATTGCTTATTTATTAACCGACCGTTTGCCGGTTATGCTGTTGCTTTCTTCGGTAGCGGGTATCTTGGCAGCTTTTGGTGGCTACTTTTTAGCCGTTTGGATTGATGGTAGCATTGCCGGAGCAATGACCGTTGTGTTAGGTTTCGAATTTTTGCTCACTTTTATTTTTGCGCCGCGCTATGGTTTGTTGCGGTTTAAATAGACAATGTATTCTTCTGTTTTTTAGAAACGAAACCTGTGGGCTATAAAAAAACGGGCAGCCTGCTATCCACTCAAATGCTGCGGCACAACGCGTCAGAAACCAACGCTTCAGGCAGCATAACCGCTACTATCAGGGTTAAGTCTTCCAACAACGCTCACATTAAATAACATTTCTAATTTCAGACCTCCAAGTCCTTCGTAAATAAAGTGTAGTGATAATTTAGATCTAAAATAGCTTTAAAGCAAAAAGTGCGTAGAATTATTTTATTGAATAATGCGTTAATGACTGATAATGTCTATAGTTATACCATTGTTTGGCTACCCGTCTAACACCGGACAAAAACCGTCATTCTGAGAAGATGCTGAACGAAGTGAAGTAGCTTGCTCAGAATCTGTCATATTGAAACAGCGTATTGGTTATACTAACGTTGGTTGAAGTAGCCGAGAGATACTGAGCATTTATTCCGCTTCGCTCCAGATACTGAATCAAGTTCAGCACAGGTCTCAGTATGACGTGGGTATCAGGGCTTAGACGGGTAGCCCATTGTTTTAAATTTTTTTTTACAAATAAAGTGATAATTTTTAATCAAAATTTATCCTTCCTAAAAATAGGCTTTCCAGCCCAAAATTCAGTAATAACGTGGTTTTCAGATTTTCAACATCAATTTGGAAGTAGTAAGAAAGCTGTTAGGTAGAGCGGAAAGGTATAAAACGGTTATAACTTTATCGGTGGTTCTTTCTAATTGCGCTATCTGTCCCTGTATGGGGGTGAGTCAATTCTACTGATTACTTTTAACTAATTTAGTTTTTAAAAACTTCATAAAAAGTATTGGTTCTGTTGGTGTTTGTTAAAGAGCGATTAGAGATAACAGCTTTTAGATTATTGTTAGATTTTGTGTGTCAGCAGTAGAAGCGTTTTAATAATGAATGGTATCTTTAAAGCTATACGGTTAGATAGTCAGCAGTAATAAAGAATTGAACAAAAAAAAGAGAAAATTATTTTTATAAAATAAAAACAACAAACACAAATTAATGACTATCAATAAATTATAATAAATAAAAATAGCCCCAGCAGGATTCGAACCTGCATCTAAAGTTTAGGAAACTTCTATTCTATCCCTTGAACTATGGGGCTCAATCTTAATTTTTTTTATGAAGATAAATATTTTATGTGGAATGCTTCTCTGTAAAATAAAAGCCCAATTCCTTTTTTAATTGATCGGGCAATGCTGGTAGCTCAGAGCGAGGGATCAGTAAGGTTGAAATGCTATGTAAATCATTAAAAATTTGATGCTTCATGGCGGTACCCATTAAATATTCGTGACCGGAAGAACCACCCGTGCCGGTTTTTCTGCCCAGCATACGCAACACCATTTGGGCATGGCGATAGCGCCAAGTGGTCAATAATGAATCTATATCTACTAAATTTAACAACAGGTTGTAGGGACCGTGTAAAATGGGTTCATCTCGATATAAATTTATTAGCAGCGCGGCAACGGAAGCTTTGTAAGACAACCGTAATTTGCCTTCATTTTTCATTTGTTGATGATAGTCTTCATCAAAAATATATTGATAATGGGTATTGGTATCACCCAACATTTCAATGCGTTTGGCTTTGTTTTTTTCACTTAAATAATCAGAGGCTTCAATAGCTGCCCGTTCACTGGCTAACATATTTTCGACTGCTTTCTTGTAGTACTTCAAAAAGTCAAAATCGCCAAATTGGAGAAATGGAGTACGTTCTAACCAGTCTTCAACCATATTAAACAGCGTACCTTTTTGGTAAATAGTCTTTAATTCTGCCTGCTGATCATCTGGAAAAACAGCAGAATATTTAATGTTATTATAGGTCATTCTGCCTTTTTCAGGTAAACCTAACATGGCTTCAATGGCTCTAAATTGAAAACTTTGAAAGCCGGAAGCTGGAAATAAATAGGCTCTGAAATCGAGGAAGTCGAGCGGGGTCATAGTTTCTAAAACCTGTATTTGCTGAATAAGGAGTTTTAAAATTTCTTCTACCCGGTTCAGTCTTGCTACAATTGTACCAACGGTTCGCTCATCAATTTTTTGGTTTCTGAAATGCATTAGAACAGACTGGAGCTCGTGTTTAATTTGCTTAAACCACAGTTCATATACTTGGTGGATAATAATGAACAAAGTTTCTTCGTGTGCTGCTTTACCTTCTACGCCGCCACTACGCGTTTTTTGTGCATCCAGAATTTTATCTAATTGTAGATAACTGTGATAGTGTATGGTGGTAAATTTTTTGTCCGTTTCTGCCATTAGTTATTTTTGGTAAAGGTACGGGCTTCTTATTCAATATAAAAGTGGTTTTTGGATGCGAGATTTTAGATTCATCATGCTAGATTTCAGATGCGAGATGTTTTTAATTTCTGATCTCCGGTTTATTAATTTATAATGATACTGAATTTTTAATTTACGGAGGGGTGAACCTGGAAGTATAGCCCTGATTGCAGTGGTTATGCTGCTTGAAGCGTTGGCTTTTGCAGCCTAGCGGCAGCATTTGAACGGAAAGCAGGGAGCTCGTTTATGCGAGCTCCACTCTTTCGCTTCAAAAAAATATTTTACACATTTTTGTTTAAACAATTCAAATCTTCAAAAGCCAGTTTTAGCCGTTCTACAAAACTTTGCTCGGCAATACGTAACCATTTTCGGGGGTCGTAATTTTTCTTGTTGGGTTTGTCCTCTCCATCGGGATTGCCAATTTGATCTTGCAAATAGGCTTTTTTCTCTTCGTAATAGCCTCTAATTCCATTCCAGAAAGCCCATTGCATATCGGTATCTATATTCATTTTAATGGCTCCATAACCAATAGCTTCTCTAATTTCGGCTCTACTTGAACCCGAACCGCCATGAAAAACAAAGTTGACCGGGTTGGGTTTGGTATTATGCTTTTGTTGTATATAGTCTTGCGAATTTTTTAAGATAACTGGTGTTAGTTCAACATTGCCGGGTTTATAAACGCCGTGCACATTACCAAAAGCGGCGGCAACCATAAAACGATCACTTATTTTTGATAAGCGACTGTAAGCCATATCTACTTCTTCGGGCTGCGTATACAATTTGCTGTTGTCTATATCGGTATTATCTACGCCATCTTCTTCACCACCGGTTACGCCGAGTTCAATTTCTAAAGTAATACCAATGTCATTCATCCGTTTCATGTAGCTTTCACAAATTTCGATGTTTTCTTCTATGGGTTCTTCCGATAAATCTAACATATGCGAACTGTAAATAGGGTGACCATGTTTTTCAAAATGGGCTTCGCTGGCTTGCACCATACCTTCCATCCATGGCAACAATTTTTTGGCGCAATGGTCGGTATGCATAATTACGGTTACCCCATATATTTTCGCCATATGATGCACATGCATGGCTCCGGAAATGGCTCCGGCAATGGCAGCTTGTTGATCGGTGTTGTCTAACGATTTACCGGCAAAGAAAGTAGCACCTCCATTGGAAAATTGGATGATTACTGGTGAGTTAACCGCCTTTGCTGTTTCTAAAACGGCATTTGTTGAGTTGGTCCCTACTACATTTACAGCCGGTAAGGCAAAGTTGTTTTCGTTGGCATAGTTGAGTAGTTCGGTTACTTCATCTCCAAATAATACCCCTTTTCTAAATTTTGACATGGATTAGATTTACTTTATTTTTATGATTGCTACAAAAATAAAAATTAGATGGGGATAAGGAAAGTAATGGTAATATATTAATTTAATCAAAATAAATATATTATATACTTATAATTAAATAGTTTGAAAATACCAACAAACAATTTATTTTGAAGAACATTTTACGAATTTTACAAGGGCGTAACTGCGGTGCTCTAAAACATATTGCCTATATTTCCACCAAAAGCTATTCGAATAATCGGATTGTTAAAACCAAGCCCTAATGGATTGCTATAGCGTTGAAAAAGATCATCATCGTTTTGTAAAAAGTTATATAAAATCATAGCAGAAACAAAATTACCAATTTGCAAACCTGCACCAGCATATAAACCATTAATAGGTCTGCCTTTTTCATTAGTTCTGGGGTCAATTCTACTCCCATTTAATTTGTATACTACACTTTCGTATTCGGCGTGTGCAAATAAGCCTTTAAACACGTTGTATCTTCCAAAAACATGACCACCGAAAAAATTGACCCGGTCAAGATCTGTACCGAAAAATTCGAAAGTAGGTCCGGCGGCAAATAATAAATTTTCTTTAACGTAATAACCCACTTCAGGTGAAGCAACTCCTACAAATCTTCCGTTTAATAGGCTACCACCAAACTGACCGCCAACATATAACCGGCTCCAGTCAAATTTCCCTTCCGTTCCAAATTTGTCTTCTAATTTTGAAGCTCTGTTACTTCGGTTAACATCCCTAAATTGTGCTTGTGCAAGTACCGAAAAGCCAACTATACAAAGGGTGATTAATGCTATATTTCTAAAGAATTTCATTGTTTTAAACTTATTTCATCATTTTAGGAATGAGAAAAAAATAAATTTACATTCTGACTTTGAAATTTTTCGATATACTTCGTTGAAAAGCCTCGTCTTAGCACCACTAAGACTGCGTTTTTCGCCTCGTCTATCAAAAAATTGCTTTATCATAGATGGTAAATTTATTTTCTCATCATTCCTTAGACGCAAAAGTTTGGTATTTGTTATGATAGGAATAAAATATTTTTGAAACTCGTTTTAATTTAATAATACTAATACCAATTTGACTGTATAAAATGATACAAAATTTTAGAGTTGATTTGGTTTGATTAAGGCTAAAACGCAGACACAGCCAACAACTACAGCAAGATATTATTCCTTAATGAAGAGTTTCTTAAAAAACACAAAGCTTTTCTAATAAAAGCTTTGTGGTATCTTAATCTTTTACAGTAATTTTACTCACAACTTTCTGCCTGAATATCTAAGCGGTGTGTTCCATCAGCAGTAAAACCTGCATTTAGTTCAACGGTTTCTCCGGCTTTGTAAGTTACGTTGGCTTTAATTACTGCATTTGATTGTATAGTTTTACTCGAATAAAATGTCTCTTCTTGTTCGTGCACACCTGCTAAGTTTAACTCGGGTATACTATTACAAAGTTCAGCGTTATTGGAGCAAGCTCCACTACCAAGACCACAAAAATCAGCCCAATCGGCATCAAAATTATTTCCACCATTTACAAAAACAGTAGAAAGTTGAGTGCATAAAACCGTTAAATCTGGTTCAAAACAACCGGATAAATCGTTATAATCAATATACAAATATTTTAATTTAGCAAGAGTGCTTAACTCAACCGGAAGACTGCCAGTTAAATTGTTAAAATACAGATCTAACAGATGCAGGTTGCTTAACAAACCTATTTGGGGTGGAATGACACCAGTTAAGCCATTTGACCATAAACTCAAGTCGGTTAAGTATGGTAAATCACTTATTTCTGATGGAATTTTGCCGATTAAATTATTGCCACTCAATAAAATTTTGGTTACATGTCCATTTTGATTGGTGGTGATGCCAAATAAACTACTGAAATCGCAATTAGCCGGCGGGTTATTTGATAAAACAATCTCCCAGTTTGTGTTGAAAACCCAATTATCACCATGGGTGTTTAAATAGAGCTGCTTTAAAGCATTCCACTCTGCTACACAGGGAAGTATACAAACCTCAGTACCGGTTTGGCAAAATTCTTCCCATGTTGCAACAAATATGTTACCGTCACTTATGTATTTATTTTTATTGTATGTGGATTCTAATTGAATACAAAGTTTTACCAAGCTACTATCAAAACAACCAGACAATGCATTATTGTTGAGATACAAAATTTTAAGATTGTTCAATTCGCTAAATGCTTTTGGTAAGGCTCCTGTTAAAGTATTGTTATCTAAATATAAAGCATTTAGCTGTTTTAAATTTTTTATGGCAGAGGGTATGGTATCTTCTAATTGATTGAAGCCTAAATCAATATTGGTTAATGCAGATAATTGTTCAATTTCGTTTGGTAAACTACCGGTAAGATTATTATCTAATAAATCGATACTCATTACTCGTCCTTCAACATTTAATGAGATGCCTCGTAATCTTCTCAAATCACAATCTACAGGTGGTAAGTTGTTGGCTATCATTTCCCAATTTAAATTATCATTCCATGCTGCTCCATTGGTACTGTTGTAAAAAGCTTTTAAGGCAAGCCAATCTTCAATATTACATCGTTTAATAGGGCAAATGTTTGTACCTGCTGAACAAAATTCATTAAATGACGCATTAAAATTATTACCTTCACTAATTGAAACATTACCACCGTTAGCTTTATTACAAAAAGTTTGTAGTATTACATCATAACAACCACTCAACAAATTATTTTTCAATTGTAGTTGTGCAAGCTCGGTTAATTTGATGAGTTCAATTGGTATTACTCCGGTTAAGTCATTGGCATCTAAAAATAAAATTTCGAGCTTAGACAAATTACCGATTTGAGATGGAATGGTATCTTTTAAAAAGTTATTACCTAAGTCTAGATATTTTAATTCAGATAGATTTTCAATTTCAGCTGGAATAGTTCCAGTTAAATTGTTGTTATATAAATTTATGCCGGTTACCCTTCCTGTAGCATCAAAAGTAATTCCGTGTAAGCCTCGCAAACTGCAATTTTCGGGTATGGTATCATTAAGTATTGCCCAATTTGCATTATTGGTCCATTCGTTACCATTTGTGCTATTGTACAATTTTTTTAGTGCATTCCAATCTTTAGCATTACACAAATTATTATTGGCTATTGTGGTGGCTACTGCCTGTAAATACGGTAAGGTGGCAATAGCTTCTCGCATCCGTATACCTTGCCCTTCCGAAAAATATTCTATACAAAAAAGGTTAGAATATCCCATAATGTTTTTGGTATCGGGTATGTATGAAAATACAGATTCGGGTGGTATACAGTACGACTGATAATCCCATTCGCAGGTTTGCGGATCTACTGCAAAATTCATATCAGGATCGGAAGGGGTATCACAAACATAGTCGCCGGTGGTATCGCAATTAGAGCCATCGGTAGCTTCCCAATTACTAGATTCGCAACTGTGGTGTGTATGCCATAAATTTAACACATGCCCCATTTCGTGCGCTATTACAAATGATTTTGCATAAGCACCATAGCTGCTATTGGAGCCAGAAACCCAAAATTCAGAAGACTCTCCTACACCATTTGCGAGCCCTCCTCCATTAGGTGCATCATCTGGAAATAGATAAATATCTATTCCATCAAAATGATTATTTACCTCAAAAATAGCATCTTTTGAGTAAAGTGTGTTGTAATTGCTGGGTCCATTCGCCCAATAATCGTTGTCAATAAAATCTATATTTTCATCTCTGTTAAAAAAGATATGATGCGGATTAAATGCCAAATCCAAATAGTTTAATATTTCATCAACTTCTTCGGCAGTAAATCCTCCACTTCCATCAAAATTTCTTATTACATGAACATATATTTTTAAATGATAGCTGTTTTGTGCAATTCTTGTATTGAAAGATTGCCGGAAGTTTGATTTTTTAGATTGTGTAGGGGTAAAACAATATGACTGAGCTTGACTCGAGTTGTAAAAAGAATGGCACCCTATTATTAGGATAAGCAAAAGGAATACTTTAATAATTAACTGTTTGTTAGTACTTGTAGTTTTAGATGACATGTTTGATGTTATAATTTTGGTTAGACAATTACGACCTGTGCAATAGTCAATGTTAAGTTTTTAGAAATTTATTTCATATCGCTGTATTTAAATTTTAGTTGAAAAAATATATGGAAATAATGATAGGTTACAAAGCGTTTACTTTTTAAACGTAAACAAGAGGAAAAAGAAGGTAGTCGCATAAATGTTTCAATAGTTTTTAATTTAATTTGAAGCAAGATAATATTTTTATACATAAGATGCAAACTGCATTTGAAACACACTATCAGTTAACAAAAACGATTTTTGCAGAGGGTTTTAAGAAACAAATCAATAAGTCATTGTATTTTAGTTCATTAAAAAGTATTACTGCTACAAAAGATTTTCTGTATTTTTGGGTTTTTATATGATGAAGATTTTTATTAACCCTTACAAAAGCGCTCATTAACATGGAGTTTACCGCTCACCAAATAGCCAATTATGTTAATGGCACCATTGAGGGAGACCAATCAATTGCTGCTAATCATCCTGCCAAAATAGAAGAAGCAAAGCATGGCAGTATTTGTTTTTTAGCCAATAACAAATACCTAGAACATATATATTCAAGTGATGCTTCAATAGTGCTGATTGACAAAAAAATTAGATTAAGTAAACCTGTAAAACCCACTTTAATTTGGGTAAACGATGCCTATTCTGCTTTTGGCAAGCTGCTTAGCTATTATCAAAAAGAAACCCAACTAGTTGATGCTTCTACTTATTATGTTTCACCGAGTGCAAAAATTGGGAAAGCGGTGGTAATAAGCCCTAATTGTTATATTGGCGATGAGGTACAAATTGGCGATCACTGTATTTTATATCCTAATGTTAGCGTTTATCATAATTGTGTTATTGGTAACCATTGTATTATACATAGTGGCACTGTAATTGGGTCAGATGGTTTTGGTTTTGCTCCTCAACCGGATGGTACCTATAAAAAAATTCCACAAATTGGCAATGTAGTTATTGGCAATAATGTTGAGTTAGGTGCCAACGTTTGTATTGACAGAGCAACCATGGGATCTACCAAAATTGGCAACGGGGTAAAGTTAGATAACTTAATACAAGTAGCCCACAATGTAATTATTGAAGATAACACGGTAATTGCTGCACAAAGCGGTATTGCCGGTAGTACCATTATAAAAGAAAATTGTATGATTGGTGGACAAGTGGGCATAGTGGGTCATATAGAAATTGCTGCGGGCAGTAAAATACAAGCACAAAGTGGTATTAGCCGAAGCATAAAAAAACCAAATCAAGCTTGGAACGATAGCCCGGCTTTTGCTTATCGCGATGCTTTAAAATCGCAAGTAATTTACCGTAACTTGCCCGAATTGCAAAAACGAATTGAACTTTTAGAAGCCACTATTAAACAACTGAAAAGCTAAAATATATGATTAAATATCAACAAAGTATAGAAAGAGAAGTAGCCTTAGAGGGAGTCGGATTACATTCGGGCGAATCGGTCAATATTAGATTTTGTCCGGCACCACCCAACCACGGCATTCAATTTAAACGAATAGATATTGGGGAGGATGCCATTATTGCTGCTGATTGCGATTTAGTGACTGAAGTAATAAGAGGCACCACTTTAGAAAAAGACAATATTAAAATAGCTACCGTTGAACATGCACTTGCTGCTATAGTTGGTTTAGAAATAGATAATGTTTTAATTGAATTGGATAAAACCGAGTTACCTATTTTAGACGGAAGCTCCAAACCCTTTGTAGATGCTTTGTTAAAAGCCGGTATTAAAACGCAAAACGAAATTAGAAACTATTTTATTTTAGAAGAGAACATTGAGTTTTATGATGAAGAAAAGAAAGTGAAAATGCTGGCTTTACCGTCAGAAGAATATCAGATTACTTCTATGATTGATTTCAACTCGCAGGTATTGGGCAGTCAACATGCCAGCCTCGAACACATAAGTGAGTTTCAGACAGAATTAGCTGATGCCCGTACTTTTTGTTTTTTACATGAGTTAGAAGTTTTATATGAAAACAATTTAATAAAAGGGGGCGATTTAAATAATGCGATTGTGGTGGTTGATAGAAAAGTGGAGACTAATGAAATTGAACGTTTAGCCAAAATGTTTAATAAAGAGACCATTGAAGTTAAAGAAGAAGGTATTTTAAACAATGTGGAGTTGCGTTATCAAAATGAACCTGCACGACATAAGTTGTTAGATATTGTGGGCGACTTAGCTTTAATTGGTACATCTATTAAAGCAAAAATAATCGCCTCGCGACCGGGACACAAAACCAATATTGAATTTGCCCAGAAACTAAAAGCACACATTAAAGCACAAAAGAAAAAACACATCCCACCAAAATATAAGCCTAACGAAAAGCCCATTTACAGTGCTCGCGATATTATAAAAGTATTGCCTCACGCATCGCCCATGTTGCTGGTTGATAAAATTGTAACCTTAACCGATACCAATGTAGTAGCTGTAAAAAACGTAACCTATAACGAACCTTTTTTTACTGGTCATTTTCCTGGCAACCCTATTATGCCGGGTGTTTTAATTATTGAATCGATGGCACAAGCCGGTGGAATTTTAGCTTTAAATACCGTTGACGAACCCAGCAATTATGAAACCTATTTTATGAAAATTGAACAAGCCCGTTTCAAAAATATGGTCGTTCCTGGTGATACTTTAATATTAGATTTGAAATTGCTCCGCCCTATAAGACGAGGTATTTGCGAAATGAAAGGCATTGCTTATGTAGGAGATAAAATTGCTTCCGAAGCGATATTGATGGCACAAATAGCAAAGAAAAAAATATGAAAAACCCAACTGCTTACATCCATCCAGAAGCTCATATAGCCAAAAACGTGACCATTGAACCTTTTGCTTACATTGATAACAATGTGGTAATTGGCGAAGGTACATGGGTTGGACCTCATACCTGCATTATGAATGGCAGCCGTTTGGGCAAAAATTGCAAAGTTTTTCCAGGCGCTGTGGTTGGCGGCATTCCGCAAGATTTAAAATTTAATGGAGAAGCCACCACTGTTGAAATTGGAGATAATGTTTCTATTAGAGAATGTGTAACCATTAATAGAGGCACAGCAGCCAACCAGAAAACCGTAGTTGGCAATAACTGTTTATTGATGGCATACACGCACATTGCCCACGATTGTGTATTGGGTAATAACGTAATACTTGCCAATAGCGTAAACCTCGCCGGGCATATTCATTTAAACGATTTTGTAATTGTAGAAGGCACGGCGGCTATTCAACAATTTATTAAAGTAGGCGAACATGCTTTTATTGCCGGTGGCTCTTTAGTGCGAAAAGATGTGCCGCCTTTTGTAAAAGCTGCCCGCGAACCACTTTCTTATGTAGGTGTAAATACGGTAGGTTTGCAACGAAGAGGTTTTAAAGATGATTGTATTCAACACATTAAAGATATATACAGAATTTTATTTGTAAAAGGCTATCGTACCGAAAAAGCCCTCACCATAATTGAAAATGATTTTCCGGTTTCTAATGAACGAGAGGCAATTTTAAATTTTGCCAAAACCTCAACTACCGGACTAATGAAAGGCTTTATGTCGCTTAATAATGATTATACAAGTTAGTCAACTCACCAAACGATACAACTATCAAATCATCTTTAAAAATATAGATTATACTTTTGAAGCAGGCAAGACTTATGCCGTTTTGGGTCCTAATGGAAGTGGTAAATCCACCTTGCTGAAAGTACTTTCTGGTTTTTTAACGCCCAGCAAAGGTTCGGTCAGTTATCACAATCAACATACTAATATCGAAAATAGTGAAGTCTACCAACAAGTTAATTATGCCGCCCCTTATATTCAATTAATTGAAGATTTTACTTTAGAGGAGCTGCTTCAATTTCATTTTACTTTTAGAAAATTATTGCCTTCTATAAACTTAAACGAGTTCAAAAGCATCTTACAATTAAAAAAAGTGAAGGGTAAATATTTAAATGAATATTCGTCGGGTATGAAGCAACGGGTAAAAATAGCCTTAGCTTTGTTAACCGATAGTCGTATCGTTTTATTAGATGAACCTTTAACCAATTTAGATGATGCCGGCACTGCATGGTATAACTATTTAATTGAACACTTTCTCGGTAACCGGTTAATAATTGTTGCCAGCAACCGATTGGATGAGTATGCTTTTTGTGGGGAGCGGTTGCGTATTTTGGATTATAAGTGAGTATTGTTTCTTTGAACCACATAGATATTTAGTTCACAATACATACTCTATGTGTTTTATCTGCCTATGTGGTTCTAATATTATACGCTACTTTCCTTGAACCACATAGATATTTAGTTCACATAGATTCCTTGTAATACATACGCTATGTGTTCTATCTGCCTATGTGGTTCTAATAATGTATGTTTAGACAGTATTTATTTGAACCACATAGATATTTTGTTCACATAGATTCCTTGTAATACATACGCTATGTGTTCTATCTGCCTATGTGGTTCTAATATTA
>CALHDG010000162.1 GCA_938023075.1 uncultured Chitinophagales bacterium
TATGATTGTAAGTGAAGTGCAGAAAAAATTAAAAGAAGAAGCACAAAAAAGAAAGCAGTTTTATGAAACCATTACCGAACAAGAAAAAGCCGAATTTATTAATGGAGAAGTAATTGTGCATTCGCCTGTAATTTTAGCGCACAACGAAGTATGTATGAATTTGTCATTTATTTT
Organism: uncultured Chitinophagales bacterium; assembly: GCA_938023075.1. GTDB lineage: Bacteria > Bacteroidota > Bacteroidia > Chitinophagales > JAHDHT01 > CALHDG01. The sequence goes on from CALHDG010000162.1 coordinate 175, forward strand.
AAGGTCGTATGTTGTTGCAAAAAATATAGGTTTGGTTGGTGTTGAAAAATTGATGATTCAATTAACCCGTAACGATTATGAACCGGATATTTGCTATTTTAATCAACCAACGGCAGATACCTTTACCGAAGACCAAATGTTTTTTCCCGCACCAGATATGATTGTTGAAGTGCTTTCAAAAAGTACGGAAAAAAGAGATAGAGGCATAAAGTATGATGATTATGAAAAACACGGTGTACAAGAATACTGGATAGTTGACCATAAAAAACAAACCGTTGAGCAATACGTTTTAGAAGATAGCACCTACAAACTGATGCTAAAATCAAACTCGGGCAATGTTACGCTACAAGTAATCGAAAATTTAACGATACCGGTTCGTGCTATTTTTGAAAATACCTTAGCCCATCAGTTGGTAAAGAGTTGGTAATTTTTGGTTTTTAACCAGCCTGTAAATAACCATATTTTTTTTTGAAGCGAAACAGTAGAAACCATTTAGAAGGGGGCTCCCCGCTATCCGCTCAAATGCCATTTTGCCAACGCTTCAAATCATCGCTGCAAATGGCATAACCGCTACTATCGGGGCTAAACTTCCAACATCATCACTATTTAAAAACATTTCAAAAATATATCTACTCGGTTAATAAGTTAGGTAATTTAAATTACAGTAGCTGTTTTAAAACATCTGATTCGTATAAAAATATCGTACCTCTTAATATGGTTCGTCTATCTACTCCGCAAAAATTTATCGTACAATTTATACTTGTTTTTAGCATAGGCATAATAACCGGTGCTTATGTTGATGGCATTGAAAAAAGCATTACCAAAGCCTACGTTCAATTTAACAACAAGCGTTTTAAAAATTTTGCTGATAAAAAGAAAGTCAAATTTAAAGCCCTACGCAGCCAAGCCTGGATGATTAAAATTGATACCGTTGATAACAACACCGGCAAAAAAAATTGGTGTGAGCTTAATATTTGGGGCATCTTTTATTTGCCTTTACTGCTTTATTTTTCTTTAATGATAGCTTTCAAACAAAAAAAATACTTAGCTAAAATACTTTCTTTTATTGGGGGCTTATTGGTGTTATTTGTTTTTTTATACATATTGCTGTACTACAAAATTGTGCATCAATTTCATACTATTGATAGAACGGAGCCTGATTTTGCAGGAGGCTTTTATTACGATTTTGTTTACCGCTTCAATCATTCTATAATTGACAATGCTAATTTTTATTTGCTGATGGCTTTGGTGATTTGCTTATTCATTTTGTTAAACAACAAAGGTTTTGCAATTAACTTGTTAAATACAGCTGCAGCCAAACAAAGCAAGGTTTAATAAAAATGGTAGCAGTACCATCTTAATGGCAATAGTAGTTCTATAAATATACAAAAGGTAAGCCGGACTAATTCCCCTTCAAATGTTGAAGAGCCTGTACCGACACATCGGTAGGTGGGCTTTTTCGAAAGAAAAAGGTCGGGGTAGTTTAAAAACTTGTAAAGTACTTTTCTATGCTTCTCACTAAACTCGCAATAGAATCCTAAATGGTCGTAGCGTCCCGCTACGTCCTTCACAACAAAGCGTCTCGCTTTTTCCCTATTTAAAAATCTTATTCTATTCTGGTTAAATGAATAAAAGAAAGTCCATTTTCTTCATAATAAAAGCTCGCACTACTGTGTAACCAATATTCCGGTTTTTCTACCAATCCTGCAGCTACCGGATTGTTATGAATATAATCTACTTTTTGATTAATTAAATAATTATTATCTAACACAATAGGGTGATTATTTTGCTGCCACAGTTGAAAATCTTTGTTTTTAGAATTTGTAATCCCTTTATATTTTAAAACACGTAACATCCACACTTTTCTGCTTTCGAAAGTTGCTGCTTCCAAACATTTTCTGATGTGTCGAGAAGTAAATGCTTTCCAATCGCGGATTATGTCTGATAAGGGATTTCCATTTGTTCCAATAATTAAATGGATATGACTGGTCATATATACTTAAACATATACTTGAAGTCCCTTGTTTTTGATACAATAGTTGGTACTTTCATAAAATATATCTCTAAATTGTTTTCTAATAAAAACATCAATCCAGTTGACAACTGTAAAGGTTACAAAATAAAGTTGCGTGTCATCCGCTATTTTATACTTTAATGCCACTTGGCTAAAATACAAATAAAATATTATTGAAGCGAGACGCTTCGGGATAACGGACGTAGCGGGACGCTACGACCATTTTGTGGAACTACCAACAGCTCATAGCATCCTACTCAACTCAACTCAAAAAAACAGCATCAACAGACATTGTACTTTAAATGACAATTTCAACTAATCAGCACACACATTACAAATCCAAAAATCAATTTATAAACGTACATCATAATATAAAGTGTATTCTTTAATTCCTCCCTGCCTCAAAACCATTTATTTTTAAAATAATTGACAAAACTTAATATTTATGAAAGTTAACCTTTACGCCACCGGCAAATGCTTCAATGTGCTTGCTATTGTATGGCTGCTACTAATGCTTGTTACTTCAATTAACCTTACACAAGCCTCAAGCCACCGCGAAGCACCTCTAATTGCAAACGACCCTTTGGCGGACAATACAGATTTATATGCTTTTAGAAGCCCCGATGACCCTAACACGGTTACCCTCATAGCCTGCTATATTCCAGCAGAAGTGCCATTTGGCGGACCAAACTATTACACTTTCGGTGAAAACATCCGCTACGAAATTCACATAGATAACGATGCAGCCGTAGTAGGTGATGAAATTACATATCGTTTCACCTTCGATATTGTAAATGAAGACCCGACCACATTTTTCAACATTCGTTTAGGCTTACAAAATCAAAAAGCCACCTACACTATGGAAAGAAGTACCGATGGTGGTGCCAGTTTTCAAACCGTTTTAAGTAATGGCGTAGTGCCACCAAATAACATTGGTCCTCGCTCCATTGAATCAAGTGTTGGTTTAGGCTCAACTTATCCGGCAGAATTTGCGGCAGGCATTTTATCGGCAAGTTCTGGTGAAACGGTTTTCTGCGGTCCGGTTGATGACCCGTTTTTTGTAGATTTAGGTGGAACCTTCGATTTGGGTGACACGCCTCGTCAATCAGGTGTTGACCGCGATGGCTTAGCTTGTTACAACGTTCACGCTATTGCAATTCAAGTACCTATTGCAACTTTATTAAAAGCAGGCGCACCAGCAACGCCCACCAATATTTTAGACCCCGATTATGTTATCGGTGTATGGGCTTCTGCCAGCCGCCCGGCTATGCGGGTGTTGAGCGACAATGCCGACCCTGCCGATTCAGGCGATTGGATTCAGGTATCTCGTATTGGCATGCCTTTAACCAACGAGGTAATTATTCCAATAGGTGATAAAGATGCATGGAACAGATTAACACCCTACGATGAGTTAGCCGAAACTACTTGGGATGCTTATTTCTACAATCCGGAGTTGGCTTTATATATGGATGATTCGCAGTTTGGCGGTGCCGTTCCTTCGTTTGCGCCTTTACGTGTTCAACGCAACTCTTTACAAGGCTTTGATTTTGGTAATGGGCAAGATGGCTTGTTCGGTTTAGCCGGTTCGCCCGCCGTAGCCGGTACCGCTTTAGATAATGCTGTTTTTGGTACACTGTTGTTGCCTGGTCCCGGTCAGCCGCGCTCAGTTGATATTTGGCCCACTTTCCATACCGGCGTTCCAAACGTTATTCCATACCAATTGGCTACCGGCAAAAATGGTAATCCGTTGGCAGCCGGTAAACCTTTTATACATAACTTTTTACCAAACGGTGGCGATATGTTGCGTTTAAATATGGCAACGCCGGTTACCCAACGTAACGACCCTGCTTTCAGTCGTTCCGGCATTGTGAAGGCAGCTGTTTTGGGTTTAACCGCGCCACCCTATAACACAAACGCCAATTTAGAATTTATTCCAAATATGGATGGCTTTCCTAATGGACGACGCTTAGAAGATGATGTAACCCGTATTGAATTACAAGCCGTAGCTGGTGTAGTATTAGCAGCCGTAGGTTTATGGTATGATGATTATACCGCAGGCGACCCCAACCCGGTAACACAAGATTTGTTGGATGTATTAACCTACAACACTGGCGTAGAAAAAAACGACAAACCTTTTATGTCCACCTTCCCTTATTTGGCGATGCCTTGGCGTGGTACCGATGTGGTAATTGCTTATTAATCCAAAACCAATAATCATTTAAAAAAATAAATAATGAAAATTATCAATAAATATAGTCTTTTGTTTTTGTGTGTGATGATGCTGGCAAGTAGTATTGCCTTCGCATCAAGCCACAGAGAGGCACCATTAATTTCAAACGACCCTTTGGCAGACAATACCGATTTGTATGCCTTTAGAAGTCCCGATGACCCCAACACCATTACCATTATAGCGAACTATGTGCCGTTTCAGTTACCACATGGCGGACCAAATTATTACACTTTTGGTGAAAACATTCGCTACGAAATTCATATAGATAACGATGCAGCTATTCCCGGTGATGAAATTACTTACCGTTTTACTTTTCAACTAACCAATAACGACCCAACCACGTTTTTCAACATTAGGTTAGGGCAAGAAAATATACAAGCCACCTACACTTTAGAAAGAAGTATTGATGGCGGTAATAGCTTTCAGGCAATTGTAACTAATGGCGTAGTTCCACCTAATAATATTGGTCCTCGTTCTATTACGGGCGGTGCTGGTTTAGGCACTTCTTATGCTACTTTATTTCAAAATGCAATTACCACTGCCACTACGGGTGAGCAAGTTTTTGCCGGTCCGGTTGATGACTCGTTTTGGGTAGATTTAGGCGGTATTTTTGATTTGGGTGATTCGCCACGACAAAGTGGCAACAATTCGGATGGGGTACAAAACCTCAATGTAAGTGCTTTAGCTTTGCAAATACCCATTAGTACTTTATTAAAAGCTGGTGCACCGGCAACACCAACTAATATTTTAGATGGTGATTATGTTATTGGTGTATGGGCATCTGCCAGCAGACAGGCTACTCGTACATTATCTTCTACTGCCGACGAAACGTATGCAGGCGATTGGGTACAAGTGTCGCGTATAGGGATGCCTTTAACCAACGAAGCCGTTATACCAATTGGCGATAAAGACCAATGGAACAGAATGACGCCTTATGATGAATTAGCAGAAACTACTATGGATGAATATTTCTATAATCCGGAGTTGGCTTTGTATATGGATGATGCCTTATTTGGTGGCGCGGTTCCTTCCTTTGCTCCTTTACGTATTCAGCGTAACAGTTTACAAAGTTTCGATTTTGGTAATGGTAACGATGGTTTATTCGGTTTGTCTGGTTCGCCAGCCGTTGCCGGTACTGCTTTAGATAATGCTGTTTTTGGTACCTTGCTATTACCGGCAGCAGGTAAGCCACGTTCGGTTGATATTTGGCCCACCTTTTTTACGGGTGTTCCAAACGTAATACCCTATCAATTAGCAACGGGTAAAATGGGTAATCCGCTCGCAGCTGGAAAGCCTTTTGTCAATAACTTTTTACCCAATGGTGGCGATATGTTGCGTTTAAATATGGCAACGCCGGTTACTCAACGTAACGACCCTGAATTTAGTAACCGGGGTTTAATTCAGGCAGCCGTTTTGGGTTTAACTGCTGCACCATATAATACCAATGCCAACTTAGAGTTTATTCCCAATATGGATGGTTTCCCTAATGGGCGACGTTTAGAAGATGATGTAACCATTATTGAATTACAAGCCGTTGCCGGTGCAGTATTAGCTGCTATTGGTTTATGGTATGATGATTACACCGCAGGCGACCCCAACCCGGTAACTCAAGATTTGTTGGATGTATTAACCTACAGCACAGGCGTTGAAACCAACGATTTACCTTTTACCGATAGTTTCCCTTATATGGCAATGCCGCATAGTGGAACAGGTCCGGCATCGGGTAAAATACAATGTGATGATGATATTGCCGGCGTAGTAACACCAACTACCGATTTCTGCGATGTGGCAGGTGTAGAAATTACCATTTACGACCCATCGGGTAACGCGATTAATACGGTTTTCACCGATGCTAATGGTAACTATTCTTTAGAAGGACCGTTTGACTGTAATTCCAGTTATTCGGCTGAAATAACGGGCAATGCACCAGATTGCTACACGGGCGTGGATGGTCCTTTAGGTCCATTAACCTTCGAAATTAATGGCGATAATACACCCGATGGAGCAGAGTTTTCTCCGCCGGTTTTGGTGCCCACTTTATCACAATGGGGTTTAATTATTTTGGCTTTGTTAATGGTTACCTTCTTGTCCGTTAAAATGGTGAATACGCAAAGTATTTTAAGTAAAGTGAAAGTTTAGTTTTTATCATAATGTATCAATTAGAGTGCAACATTCCAAATACCTGTAGGGTAAAAGAATGTTGCTCTTTTTTCTAATGATAAAAATTGCTCATTCCCAAAATCTGATAGAAAATATTAATTTAATTATAAAATATAATCGTTTTTCATAATAAAAAGTAACATCTCTTTTTAGTAGGATGTTACTTTTATATATCCAATCAAATTTAAATAGTTATGAAATATCTTAACACTTGTCCATCCTTTTTTTTGTTGATAGTATGTATTCCATTAACGCTTTTACCATCTTGTTCAGAGTCTCAAACGCATCTTTTAGAGCCATCTACTAAAAATAAAAATACCGCTAAACTGAATATTCCGGTACTATTGCCGCGTGCCGAAAAAATACAATTGGGTAAAGAATGGGAACAGGTTAGAAAGTTTTACACCACTCAAAAAGAGAAGCTCAAAAAAAATCCTAACGATTACGAAGCACGACTCAACTTAATTGAATTGTATGTAAAAGAAGCGCGGGTAACTGGCGAACACGGGCATTATTACCCAGCAGCATTAGAGTTGGCAAACCAAATTTTAAGTGCCGACAGCATAAAAGGAGACCTGGTGTTTAGAACCTTAATGACCAAAGCCGGTATACAATTATCGCTACACGAATTTAGTGATGCCTTAGAAACCGGTTTGGCTGCCTTAAAAGTAAACGACCGCAATGCCCAAGTTTATGGTGTTTTAGTAGATGCTTATTTAGAAATGGGCGACTATGATAATGCCGTAAAAATGGCAGACAAAATGATTACGATTAAACCCGATTTGCGTTCCTACTCCCGCATTTCGTATATGCGCGAAGTATTTGGAGATGCAGATGGAGCGATAGAAGCTATGGGCATGGCGGTTGGTGCTGGTTTTCCGGGTACAGAGGAAACGGCTTGGGCAATGTTAACTTTAGGCGAGTTACATCAAAACTACAAAGACCCGGCTACTGCCGAAAAAATTTATAATGAGATTTTGAAGATAAGAAAAGACTATCCGTTTGCTATAGGCGCATTGGCTTCTATTTATTTTGACCGTAAAGATTATGAAAAAACAGAAGCTACCTTAAAAGAAGGCATTGACATTATACCCGAAGTAGGTTTTTATGTTCAGTTGGCGGAGTTGTATAAAGTGCAAAACCGTACCGAAGAATTGGAAGCCCTTATACCCGAAATATTAGCGATGTTAAAAGATGATGTAGATAACGGACATATTATGAATTTAGAATACGCCCATTTGTACTTAGATATAGTGGAAGATATGGACAAGGCTTACGAATATGCCAAAAAAGAATACGACAAACGCCCAAAAAATATTGATGCCAATTTAGCGATGGCAGAAGTATTGCATGCTCAAAAGGCTGACAAAACGGAGGTTGCCCAATATTTAAAAGTGGCTAATAGTACAAAATCTAAAAATCCTGATTTGGTGGTATTATTAGCGCATTACCAGTAGTGAGTGCAATCTTTAGTAAAGTATATGCGTATGAAATCTATTCTTACAAAAGCTAAATTTAGCTTCGTTTTAATTTTTTTGCTTGTACTCATTTTGTGTTTAGGCTATTTTTTCATGTTAGATTTGTTTGTTAACGAGCCTGTAAAAATGGATAAATCAGCCGTAGACACTTTTGAAATAAAAAATGACCATTGGCAATTGATAGATACTATTGAGTAAAAGGTTTATGAATAATATCAATAATCTGGCGGCTATATATTTGGAATGTATTTAAAAAGTGATGAGCTTAGAAGTTTAGCCCCGATAGGGGTGTTTGAGTGGTTATACTGCTTGAAGCGTTTGCCTTTGTGCGTTGGCGCAGCATTTGAACGGATAGCGGGGAGCCCGTTTCCAAATGGTTTCCGCCGTTTCGCTTCTGAAAAAATATAGTTATTTATACATCAGGTTAAGGCTATACTTTTTGCAATGTACTATTCCTTAGTTGAGTTCTTTTTTAAATATATTAGGAAATTTTAAGAATTATCTTAGCTTTACAAATGCAAAATATTGATAGCAATAATTTGCAAAGTTGTTTTATGCACATTGAAAAAGTTATTTCCTTAATAAAAAGTAAAGATGAAGCTGGTTTGTCATATTTATACGATCACTATGCGCCTGCTTTATTGGGGGTAATTGTGCGTATACTAAAATCAGAAAAAGCAGGGGAAGAAGTGTTGCAACATACCTTTTTAAAGATATGGGAAAAAATTGATACTTATGATACTAACAAAGGAACCCTGTTTACCTGGATGTGTCAAATTGCCCGCAATACCGCTATTGACCAAAAACGACTAATCAAATTTCAGCATTTTCAAAATACAGATACTTTTGAAGAGGTATTGCATAACCGGAAAAAAGAATTTATTAATACCGATGCTTTTGATGCTAAAAAAGTGTTGGATTTGCTGGATGCAGACCACAAAAAAGTTTTACAACATGTATATTTGCAGGGATATTCACACAGTCAGGCTGCCGAAGAATTAGGTATACCGCTTGGTACAGTGAAAACTCGTATTCGTAATGCAGTTTTAAAACTAAGGGAAGTTCTGAAAAATGAAAAAGGATTTTTAATTAGTTTCTTATTGTTCATCTTTTCAATGTTGTTTATTTGATGGATATAGCGAAAATAAGAAATGAAGCATTATTGGAACGTTATATTATAGGTGACGTTAACCCACAAGAAATACAACTGGTGGAACAAGCTCTTCATGAATTACCTGAATTAAAAACAGAGTTGCAAGAAATAGAACATAGCTATATGCTTTATGCTCAAGCCAATGCCATTGAACCCGACCCCACCACCAAGCCTTTTTTAATGACCTTTTTAAATTATACCGAACGCTTAAAAGCTGGTGAGGCACCTTCCTTTCCGCCTGCCTTAAATGAAAACTCAAAAATTGAAGATTATAAGGCATGGTTAGACCGGTCTGATTTAAAAGAACCTGCTGAATATGATGCCATGTATGGTCACATTATAGGGCATACCGAAGAGCGCACCAATTTAATAGTTTGGTTACGCTATGGCGCACCCGACGAAACCCACACCGACGAACAAGAGAAATTTTTAATTATAGAGGGCAGTTGCACCATTACTTTTGATGATAAAGAACAACATCATTTAAAACCGGGTGATTATTTAGCAATTCCACTACACGTTAGCCATCGTATTGAAGTTACTTCTGATGTACCGTGTAAAGTTATTTTGGAGCGGAAGAAGGTGGCAGCTTAGATTTTTAAAAGCTTAAAATAGTATATAACAGGTTTCATTAATGATTTGGCACTTAACGCCACATTCAAAAGTTTTCCGAAATCAATCCAATAAAGAAAAATCTTAACATACTAATCAAAAATGAAAACAAAAAATTTACCTACTCCTAAAACAGCACCAAGCCAATTAGCAATTGACGAATATCACGGCATAAAAATAGAAGACCATTACCGCAATTTAGAAAATCTGGAAGATGTAGGGGTGCAAAATTGGTTGAAAGAACAAAGTGATTATGCCAGTGCGGTGTTAACCCAAATTCCCAGAAGGCAATATTTAATTGACCAACAAGCCGCCTTTGACAAAAGAAAATCCCATTCCATTACTTCATTGAAAATTACAAAAGACAATCATTATTTCTATTTGAAAAAAACGAGTGATGAAAATTTTGCAAAATTATATTATCGAAACGGCTTTTCGGGTACAGAAGAATTATTGTATGATCCAGCAGCATTTAAACCCGAAACAGGATTTAATTATAATATTAATTATATAGAACCCAATTGGAATGGAGAAAAAATAGTGATTAGCCTCACCAAAAACGGAGAAGAGATTTCGGAGATGGTTATTATGGAGGTGTCTACAAAAAAACTACTCCCTGATTTGATAACAAATTGTTTCCCTGCGAATAATAAATATGTAAGCTGGCTTCCTGACAATGCCGGCTTCTTATATTTGCATTATCCAGTTATAGATATCAGATCTGAAGAGTACTTAAAAAACACGAAAGCTGTGTATTATAAACTAGGGCAAAAGGCAAACCAGTTAAATGAGGTATTTTCTTCTACAAATAATCCTGAACTAAATATTCAGCCAATAGATTTCCCAATAGCTTCTATCAGTAATCAAGACAGCAAATATGTAATTTGTGAAATAGTTGGCGCATTTAGGTATTGTGATACCTATTACGCTAAAATGATAACCCCTTCTGAAAATAAATTTGATTGGAAATTTCTTTTTTCTAAAGAGGAAAAAATCTCTTCCCATATCATAAAAGAAGAGGAGATTATCTTTCTTTCAGGAAAGAATTTTTCTAATTTTCAGATTTGCAAAACGGCACTGAATAATCCGGATTTTAAAAACCCATTGGTTTTAGTTAATGCAAAGAAAGAGGAAGTCATACAAAGTATGGTCATGACCATAGATGGATTATTTTATGTTACTACTAAAAATGGAGTAGAAGCAAAACTATATCATTTCAATGATGGAATAGAAACGGAGATGGAGGTGCCCAAAATATCAGGTAGTATTTCCCTCGAATCAAAGGGAGACCAATTTCCAGACTTGTGGGTATCTACCAAGGGTTGGTTAAACAATAGTAGAAGGTATAAATATGATTTTAAAAATAAAATTTTTGAAGAAGCGGATCTTGTTCCAATCATTCAGTTTCCTGAATATGAAGATCTTGTAGTCAAAGAAGTGTTGGTAAAGTCCCATGATGGAGTTGAAGTGCCTTTGTCAATTATCCACAAAAAAGGGGTAGAAATGAATGGAAAGAATCCTGCAATTTTGCATAGTTATGGTGCTTATGGGTATTCATTGAATCCTAGTTTTTCACCTAATTGGTTACTATTTACCAATGATGGAGGTGTTATGGCTTTTGCGCATGTTAGAGGAGGAGGAGAAAAGGGAGACGAATGGCATAATGCCGGAAAAAAAATGACTAAACCGAATAGCTGGAAAGACTTGATTGCTTGTACGGAATACATGATCAAAAAAGAATACACTTCCAATCGACACACGGCGATTTGGGGTGGCAGTGCAGGTGGAATTCTTGTTGGAAGAGCGATGACGGAAAGACCAGATTTATTTGCTGTTGTCATTTCTCAAGTTGGATGCATGAATATGATGCGTGCTGAGAATTATCCTAATGGTGCAGCAAATGCAAAAGAATTTGGTACCATTGAAAACCTTGAGGAATGTAAAGCGCTTTTTGAAATGGATGCCTATCAGCACCTTAAAAAAGAGGTTGACTACCCTGCAACCTTGCTTACCGCAGGGATGAATGACCCTAGAGTTGTTGTTTGGCAACCTGCCAAATTCGCTGCCAAATTACAAGCTTGTCAACAAGCCAATAAACCCATTTTATTTTTGGTTGATTACGAAGCAGGACATGGGCGTGGAGATTCTTCTATGAAGCGATATGAATCTTTTGCTAATGTTTTTGCCTTTACTTTTTGGCAAACGGGGCATCCTGACTATCAGTTGGAGTAAACTTATTTTACCTTTAATAGCTGTATTGATTTGTTGAATGTATTCGATATTAACCTGATCCCTGAGTTTCAATAAATTTTAACTTTATCCGGCGTTTATTTCAATAAAAAAGCCCGGCACAAAAGCCAGGCTTCCTCCTTAATAAAGGATTGTAAAAAGCTTATCTTTAAATTTCTTTTAGTTTCTGTTAACCATGCTTTGGTAACGTAATATCCAATATACTAAAGTAGCTAAAGAGCCTAATGCGGCTGCGAGATAGGTTCTGGCTGCCCATTTCAAAGCATCTTTCGCGCCTTCATGTTCTTCGCCATTGGTTATTCTTGCAGAATCTAACCAAGCTAAAGCCCGATTACTGGCATCGTACTCAACAGGTAAGGTTATAAAAGCGAACAATGTTGTAATTGCAAACATAGCAATACCAATAGCTAAAATAACGGGTGAATTAATAACGGGCAATAATACAAAACCGGCTAAAATTACCCACTGCATATAACGCGACGAAAATTGCACTGCCGGCACAACTTTTGAACGAAAATCTAACCAGGCATATTCACGTGAATGTTGAATAGCGTGACCAACTTCATGAGCCGCTACTGCTGCTGCTGCTACATTTCTTTCATGATACACCACTTCACTTAAGTTAACCGTTTTATTTAAGGGATTGTAATGGTCGGTTAATTGACCGGCGGTTGAAATAACCTGAACATCGTGAATATTACTATCTGCCAGCATTTTCTCGGCAATTTCTTTACCTGATAAACCACTACTGGTAGGCATTTGAGAGTAAAATTTAAATTTTGATTTTAAACGGCCACTAACAAACATACTTAAGCCCATTGCTAAAGCAGCTACAATATAATAGCCATATCCCATTCCAAACATCATATTTTATATTCCTTTTTATTTTGATTAATTATTTTTATCGTCAAAAAGTTCCACTTTTCCAATTTTAAGACCGAATTGAAAAATAATGGTCACTCAAAGATCGAGTTGAGTCAACTAATTATGATTTATTTAAGATTGACCAGCTTTGGTAACATAATTTTTCTGCTTTTTCGTAAAAACCAACAACCAGTTATCAATATAATAATTTTTAATTGATCTGAGGAATGATGAAAAAATAAATGTTCAAATTTTAGCAAAGAGATTTTTTGATATACAAGTTAAAAAACGCAGGCTTAGTGGTGCTAACACGAGTATTTTTAATGAAGTAGATCGGAAAATCTCAAAGGTAAAAATGGACAGTTATTTTTGAATTATTCCTGAGGAGACACCAAGTGAATTTCTTGCAAAGTGAATAGCTATTTAAAAATCTCTGTTATTCATATAATATTAACCAAGGTATTATAAATGGCAATTGAATAAAAAGCTGATTTTAGCCCATCTGTTTTTAGTGTCTTTCTAAAAAATTGTAAGGCTTGTTTGGAGTTTAGATTAAGTACCATGTTAGCCCACATATGTTCTGAATTTTGAATGCTCAATATAGCATAGAAAAGTAAATTAAATTAATATACATAATTTTTAAAATTATTTTGTTTAAATATATTATTCAATAAGTCTAAATCGCAAATCAGCGGTTCGCTCTATTTCACCATTACTCATCATCCATTCAATTACCTCACTTAGTAACAATTTGTCTTTTATTATCGCAGATAGATCTTCTGTTGAAAGCGGTTGTTCCTTGAGTCGGTTTTTAATATGTAACCTTGCCGCTTCAACATCTTGAAAAGTGTGCTCCTTTTTTTGTCGATCTCTGCATACATCACATTGCCCACAGTTTTGAGTGGTTTTTTCATTAAAGTAATCAAGGATAATCCGGTTTCGACAAATGGTTTCATTTTCAATAAAATGTAACATCGCTTCCACGTTATTCGATCTAACCTTATGCAAAAAATCAATTTTCTCGGTATCAAACTTTAAATTTTTCGGAGGCAATCTTTCTTCAATAAAAGTAATACGGGGTTTATCGCTTTTAGGCTGATAATCAATAATTTTTTTCTTTTTTAAAGTCACCAATAATTCTACTAAGGCTTCTTCTTTTAGCTTTAAGCTACGGGCAATTTTCACTTCATCAATGGGTACGTAATGATCAAACACCCCAGCTAAACTGCGCAACAAATATTGAATAAGTGGTTGATGATGCGCCTGCTCTTTTTCGTAAATAGCTAATCTATTTTTAGTAGCTTTAAAAAAAATACGAGATGGAATAAAAAAAGCATCATTGGTGGATAGATAACCTTCATCACTTAACAACTTAATACTATTATACACTTGCAAAGCATTTAGTTTAAAGGTTTGGCATAGATCAAAAATATCAAAATCGAAGGTTCTGCTTTTTCCCGAACCTTCTGCCAATTCATAATAATTACCAATTGCCTGATAGGTATTGGTCGCAATTTCCGGTGTTATTTTACTTAAAGATAAATGCCTTTTTAAATTACTAATATCCGCTTTGTTGTATAGCGTTAAGGCATAACTGGTTTCACCATCTCTGCCACCTCTGCCCGCTTCTTGATAGTAGGCTTCTAAACTATCGGGTAAATCCATATGAATCACCAAACGAACATCAGGCTTGTCTATACCCATACCAAAGGCATTGGTGGCAACCATCACCCGGCACCAATTTTCAATCCAATTGTGTTGCTTTGTATTACGCAAAACCGCACTTAAACCAGCATGATAAAAATCGGCAGAGATATTGTGTTGTAGCAAAAAACCGGCGAGGTCTTCCGTTTTTCTGCGGCTGCGCATATACACAATTGCCGAGCCTTTCATCTTTTGTAAAACTTGTAAGATGCGTGGATATTTGCCTTCTTCATAACGGATATTATAAAACAAATTATCGCGCGAAAAACTCTTGACAAAAACCTGGTGCGTTGGCTTAAAATCCAGCTTTTCAATAATATCTTTTTTAACCCGCTCAGTTGCCGAAGCAGTTAGCGCGATAATTGAAAGATCAGGCTTTATCGTTCTAAGTTCGTTAATTTTTAAATACGGCGGACGAAAATCGTAACCCCATTGCGAGATACAATGCGCTTCATCTACTGCCAAAAAACTCACCTTCATTTTGCGAAAGCGTTCTAAAAAAAGTTTGGTTTGTAAACGCTCTGGCGAAACATATAACAATTTGGTAGTTCCGTAAATGCAGTTGTCTAAAATTAAATCAATCTCTCTTTTAGTAATACCAGAATAAATCGCATCCGCTTTAATATCGCGTTTATTCAATTGGTGCACCTGATCTTTCATTAAGGCAATTAAGGGCGAAACCACCAAACACACCCCTTCTTGTTGAAGCGCCGGTACTTGAAAACAGATCGACTTACCGCCACCCGTTGGTAACAAAGCCAAGGTATCTTTTCCATCCAAAATAGATTGAATAATCTCCTCTTGCAAAGGTCTGAAACTATCGTAGCCCCAATACTTTTTTAAAATAGACTGTATGCTTGCTGTTGTTGTGCTTATAGACACTTAACTTTCAATTTAAATAGTAGACATATTTTTTCGACAGTTAAACATACAAAATTTTTTTGAAGCGAACCAGCAAACCCGTAGAAAGTGCAGTCCCGCCATCCGCTCAAATGCCGCACTCCGTTGGCGGCATAACCGCTACTGTTCTATCTAAGTATCTTTCAACATAATAAATATAATTTACTTATGCAAAAATAATTTAATTCGACATTCATTATTCGTTAATCGATATTCGTTATTCATTAAATAGCCATCCAAAAATATCGAACATCGAACACCGAATTTTGAATGATGAATTTTTCCATTTGAAAAACAACACTTTACCGTTAAACAACCCAATGAACTTTAGTACTGTTGGCTTGGAAAGCGGGGCTAGGTTGGTGGTTGGTCGCCCTTACCAATTAAAATGAGATGCTATTGTATTTTAGCAATTTGCTGCAATAACTGTTGAGCCTCCGCATACTTTTCTTCTCCTTCGGCTATTTGCAACAAAGCGGTTTTTGCCTTGGCAGCATCTTCTTTTTTAAGATAAGCCAAAGCCATATACCAATGAGCAATAGCATGATAAGCTGTATTCAGTTTGTGGGCTTGTTGATAACTGTTGATTGCCTCATCCAATTGATTAAGTTGATATTCCGTTGAGCCTTTCGCCGACCAAATGTTTGGAGCATTGGGGTTTTGTTTTAAATAGCTATCAAAACCAGCTTTGGCTAATTCATAATTTTTTGCCTCGTAGGCTTCTTTAGCATCGGCATAGTTCAATTCGCTTGCAGTGCTTCTCACTGATTCCAAAGAGAAATCAGTGTGATTATTATCAGCTAACTCGAGGCTATTGTAACTACTCCCCCAAGGACCAAACATAAATAACAAGACAGCAGCGGCAGCAAGTGCTACCAAAGGAAACAATTTTCTAACCAAAGCCGGTTGCGAAGAATTTTCCGAAGCAGGTTCTTGCACAGTTTTTGTATCGGTAGTTAATACAGTGTCCGATTCACTTTCCAAGTTTGACAAATCCACTTTTTTTTCCAGCCCATTTAAAAAAGAAACGACTTCTTCTCTTTCAGCTTCAAACTCGCTTTTGGCTTTTAAAGATTGGATGATTTCTTTTTGAAAACTGACTTCCTCTTGTAAAGCTTTGTCTGTTTGCAATAATTTTTCAAATTGAAGAAGGGCTTCCCCTTCCAATTCGCCATCTATATATTTAATTGTTTTTATTTTAAGTTCGGAATTCATATTAACTTTTTTATAATCCTTTCTTATAGTTAGGGTTTTGTTCTATTAACAATCTCAATTTACGCATGCAATCAAAACGTTTTTGATAAAATGCATTTACAGGCTTCGTAAAGTTTATTTTCTTCATAATCTCTATTGCCTTAAAATTATTTATTTTACCCATAATAATTGTTTGGCAAATTTCACTCAATTGCTTAAAACATTGCCAAAAAAGGTTCCATTGCTTTTCTTTAATCAATAATTGTTCAATATCTGCTGAATCTAACAATGCTTCAATACTTAGTCGTAATTCATCTTCATTTCTTAGTTTTCTTTTTTGTGCATTACATAAATCAATAAATTTATTGAAACAAATACCTTTTAAATATGCTAAAAAAGAAGATTTTAATTTA
This sequence comes from uncultured Chitinophagales bacterium, assembly GCA_938023075.1. Taxonomy (GTDB): domain Bacteria; phylum Bacteroidota; class Bacteroidia; order Chitinophagales; family JAHDHT01; genus CALHDG01. The sequence goes on from CALHDG010000162.1 coordinate 17,147, forward strand.
ATTTCTCCTACTTTCAATTTCAATAATATTGCTAAAATAGCTTGCTGGAAAATATCTTGCGCTTCTAGTGTTGTGCCACCTTTGGCTCTTATCATCGCAATCACCTTTGGTAAAAACAGATTATAAATTTCCTGACAAAGAACCGGATTGCGCTCTTTCAGTGCTTGAATATACCGTTGATCCGGATTAAGTTGTTCAGCCATTTTAACTATT
>CALHDG010000163.1 GCA_938023075.1 uncultured Chitinophagales bacterium
TATAACTCATTTATGCTTTCAAAGTACTCGGACAAACAAAAGCCGTAGTTTCCAAATCCGTTTTTTGAATTGCTCCAAAACCGCCCGTTATATCAGTTAAATTATGATAGCCTCTTGCCTTTAAAATAGAAGCCGCAATCATAGAACGATAACCACCAGCACAATGTACATAAAACGCATCCTCTTTCGGAAAAGCAGATAAATGTTCGTTCAACTGACTTAAGGGAGTCGATTGGGCATCTACCAAATGTTCGGCTTCAAACTCGCTGCTTTTGCGGACATCAAAAACAGGCACCGAATCTTTAGATAAAACGGTAGCAACTTGTTCAGCCGCTATCGAGGTCACGGTATCGGTTTCTTTGCCGGCTTCCTCCCAGGCCTCTATGCCACCTTTTAAATAACCAACCGTATTATCAAAACCCACTCTCGATAATCGGGTAACGGCTTCTTCCTCCCTGCCTTCGGGCGAAACTAAAATGATGGGCTGCTTTACATCAACTACCAACTCGCCTACCCAGGGCGCGAAGCTGCCATCCAAACCAATAAAAATACTATTGGGAATGTGCCCATTTGCAAAATCAAAAGGTGTCCGAACATCTAAAACCACTGCACCTGTTTCGTTAGCCACCGCTTCAAAAGCTGCCGCCGATAAAGGCTTCAACCCATTCAACAAAATGGCATCAATACTTTCGTAACCCTCTTTATTTAAGCGTACATTTTCAGGAAAGTAAGATGGCGGTGCTTCCAAACCGTCCGTAACTTCTTTAATAAATTCTGCTTTGGTCATGTCAGCACGCAAGGCATAATTCATCTTTTTTTGGTTGCCTAAAGTGTCCACCGTTTCCTTCATCATATTTTTTCCGCACGCCGAACCTGCGCCGTGAGCCGGATAAACAATTACCTCATCAGGCAAAGGCATAATTTTATTTCTCAAACTATTATAAGCAAAGCCTGCCAAATCTTCCATCGTTAAATCGTTTGATTTTTGCGCTAAATCTGGTCTGCCCACATCGCCCAAAAACAACGTGTCGCCGGTAAAAATGGCGTGTGCTTTGCCTTGTTCATTTAACAGTAAATAAGTGGTGCTTTCCATGGTATGCCCTGGTGTGTGCAATACCCGCATCTTTAAGTTCCCAATCTTAAATTCTTCTCCATCTTTAGCAATATGTGCTTTAAACGATGGATTGGCATTAGGACCATATACAATTGGCGCACCCGTTTTTTCGGCCAGCGTTACATGTCCGCTCACAAAATCGGCGTGAAAATGTGTTTCAAAAATGTACTTGATCGTAACACCATCTTCTTGGGCTTTGGTTATATATGGTGCCACTTCACGTAGTGGGTCAATAATTGCTGCCTCTCCATTACTATAAATATAATAGGCTCCTTGTGCAAGGCAGCCGGTATAAATTTGTTCTATATACATAATTTATTTGTTTTTATTGTTTGATACTATTTTTTAGACTTAGGAATAATTCAAAAATAACTGTCCATTTTTACCTTTGAGATTTTCCGATTTACTTCATTAAAAATACTCGTCTTAGCATCACTAAGTCTGCGTTTTTGCTAAAATTTGAACATTTATTTTTTCATCATTCCATATTCTTCAATTATTCACGCAAAAAAATTAAAGTAAATCACAGTCCTCCATACAATCAAAAATTCGTAAAATGCTTCGATCTGCAATGCTGTAATATACCTGTTTGCCAATTTTTTCTGAGATGACTATACCATTATCTTTCATTTTGTTTAGATGGTGCGACATCATAGATATTTCACAATCTGCCCCAATGCGATTACAAATGGTGGATACATCCAAAGGCTCTTCAGTTTCTAGCACTTCCAATATTTCCAATTTCACCGGGTGTGCAATAGTTTTTAAAATTTTAGCTGCAACTTGTAATTTTGCTGATGATAATTTTCTTTTTGTGATTTTCATAGATCTATTCTACAACAAATGTATGAATATTTTAACAAACGTTCAAATGTATTTTACTTGATTAAATTTGGTAAGTATTCTTTTAGCTTTAAAAAAGTAGTGTGTCGAGCTCATACTACTAATGGGTTATGCTCCGTAGGAGCGATACCGCCGAAAGTTATTAGAAGTGTCGCTCCTCTGGAGCTTAATTAAATTAAATTGTTTAGTACCAAGATGTAGCACTTCCTGCGATTGAATTTAATAAATAAATATACTTTAAACATACATAATATGCTGGTATATTTATTTCTTAAAGCACTAGTTACTTTAGCCAATTAGAACAAGTACTTCGTTGAAGAACATAGCTTTGGTTATGCTTGATAGGCGATGCCTTCCACTCATCCGAATTTTATTTTCTCAAATTTGTGCGAGACTACCAACTTGACTGACTACTAAGTGTTGTTCTTTTCTTGTTTTTTGACAGCTACCGTTTTTTCTTCTTGCTACGAAGCAGCGAAGTTTTTAAACTAGTCCAAATTGCCAAGCCAACAGCACTAACGTGCCTTGGGTTGCTTAACAGCTAAGTGTTGTTTTTCGAATGGAAAAATTCGTCATTCAAAATTGGGTGCTCGGTGTTCGATATTCGATATTTTTTTGGAAGTATGCTTCAATAAATACAATTTAAATTGTAGTCTCCATTAGGTTGAAACCAACCATTTGAGTTCCAGAGGAACGATCTCTTTGTAGAACAAGAATGTAACAAAACTGGTAACTCCGGAGGAGCGGCACACTGTTTAATTATAACGAATAAACCAATACATTTTGCCGATGAGGTATCGCTCCGCTGGAGCTTATCTGGTTTAATTTTTTCTACCAAGGTTTTACTCCGCTGGAGTAAGGTAATTGTAAAAATTACAGTTATCATACAACCAATTTAACTTTAACACAATTAAACAAATACAATAATTAGTGTTGTGTTTTTTATACGATTGCCATATTATTTTTTACTGCCCTTCAACCGTTACCTTAAATAAATTCAATTCGCCTTTGGTGAGTAGCATTAAATAATCGCGGGTAACTTGGGTACTTTTAATTTCGCCAATGTCTTCGGGCAACACTATTTTTTCTTCGCGTTGGCTTTGCATATCTACCACATTTAAATCGCCATTTTTGTAAAATACTAAACTTCTATTAATGATCTGTAAATTTTGCACGCCCGGAAAAAGATAGGACCGGAAGTAGGTGCCATACATATCAAAAACGAAAATACCACGTTCTTCGTCAACTACATATAACATATTATCGCGTTCTACCATATAATTGGGTTCAATAACGCCGCCCAACAGTTTGCTCACTTCAAAACTTTCGTGGGTAATTTTGTAGTTGGTATCTATTTTTTTGAGCTTGTTGTCACTTAAATCATATGCCCAAATTGTATTATCATACGACATACAAGCTGCCGACACTTCATTAATACCAACGGTAGCAAATTTATACAATTGTTTAGCATTCATATTAATATCTAAGCTAATGGCTACATTGTAATCTTTATAAAAAACCAATACTTCAAAAGGGTTAGTGGCATCAATGCTGCTAACTTCACCATATTGATTTTCACTGTAAATGGCTAGTAAACTACCAAGCGAATCTAACTTTAAAATATTATTTTCGTTGTTAACAACATAGGCGTGTTTTAACTCATCACTGGCTAATACCCAACCTTCTACCGGAAAAGTTTTGATGAGTTGGTAAGAATTTTGGGCACTCATTTGGGTAGCCACTAATAAGCCCAAACAAAGCATGGTTATTTTATGGAAAGAACAAAAGTTCCATTTGTTGTCCGTTAAATTTTGCATAACTATTATGATTTATCCAATCGCCAAGATTGATATATGATGATTTATTGTTTAATTGATGTATTACGGGAGTGTGTCTGTGCCCAAAGATAAAATAATCGATGGCATGTTGGGTTAATTTTTTTCGGGCGTATTGTACTAACCATTCTTCTTCACCCAGAAAATCAACTGTTCTACCTTCATACTGTGAGGTATCGGTATTGCTCCATCGATGAGCAAGCCACATACCAATTTTTGGATGTAGCCAACCAAACAAAAACTGACAAAGTGGATTGGCAAACACTTTTTTCAATCTTTTATAGCCCATATCGTTTGGTCCTAAACCATCGCCGTGTGCCAAAAATATAGTTTTGCTTTCCACTGTTATTTGTATTGGTTTTTTTAAGATGGGTATGTTTAACTCGTCTTCAAAATAATGGAACATCCACATATCGTGATTACCGGTAAAAAAATAAACGGGAATTTGTTCATCTCTAAATTGGGCTAACTTGCCTAATAAACGGGTATAACCTGCTGGGATTACCCTGCCATAGTCAAACCAAAAATCGAAAACGTCTCCCATTAGATAGAGTGCGGCACAAGTTGGTTTAATATAGTTTAACCATTCTACAATTTTTTGTTCACGCAAGCGGCTTTGCGCTTGGTTGGGAGCCCCCAAATGAAAATCGGAGGCAAAATAAATTGATTTATTTTCAGTTAATTTCAACTTGGCACAAAGATACGGGCTTTTTTATGATTGATTTTTGAGATTATAGAGAAAACTTATGTTGGTTTAAACAATAAGGAATCGAAAACCGTTGAAAACTAATTATCGATCAATTTTTGATACAATCTTTTCTGCACAAGGAAGGTTAAAGCCATAGCCATCATTAAAAATGATGGTTTTATTAAATTGTTGGACTAATATATTCATTAATTTATCTTTGGTTTGCAATATCTTGCACTCAATTCAGAATATAAACAATATGCAAAAAACCAAAGTAGCTATTATTGGTTCGGGCAACATCGGTACTGATTTAATGATTAAGATTATTCGTTTATCAAAAAGCTTAGAATTATCTGTAATGGTGGGCATCGATCTGAAATCGGATGGCTTGGCACGGGCGCATCGACTAAACATTAAAACCTGTGCTACCGGAATTGACGGTTTATTAACAATGCCTGAATGGGAAGCCATTAAAATTGTTTTTGATGCGACTTCAGCAAAAGCACACCTTTACAATTGGGAAAAAGTAAAAGCCTTCTCAGATAAAAAAATGATTGATTTAACGCCTGCTGCTGTTGGTCCTTTTTTAGTTCCACCAGTTAATTTCACCGATCATGTGAATGTTCCAAACGTAAACATGGTTACTTGTGGTGGTCAGGCAACCATACCAATTGTAGCAGCCGTTAGCCAAATCGCCAAAGTACACTATGGTGAAATAGTGGCTTCCATTGCCAGCAAATCTGCCGGACCAGGTACTCGCGCCAACATTGACGAGTTTACTGAAACCACCGCCAAAGCCATTGAAGTGGTTGGTGGAGCACAAAAAGGGAAAGCCATTATCATTCTCAATCCAGCAGAACCGCCCTTGGTGATGCGTGATACGATAGTCACATTATCTGAACCCGGCAATGAAGAGGCTATTCGAGAAAGTATACATAAAATGATTGCTAAAGTACAACAATATGTACCTGGCTATGCCTTACATCAAGCTGTTCAGTTTGAAAAGATCTCTAAAGATGCTCCGGTTTTTATTGAAGGCTTAGGTCAACAATACGGCTTAAAAACCACCGTCTTTTTAAAAGTAACCGGAGCAGGACATTACTTGCCCAAATATGCCGGTAACTTAGATATTATGACAAGCGCGGCTAGAGCTACCGCAGAAAGAATTACTGAATTATTAATTAATTGTGCCTAGCTATAAAAGTTTTAAAGAGTTAGATTGCTATCAAAAAAGCAGACAGTCAAAAATTTGGATTATCGAATTTATTAAGGCTTTACCAAAAATGAGTTTGTCAATGATAGACAATATGAAGCGGGCAGCAAGATCAATGAGCAGAAATATTGCAGAAGGTTTTGGAAAGTTTAATTTTAAATAAAATATACAATTTATACCAAATTGACTATAAAATGTAACACTTTAATCATTTCATAAAAATGAATCAATAATGAATAATCCAATCAATCATTCAATTTACTTGCAAGATGTAACACTACGAGACGGGATGCATGCAATTCGGCATCAGTATAGCAAAGAGAAAATAAAAGAGATTGCCCTGGCACTAGAGGCTGCTGGGGTTGATGCGATTGAAATTGCGCACGGTGACGGCTTAGCGGGTGGCAGTTTCAATTATGGTTTTGGGAAACATACCGATTGGGAGTGGTTAGCGGGTATTGCCGAGGTGTTACACCATGCTAAGCTAACAACCTTAATTTTACCCGGTATTGCCACCATTAACGATTTGCAAAAAGCGCACAATTTGGGGGTGCAATCAGTGCGGATAGCCACCCATTGTACAGAAGCGGATATTGCATCACAGCATATTGAAGCGGCGAAAAAATTAGGCATGGATGTTGGTGGTTTTTTAATGATGGCGCATATGAACGAACCGAAAGCATTGGCACAACAAGCTCGAATTATGGAAGCTGCCGGTGCTGATTGTGTGTATGTAACCGATTCGGCGGGCGCTTTATTAATGCACGAAGTGGCAGACCGGATTAGAGCATTTAAAGAGGTGTTACAACCGGATACTGAAATTGGCATTCATTGTCATCATAACTTGAGTTTGGGTGTTGCCAATACTATTGTGGCAATGCAACATGGAGCAAATCGTTTAGATGCCTCGTTGGCAGGTATGGGAGCGGGCGCAGGAAATACGCCTTTAGAAGTATTGGTGGCGGTACTCAACAAAATGGAAGTTGATCATGGGGCAGATTTGTTTAAATTAATGGATGCAGCTGATGATTTAATAAGACCTTTACAAGACCGACCGGTGCGGGTAGACAGAGAAACACTGTCTCTAGGTTATGCAGGCGTGTATTCCAGCTTTTTGTTACATGCCGAAAAAGCATCTAAACAATTTGGTTTAGATACCAGAGCGATTCTTGAAGAATTGGGTAGACGGAAAATGGTTGGCGGTCAGGAAGATATGATTGTAGATGTAGCTTTAGATATGAAAAACAAATTATCAAAAATTTAGTACAGTATTAAAGTAATAAGGAAGGAGAAAAATATTAATTTACATGCCGGCTTCGCAATTTTCTGATATACTTTGTTGAAAAGCTTCGTCTATCAAAAAATTGTTTTATCATAGATGGTAAAGTTATTTTCTCCTTAGGAATGATGAAAAAATAAATGTTCAAATTTTAGGAAAGAGATTTTTTGATATACAAGTTAAAAAACACAGGCTTAGTGGTGCTAAAGCGAGTATTTTTAATGATGTAGATCGGAAAATCTCAAAGGTAAAAATGGACAGTTATTTTTGAATTATTCCTTATTCTGAATGAAGTATTGATCAGTCAATTATGGAACAAAATTATCAAAAAGAAATAAAAAGAGGTATTGTATATCTGGCAAAACATTGCAGCCAAATGAAAAAATTGATTGAGCAACATCCTGCATGCAATATCAGCCCTCAAAACGATTTGTTTTATTATTTATGTAAATCCATCGTATCTCAACAATTGTCAACCAAAGCAGCAAAAACTATTTTTGAAAGATGGCTCACAAATTTTAAAAGAAAACCAAGCCCCAATTTAGTTTTAAAACTTTCAGATGAACAATTTCAAAACTGTGGCATTTCTCGCCAAAAGCGAAATTATATACGAAATATTGCAAATTATTGGAAAACCAATAAAAAATGGCTTAGTAATATAACTGAAGAATCAAATGAAGACATCATAGAAAAATTGACTTCTATAAAAGGCGTAGGTGAATGGACTGTACAAATGTTACTGATGTTTGCTCTGTTTAGATTAGACGTATTTCCTATAAAAGATTTAGGAATTCAAAAAGGTTTGCAAAAAATTTATGGCCTATCTCCACAATTTAATTCTGTCCAATTAAAAAAAATTCAAAGGAAATGGGGAAACTATTCGACTATCGCATCTTGGTATTTATGGCGAAGTTTGGAAAGCTGATTATATCATTTTTATTGTATAGTACAATAAATTACGCTTTAAATTAAATATAATTTTAAATTTAATTATGTGTTTTTATTAAAAGAACTTGTTAACTAAATTACATAAACGCAATAGAATAAAAATACACTATATGTTTATTTTTTATTAATATAATCTTTGCAAGTTCACAATTTTTTATAATTTTGTATTGCGCTTGATCTAATACAACACTCGAACCTATACTATCTCGTACTCATTATTTAGTATTAATTTAACCAATAAAATTTATTTTAAATGAAAAAGAAGGGGCTTCTTATTTTTCTTATAGGTATAGTATGTACCTATATGACAGCAACAACACCTACTTACCTCACCTCCCCCCAAAATCAACAATCAATTTCTTCTAATCAAACTTTTAGATGGATTAGTAACGAAGCATTAAAGAGCCACGAGCTCAAAATTTACAATTGTAATTATGATGCTGGAAACAACAATCAAAGTTTACGGTTAGACGAGTATGAGCTACTGTTAATAAAAGACATTGGCAGAAATTTACAAGTATCTGGCTTGGCTTGTGGTGTAGAAAATCAAAGTCCACTAGTAGCTTGTAACGGCGGCATACAACAACTTAATGCCTATGGCTTAAGTATGGCGCAAATTACTTTTAACTGGCTGGCAGGTTTTCCTTCAGAAGCCTACAGTGGCATTACGCATTTAAGTAATGGAAATTACGTACTTGCCGAAAGCGACCAAAATTACATTTATTACATTCCGTATGTTTCTAATAGTGGTACTTTTATAGGGCACATTAAAACACCGGAATATAAATTGAATTTAGGTGCAGGCAATGGCATTCAGGGTATAACCTATAACCCGATTAACAACAAAATTTATGTAGCACAAGAAAAATCGCCAATTACTTTGCACGAATTTTCTGCATTTTCTGCACCAAACTTTACTGGCAATGTTTCGTTAAAAGTACCTTTTGATATGGCAAAAGCCGCTGAAAATTGGGGGATTAAAAGCGTTAACGGCTTATTTCATTTAGGGCAAGATTTCGGTTTAAGTGGAACCAACACCGCAAAGCATATGCTGATTTTAAGCGGAGAATCGAATGTTGTGATTGAATCGGACATGAGAGGTAACGAAATTAGTCGCTTAAATTTAGGCAAGAGTGGAGCAAATGGAACATTGAGTGCTGCATTAGAAGAAGCTAGTGGTATTGCCTACTACAATGGTGGAATTTATATAACGACAAAATCTGATATTGATCGTGGTAAAAAAGCTAAAATGTATTTGTTGCAAAACAAAAATCATAAAAACCCAACTGCCAGGTTAGGAAGTTCTGTTTTTTCAAAAGCAGGAATTTCTGGTGAGAGTTATACAAATGTTCCAAACTCTACATTTCAAAATGACAAAACCTATTGTTGGGAAATTATTGGAACGGATACAGAAGGCAATACTACCAAAAGTGCTACATTTTCTTTCAATAGTGGCAATCCGAATCCCGGTTGTACAGATCCTGATGCTTGTAACTACATGGCGGACGCTACTCAAGATGATGGCAGTTGTGAATATGCTAGTTGTGCACCTGTAATAACTTCAATCAGTAGCCCTTCGGCAGGGCAAAAGTTTTATCCTGGTAATACCATTAGTATTAAATGGATAGATAATTTTTCTGAAGATGTTTCGATTAGACTTATTTCAGTTAGTGACAACAGAACGGTTAGCTCCTCTACGGCAAGTGACGGAACTTTTAATTACATCATACCAACTGATATTAAACCAAGCTCTAACTATAGAATAGAAATACAAAGAAGAGGAGACCGCAGTGTTATACGAACATCAGCATTTTTTACTATTGCCGAATCCTTGTTTATCAATATTTACGCACCCTCTGCCCAGTCTAAATATAATTTTGGTGATAAAGTTAACGTGTATTGGGAGCATAACGTTACTGGAAGTTTTAATCTTTCCCTTTATAAAGGAAGCAGGTTTGTAAGCACACTTGTTAATAATACCACACAAACAGGTTTTAGTTATCAGATACCTAACAACCTTGCAAAAGGCGATGACTATCGGTTTCGGGTAACATCAAACAGTACTAATGCTAGTGATTATAGTTCTTATGTTGCATTTAATGAGGTTATATGTACTGAAGGTTGTGATCCATACATTACAATTACCGACCCAAAACAAAACGCTATTTATAATTTAGGGCAGCAAGTAACTATAAAATGGGTTAAAAATTTCGAAGAATCGATAGATATTTTCTTACTTAAAAATGACAGATATGTGCAAGACATTGCCAAAAATGTAAGTGGCAACAGCTACATCCATAGGTTTGAAAACTTAGACCAAGCCAGTGATTATAGTATTTATGCACGCTCTACCCGAAATGCCAATGTTAGTGATTATGGTCCTATCTTTAGGCTTTTAGAAACCAACATAAAGGTAAATTCACCTGTTGCCGGCAATGTATACGACGCTGGTGATTATATTTCGATAAGATGGGAAGATGCTAGTTCAAATAATGTTTCCGTTAAACTGTATGATGGAAATACATTGGTATCAACAGTTAAGCAGAGTATACTGAATACCGGTACTTTTGGTTTTAGAGCTCCCAGTGTTAAGCAAAGTAGCAATTATAAAATTGTTATCACCAGTTTAGAAGATAATTCTAAATCAGGAGAAAGTGGAACATTTACGATAAATGCACAAGATGCGATTACCGATATATTTTTATTGAATGGTTCTTTTAACAACAACTCAAAATATCTTAATAATGATGATTTTTTGGTTACCTGGAAAGATAAGGTTTCTGGAAATGTAATCTTACAATTATATAAAGATGGTAGCTGGTTTAGCGGATTAACTGGACAAACCAAAAGTGATGGTATTGAAAAAATAGTTTTACCGGGTAAAAGAATACCAGATGGAAGTAATTATCAAATAAAAATCTTAAGTGTACGAAATCCTGGAGTTTTTAATTTCAGCGAGTCATTCAGTATCGTTGCTAATAACGGTAACCGTATTGTTCAAATTGAAGATAATGGTATATTAAATTTATACCCTAACCCATCTAATGGTTTATTTAGTATAGATGTGCCATCTTCATTTAATGAAAATAGCTCATTGCAACTTAATATCTTTAACGCTTTAGGGCGCACTATTTTAAGTGATGATTTTATTGATTACAATAATGTAACGTTGGATGTTAACTTAACAACACAACCTAAAGGCTTGTACTTTGTAACTATTTCAAACAGTTTCAATAATTATAAAGGGAAAATTCTACTTGATTAGAATTATTATGTGAAATAAATAAAAAAGTCGTGTAAGCAATTTGCACGGCTTTTTTTTTATTAGTTTTCATTAAAAAATGAAATGATATACAATCCCAAAAAGGTAAGCAGACCATTTAACGGTAAAATTAAAAACCCAAATTGAAAGCCATTAAGTGCCATGCCTGATTTATTGATAAAATAGGAAATAATAACCGATAGCACGCAAACCAAAATTACTAAAGCGTTATTAGGCACTTTACGTTTGGTAATAATGCCAAAACTAAACAAACCTAATATAGGACCATAAGTAAACATAGCCGCTTTAAAAATATCCCAAATTAAAGCATCGTTGGCTACTTGATTATACATTAAGATTACTAAAAACAGCAAAAATGAAAAAGCAATATGCACGATGTAACGGGTCTTCCTGTTCGATTTTCCTTTTTCAAAGTCTAAAAAATCTACACAAAAAGAAGTGGTTAAGGCAGTTAAGGCAGAATCGGCACTAGAGTATGCTGCTGCCAGCAAGCCCACAAAAAAAGTGGCACCAACCATAAACGGTAAATGATTGAGCGCAATAGTAGGAAACACTAAATCGGTGGCTGCTTTGGCTTCGCCACTTACTAAACGAGTTGGCATTTCTATACCCATTTGATCCATATAAATAAATAACAAGGCTCCTAATACTAAAAACACAAAGTTCACTACCATTAAAATAACACTAAACCAAAACATATTTTTTTTGGCGTCGCCCAGTGTGCGACAGCTTAAGTTTTTCTGCATCATATCTTGATCTAAGCCCGTCATAACAATGGCAATAAAAGCTCCACTAATAAATTGCTTAAAAAAGTTGTTGCCCGGTTTAAAATCCCAAAAAAATATTTGGCTATATGAGCTGCCTCTAACAGTACTAATTAGATCGCTAAAACCAAGGTTCATTTGGGTGCATAAGGCAATAATAGTTAATACCAATGCCAGCAACATAAAAAAGGTTTGCAACGAGTCGGTAAAAACAATGGTACGGATGCCACTTCTAAAAGTATATAACCAGATTAATAAAATGGTAAGTGCAACTGTAGCCGCAAAAGGAATGCCCCAAGCTCCGAAAATAGCTAATTGCAACACTGCCGCAACCAAGTATAAACGCAAAGCTGCACCAATTACCCTCGAAATTAAAAAGAAAGCAGCGCCGGTTTTATATGCATAAACGCCCAATCTTTTTTCTAAATAGGTATAGATAGAAGTTAAATTAAGCCGGTAATATATAGGTAACAAAACGGTTGCAATAACAAAGTAACCCAACAGGTAACCCCAAACCATTTGCATATAGCCAAAGCCGGCGCCTTGTACCGCACCCGGCACCGAAATAAAGGTAATGCCCGAAAGTGATGCTCCAATCATTCCAAAAGCCACCAAATACCAAGGTGATTTTTTGCTACCAATAAAAAAGGCGTCATCACTGCTATCTTTACCGGTGATAAATGAGATAAAAAATAATATGCTAAAATAGCCAACTGCAATTAACAATACCGTTACCGGACTCATATATTTAAAATTATGGCTGCTAAGGTAAGATTAAATTGATGGATGTTTTTTTTTACTTTTTTATCAAAAGATGTTTTTTAGACCATTCCAAAACATACTTTAGTTAGAAAATATACTTATATATTAATTGCATATATTTATTCTATATGTTTTAAAATGTCTTTCGCTTTACTGGCGTACTCTTTAGATTGCTGTAGTTGTTTTAAAACAGGTTTCGCCTTATCGGGTTGATCTGATTTTAAATAACATAAAGCCAAATACCAATTGGCTATATTTTCATAAATGAGAGAACTGCCACCGGCAACTTTTCTAAAACTTTGAATAGCATCTTCCATTTCGTTATTTAGATAGTTATCACTCCCTTTTTGCAATAACACTTTTGGAGATTCGACAGCCTGTTCGTTAGGTCCCTGCATAGTTCCTAGTGTATACTTTTCAAAATATTGATGAGCCAGTTCGGTCGCCGGTACTTTTTGTAGTGGACTTGTAATATTACTAAATGGTGCAATAACAAAGATCAATAAAGCTGCCGCAACACTAAGTGCAACAACCAGGCTTACAATTTTTCCACGTCCAGGTTTTTTAGCTGCCGGTTTAAAATATTGATCGCCCAGTTCTTCAAAAACAGGTTTTAGTTTGGCTGTTTCTTTTTGATGAGCTACCTCGTCCAAATCCAGATAATTATCCATTAAGGTTTGGTCAATATCCTGGTGCAATTGTATTTTTTTAAGAAGGCTTTCATCTTCTTTTAAATATTGCTCAAAGCTAGCCAAAGCCTCTCCGCTTAACTCTCCGTTAATGTATTGATTAATGTGTATATTACTAATTTCCATTTTCCACTACTTGTATAAATCTTTAAATAAAGGATGTTTTTTACAGCAGTCTTTCAGTAATGTTCTGCAGGCATGCATTTTCTGGTCAACGTAGTTGGGTTTTACACCTAACGCCTCAGCCATTGCTTTACTTTTCATACCTTTAAAACGCATAAGCAGTATTTCCTTGCATGCCGACTGTAGCTTTTCAAAACAAGCTTTATAAATTTGATATTTTGTTTCCTTCTGGTCATCCGCGTCATTACCTATATTTGTATAACCCTCTAAATCTTTAAATCTTACCTCATTTTTACGATTTTTTTTCAACCAGTCAATCCATTTATTACGAAACACCCTATACAAGTAAGCCCCCAAAGGTACGGTTAAGACAATATACTTCGATTGTGCGCGCAAAGAAATCGCAATTAAAGCTTCCTGAAAAACATCTTTCGCATCCTCTTCCGTTCCACCATTTTTAAGAACCAGACGCTTACACTGCGGTGCATATTTTTGGTAAATCTCTTTTATTAAAGGATGATTCCCTTCAATTAAAGCATCAATATATTTTTGATCAATGTGTGGCATACGTTTCTCAAATATAAGATTTTGTATTAAAGTATAACAACTAATGATTTTCTTTTTTTCAGAAAAGTTAAAATAATTTTCTAAGAAAATTGAAAAGCTGCAGTTATAG
>CALHDG010000164.1 GCA_938023075.1 uncultured Chitinophagales bacterium
AATATGAGCTTGACTGATTATTAAGTTATTTCAAATTCAATCCGTAGTACAAATGATTGGCATATTCACCATTAGTAAATTCGGCAATATTAGGCATGTTGCCCCAAATTTTAAAACCAAATTTTTCTAATAGTAAAATACTTAGCCGGTTAGTTGACAATAGAATAGCGATTAAATTTTTAAATCCATAAACGGCTGATTGGTCAATCGCAAATTCTAACATCTTACTAGCTATCCCTACTCCTCTATGGTTTTGATGAACGTAGTAACTAATTTCTGCGGTATATTGCAAAGCACCTCGCCCACTTCTGTAAGCACTAAAATATATCCAACCCGCAACTACACCTTCTTTTTCAAAAACAAAAGAGGGATGTCTTTCCTCATCTCGTTTTTGAAACCAAATTTTTCGCTCTGGCAAAGTAATAGTATTGGTATAGGCGTTAAAACCTTCTATAATTGCCTGGTTATAAATTTCATTAACCGGTTTAATATCCTGCTCAATCAATTTTCTAATCATATAAAACAAATAGAAATTTTATTCAATATTTTTTTAGAAGCGAAACGACCAAACAATTTACAAACCAACTACCCGCTTTCCGCTCAAATGCTGCCATGGCACAAGGGCAAACGCTTCAAGCAGCATAACTGCTGCAATTCTATCTAAGTGCCTTTCGGCATATTGAATGTCATTTATTTATACATTAAAAATAATTCAACATTCATTATTCGTTAATCGATATTCGTTATTCATTAAATGGTCAACCAAAAATATCGAATATCGAACACTGAATTTTGAATGATGAATTTTTCCATTCGAAAAACAACACTTAGCTACTAAACAACCCAATGCACTTTAGTGCTGTTGGCTTGGAAATCGGGGCAAAATTGCAAGCGATACGCTTATTAAATTACTTCTTTTTATACAAATAAATATCATTTATTCACTAACTACAAATTTGTTACTCCATTGTTCATATTGATTATAAAAACGAGCAATGTAAGTACCTCTTTCTAAAGCAGGTAAATTAATCTGTTCTGCATAGCTCAAATTGTTTCTATTAATTTGTCTATAGTGCAAAATTCTACCTTCAATATCAATTATCTCAAAAGTATAATTGTTATCCCTTTCATCAATAGCTATATGATCTGGTAAATTAGGGGCTGCCACAATTTTTGGTGAAATAGTACCCAAATTATAATTCACAAAATTAAAGCTAATGGTAAACACTAAAATAGTTTGTGTATTAGAAGCATTGCATCCACTAGCATCGGTATAACTGTAGGTAATATCGTGAGAACCTGGTCCGGCGAGGGAGGGATTAAAGGCTGAAAAAATTACACCGGGACCAGAAAAAGTTCCACCAGCAGGAGAGCCTACTAAATTTATGGGACTTAAAGTAGAGGTATAAGATGGCAAGCCACTAAAACTTACAGTACAATTTCCATATTGCACGGTACATCCAACTGAAACTGAGCTTGAAGGACTTTCTACTGTTCCACCTGGCGTTAAATCATGAAATTGTAAGCCTGGGTAAGAAGGCTCATATCGTGGCGTTTTAAAAGTGGAGCCACCAAAAGGACATTCATATTCCCAAACAGTTTGTCCGGTTTGATCAATTTCAAAATATTCTGAACTATTGGCATTGCATATTAAAAGATTGCCATTAGGTAAAGCAGATACCCCACCTTGATTACCTGAATAAAAATTACTACCGGTTGGTCCCATATCAAATTCGAAAGTTGGCATAAATGGAGTGTAAGGTTGCCCTGGCGAAGGTGTGGCATAAAAACCAGTACCACTAACCGGTACATTAATAACATCAGCAGTTGAATAATTACCGGCTGGCCTTCCATTGCCATTATTAAAAACAGTAACCATACCGGCATTTACATAACCATCTGGTATCCATTGTGCATCGTGTTGGGTAAACAAAACCTGGTTAGCAGCCGTACCCCGTTTATAATTTTCCGGATTTCCATAACGATATAAGAAATCACCTCCCTTTCCGTAAGTACCACCTGTATGTCCGTCAGCTTGAGCATCGGTAGTGCTATGATCAATGATATAAATTTCACTTA
Source organism: uncultured Chitinophagales bacterium (assembly GCA_938023075.1). Lineage (GTDB taxonomy): Bacteria > Bacteroidota > Bacteroidia > Chitinophagales > JAHDHT01 > CALHDG01. Next base: position 2,080 of record CALHDG010000164.1, read on the forward strand.
AATGTCTGGAGCTTAATAAAATTTGATCAAAACTTTCATTGTAATCAATTCCGTTAAAATGTATCCAATCGTTTCCTGCACCACCGGCATTAATATCTAACAATTGAGGGTTGTTTGCAACTACACCATAATTATTTTTAGTAGGATCAAAATCTTGTATAAGATGATCCACCAATCTCCACTCCCAAACAATATTAGCTCCGTTATTACCAACTGGTTGTATTTCCATTACTTTTTCAGCCCAAAGCCGGCTTCCTAACATAGAAGGGTCTCTACCTTCGGCAATAGCGGTAGGTATGGGCACTTCTTCCCAAGCTATGGCTAATATATTTCCGTTAGGTAAAGGCTCTACATCATGATGTACACAATAAACGCTAGGTTGATAAAAATCATACTGCCATATTACAATACTATTTTGATTATATATTTGTAAACGACCGCCGCCGCCGCCGCCGCCTTGAAAGGTAGTGTTGGTATTAAGCCTGCTCATAAATAACAAATTTCCATCTTCTAATAAATAAGCAGTTAAACTGGCGGTGTTATCAACAAACCATTGATGAATGATCTTACCACAATTATCAATTAAATAAACATTAGTATTATTAGTATACAAAGTATAGCCCTCGTATGATGGAGGAACATTGTAGCTGATTAAGCCATTTTGAGCATGAGCCGTATAAGAAAAGTATAGTAAAAAAAACATATACGGTAATGTAGTGTACAATTTCTTTATCATAAAAATTAAATTTTTGACTAAAGTAATTACTTACCAGTAAATTTTATGTTAAGAAGATGATATTTATGGACTTTTAAGGAACTTTATGTTTAATAATCTACAGGGAGCTTATATATTAAGCGCTGTAAATCAATTATTATGCTTAAGAATCTATTAATTTTATACTTTGCACTTATAAGTGGATGGGTGTTTGGACAAGGGCAATTTGACCAAAGCGATCGTAAATCATTTAACCGGTGCGGAACCTCCAATTATGTAAAATCAAAAACTAAGGTCGACCCAAATTATCGAACGATAGTTGAACAAACGCGCAAAAACCGGCAAAAAATTATTGACTTAGCCAATCAAAAAAGGTTAGTTGCCTGCCCTAATGGCGAAGTGTTGGTGCCTGTGGCTGTTCACTTTGATACCGGAATTGGTACTAATGCTGATGAAAGAAGTTGTTTAATTAGTTTAGTAAACAGCCAAATGAAGGTATTAAATGATGCATTTAATGGCTTAAATGATGCTGATTGTACCACTACACCTACTAATGGTGCTTGTATTAAATTTCGATTAGCCAACACTAATCATCCTGAAGGTTCAGGTTTAAGTGATGGCGATCCGGCAATTACCTATAATGGGGCTTATACTTGCCCTAATGCAACACCTTGCAATGTTAGCGGGTGGTCGGGCATGTTAAATATTGTTGTACAAGATATGTTATCCTTGTCAAATGGTCCTTTAGGTATAGCTCCACTTAATGGTAGTACTAGCGCAGGAGGTCCGGCTAATTCTTTTTTAGTAGATTTATGCGGTTTTGGTACAGAACAAGTTTTCTGCGATCAAGCCGGACCAAATAGTTGTAGTGATGGTTTTAAATACAGAAATGGTAATACCACAGTTCACGAAGCCGGTCATTTTTATGGTTTAGAACATACCTTTTGCCAAGATAGTAATGGCAACCCCGAAGGAGGAGAGAATTGTTTAGGTTGTGCTGGTTCGTTAAACTGCGACGGATTTACAGATACGCCAATTCAATGCTACTCTAATTATACTTGCTTTTCTGGTACTTGTTCCGAATCTATACAAAATCCATGTGGCGGTACTTCTGTGTTTAATAACTTTATGGATTATCTGGTAGATAAGTGTATGAACTCTTTTTCACCACAACAAACTACAACAATGAATGAAATTGCCGATGCCGATTTTTATAAGGTTGCCGCAATTGGCGATTATGCACCCATATGTAATTTTAATTTAAGAACGGCTGACGGAGCAAGTTATGTTTCCGAAAATCAAAATATTAAGGTTTGTGGTAGTTCCACTTTTCCTTTAGAAGAAAGTTCAACCAATAATGCCACCAACTTCAATTGGAATTTTAGTACACTCAATGGTTTATCAGTCAATCAAACTAGTTCTACTTTAGCAAACCCCAAATTACGCTTTTCAGGAAGCGCAGGCATTTTAATAGTCGAGCTAAATGTATCTAATGAAAATGGAACCTGTTCATCGCTCAGCAAATCCTACTCTATTACACCTTCTATTGAATTAAGTGCTAACCTTAACAATTGTATTAGCACAAACAATGCGCAAATTAATTTAGATGTTGGCAATACTATTGGGAATGTTAGTTTTTCGCCAGCAGGTTTAGTTAATGGAACGAGTAACCCTTATTCATTTCAACTAAATGGTGGAACAGATTGTAACGACATAACCATTTTAGCAGAAGATAATGGAATTAGCATTGATAAGGGTAATTTTGAGATAATCGCGCCTTTTGAAATTGCCGGATCGTATGTAAGTGGAACCAATAATGTTGATGCTTTTGGGATAGATATTGAAAGTGTTTCGCCTTGTGTAGCTGGCACTTTGGCATTAGTAAATGATGGTGAAGTTCCAACAACCGATTTTTGTACACCAGAACCACCGGCAACACCTACGCAAAATCAATGTACTGGTTTAAGTGGCAATATTGCCGTTATTGACCGGGGAGATTGTTTTTTTACCGCAAAAATTGAAAATGCCCAAGCTTGTGGAGCAATAGCTGCCGTTATTTGCAATTGTGAACCTTTAACCGAAAATTGTAATGCTGGTTCGGAAACTGAAATTATTACCATGTCGGGCGAGTCAGTAAACGATATTACTATTCCATCGGTTTTTATCAGCTATCAGCTTTGTCAACAAATTAAAATGACGATAGACAGCCAACCTGTTAGAGTTTGTATAGGAGCAGAACGCACAGGAGGATGTGTACAAAGCATTACCTTAAATGCTTGTGATCTTTGTTCAACTACTAATAGTAGTGCTGGTTGTACTGATGTATGTTCTTCCAATTATAACCCTACTGCTACTATAAACGATGGATCATGTTTGCCTTATAGTAACCCAAGTATAAACGGGTTGCCTGAAATTACCTTTAATACTACCCCAATTTCCTTAAGCGCTACTCCGGCTGGTGGTACTTTTTCTGGCGAAGGTGTTTCTTTTTTCTTTTTTAACCCCAGCATTTCAGGTATTGGTGTAAAAGAAATTACCTATACGTATACTAACGAAAATGGATGTACCTTATCAACAAATCAAACTATATTAGTGGGTAATCTGTCCTTTCAATTTGTAGATTATGATTTATACTTTGAATCTCCATAAGTTCCTATTATTAAATTGACCATAAATAAAATTTAACACTAGCAGTCAGTCAAGTTGATGGTGTCGGATTAATTTGAGTAAAATTTGGACGAGCACGATTCGGAGGATATCATGGATAGTCAAAACTCCGTTTTCCAACGAAGTAATCGTTCTAATTTTGCCAAAGTAACCAACAGTATGAGCTTGACTGACTGCTTAGCCTGAAGCATACAAATGTTTTAGATGTTAGTTGAGAGCAAAATTATTGACTGTTGAAACTTCTCTCCACTTATGTTTTTTTTAACTACTCATCAAAATGAAACCCCTACCCTATTTGATTATTTACGTCTTGGTAAATATTTATGTTAGATCAGGTAAAAATTTGTTCAATACAACGATATACTTATAGACTTTTAAAAAAAAGTTTGATGTTCTGGTCATTTTGATTGTAGTGTGAAAATATTTTTCCTTTCTACACAATATTTAGATGGGGTAAAACAGTTATAATGTAAGAATTTGAATTTTAAATATTGATTATTTACAATTCGTTCAAATTTTTGATCAATCAATTTTAACATAACTTCAAAACAGAAGTCAAATAATATTAAAAAGACAAAAAAGATGAAGATGCGGAAACTAATTGGCAGAATTATTGGTTTATATAAGTGAAAGCAATATAAAGAAAAGAAAGTAGAAAACACCAAATGACTGAAAATAAAATAAATAATAATTTGACTTTAAATTTATTAAACATTCAAATAAATACATAGCAATTTTGCAAAAATTAGATTAACAGGAAAATATATAGAGTAATACAACATAACATATAAACAATTATTTACCTCAAATTTTATTAATCCCAAAATTATAAATTATGAACCCAAGAGTTTTATTGCTAGTAATAGCCGCTTTAGCTATGTTTAATAGCTGTACTAAAGAAACCACTTACCCAACACACGAAGAGCCTTTACCTGGTTCAGTTATTGACATTTTTTACGAAGAGGAGGCTTCAGCTCTCCAGGAAACTTCTAACAACAACAGATTTGTTCACATCGCTTCACCACCTTCTGTTAGATTAGATTGCAGAAGTAACACCCCAAGTGTTATTGTACCTAAAATGTATAATAATACATTGGAGCTTATTTATGCCAAAAACAACAATTTTACAGGAGCTAATGCAGAAAAAATTAAAGCGCTTGGTTGGAAAGTAAATGGTAAAGAACAATTAGATTTAACTACCTCTTTAACCTTAGCCTGCAAAGTTGGCGATGTATTTCAAATTGAATTAACCGTTACCTTTGCTGATGAAAGCACACACACTGCTAATTTTAGCTTTGAGGCTTCACCTGATTTACAAACTTTAGCAGATGGCACGATTACCTACGATAGTGGAGCTAATTCTTTTAGTGGTCCAACGATAGGTCAAAGTTGTGTTAATCATTTGAATAGAGCGATT
>CALHDG010000165.1 GCA_938023075.1 uncultured Chitinophagales bacterium
GTGTTCGCTGCTGATAATGTCCAGTTGCCATCTTGTAAACTTAAGCCCGCCGGGAAATAATCATTTACAGAAACGTTACTAACCGCTTCGCTGCCTTGGTTGTAAACAGTGATCGTGTAATTTACTACATCGCCTACGCCAACTGTTGATGCTTGTCCGGCTGCGAGTGATTTAATCAATGCCAAATCATACACTTTATCTTCTAATGAAATCGTTGCCGGATCGTGGTCGTCTTCGTCTCCATTGTTATTATTAATTTCATTATCAGATACTGCACCATCGTTGCCGGCATTGTTATCTGGTGTGGAATCTATATCGCTTTGTGGCATTCCCGACGTATCGGTGAATGAACCAATTTCTGCAAAGTTGGTTAAGCTGCCGGTGGCTGCATCTGTTATTATAAAAGATATATTTACCGATGTTGAACTACCCGCGGCTATTGGTCCGGCAACAAAAGTAGTTGCCGTGTTCGCTGCTGATAATGTCCAGTTACCATCTTGTAAACTTAAGCCTGACGGGAAGTAATCATTTATAGAAACATTACTAACTGCTTCGCTGCCTTGGTTGTAAACGGTAATCGTATAATTGACTACATCGCCTACGCCAACTATTGACGGTTGACCAGCTGCGAGTGATTTAATCAAAGCTAAATCATACACTTTATCTTCTAATGAAATCGTCGCCGGATCGTGATCATCTTCGTCACCATTCGCATTGTTAATTTCATTGTCGGATACTGCGCCATCGTTACCGGCATTGTTATCCGGTGTGGAATCTATATCGCTTTGTGGCATTCCCGATGTATCGGTGAATGAACCAATTTCTGCAAAGTTGGTTAAGCTGCCTGTGGCTGCATCTGTTATTATAAAAGACATGTTTACCGATGTTGAACCTCCGGCAGCAATTGGACCATCCACAAAGGTTGTTGCCGTGTTTGCTGCTGTTAATGCCCAACGTGCATCATTTAATATTAAGCCAGTTGGAATATAATCGTTCACTGCTACATTGTCAACAGTTTCATTACCTTGATTGTAAACGGTTATGGTGTAATTTACCACATCACCTACACTAACAGTTGAAGGTTGACCGGCAGCCAATTCTTTCACTAAGGCTAAATCATATACAGCATCATCACTAACCGTTATTACTGCCGGATCGTGGTCGTCTTCATCACCATTAGTGTTATCTATTACATTATCGGTATCGGTATTTGGTATACCGCCTGTGTCGTTATTATTCTCGTTGTCTGGCGTTGAATCAATATCGGTCTGTTCGTTGCCATCTTCATCTTCTGCTCTGGTAATTTCTGCATAATTGACTAAAGCTCCTTCAATAACTGAACTGGATAATTGTACGGTAATATTTACCATCTCAGATTCGCCTGGAAATATTGGTCCCGGAATAGTTGTACTCACTGTATTATTTAAACCAGCAATCCAATTGATATCTGCCAAAGTTGTACCTGCCGGCAAGTAATCTACTATGCTCACATTGGTTGCGGTAATTTCACCTTGATTATATACGGTGATGTCATAATTAATTAAGTCGCCCGGCGCAACAACTGCTGCCTGATTGATAGACAAATCTTTCATTAAGGCTAAATCAAATGCTCTTTGAGCAAAATTGATAATTGCCGGATCATGATCGTCTTCATCACCGTTAGAATTATCGGTTACGTTGTCTGTATTGGTGTTTGGTTCTCCACCATTATCATTTCCATTTTGACTATCTGGCGTAGAATCTATATCAACCTGCACATTACCATTTTCATCTTCTGCATTAACAATTTCTGCATAGTTGATTAATGAACCGCTTGTTAAATTATCACTTAACTGAACTGTGACAGTAACGATAGTTGCTAAACCCGGAGCTATTGGACCCGGAATGATGGTAGTCGCAGAATTATTTGAACCAGCTGTCCAGTTGGCATCTGCTAAAGTCATGCCTTCCGGTAAGTAATCAATCACTTCAACATTTTGTGCAGTGATGTCACCTTGATTTATTACCGTAATATCAAAGTTGACCAAATCGCCTGGTTCAATATTCGCTTGTCCGGCGGAAACAGATTTAACTAAAGCTAAATCAAATATGGGAGCATCTCCAATGTTAACCGTTGCCGGATCGTGGTCATCTTCATCCCCATTGGTGTTGTTGATGTCATCATCGCTTACCGGTCCGTCATTATTGTCGTTGTTATCCGGTGAAGAATCTATATCTGTTGCGGTTGTTCCATCTTCATCTTCTGCACGCATAATTTCCGCAAAATTGGTTAAACTATCTGATGAAACATTCGTATCTAAACTTACTGTAATAGAAACTGTTATGGAAGCTCCCGCCGCAAGTGGTCCGGCAATAATAGTTGTCACCGTATTGTTTACACCTGCTGTCCAGTTTGTATCTGACAGCGTCATTCCTACAGGTAAATAATCAACCACTTCAATATTTTGAGCAGTGATTTCTCCCTGATTATAGATGGTAATATCATAGCTAATTAAATCACCCGGAATTACCGTTGAAGATTGACCAGCCGCTAACATTTTTGTTAAGGCTAAATCAAATACTGCTTGTTCGCCTACTGAAATTAACTCCGGATCATGATCATCTTCGTCACCATTTGAACCGTCTGTAACGTTGTCGGTTGCTCCGTTTGGTTCGCCACCGCTATCGTTGCTTGAGTCATTATCTGGCGTACTGTCTATATCCTCATTATTATCTTCTGAAATTTCTGCATAGTTTACCAAGTCGCCACCGGGGAAAGATGAATCAATCGTTAATACAATATCTATAGAAATTGTTTCGCCAATTGGTACAGAAGAAATAATGGTAGTAACGGCATTGGTAGCGGTGGTTGCCCAACCGTTAGTATCGTTTGTACTTAAGGACATGCCTGTTGGAATGTAATCGGTCACCTCAACAAAGGCTGCATCAATATTACCCTGGTTAATTACACTGATGGTGTACACCACATCGTCACCTGCAATAAATGGTCCTTGACTGCTGAGCGATTTCACTAAAGCGAGATCAAATTTTTGTTCCATTTGAATTTCTGCCGGATCATGATCGTCTTCGTCGCCGTTGGAATTATCGGTAACATCATCGGTATTTCCGCCGGGTTCGCCACCGTTATCGTTTGTGGAGTTATTATCAGTTGTACTATCTATATCGTCTCCATCATCATTTGAAATTTCTGCGTAGTTCACAATAGATGTTCCTGTAAAAGAAGCATCTATAGTTAGGATGATGGTTAAGCTGCTGCATTCACCTGCTGCCAAAGTGGCTATCGTGTTGGTTACATTATCACCTGATGCTATCCATCCATTAAAATCTAAACTACTTAAAGTTAAACCGGTTGGTAAATAATCAGTTACTTCAATATTGGCGGCATCCAAATTACCCTGGTTACAAACTTCTATTAAATAAACCACCTCATCGCCCGGGTTGAATGGTCCTGTGCTGCCTACCACTTTGGTTAAGGCTAAATCATAACCCTGATCTACGGAAATCTCTTCCGGATCATGGTCGTCCTCATCACCCATTTCATTGTTGATGGTATTGTCCGTATCACCACCTGGCTCGCCTCCGCTGTCGTTGTTTGGATCAGTGTCGGTTGTACTATCCGTATCCGTTCCATCATCATTACTGATCTCTGCATAATTTACTAATGACGTTCCACTAAAGGCAGCATCAATAGTTAAGATGATGTCTATAGTTATAGTCTCTCCCGGCATCAAACCTGAAACCGTATTTGTAACTGTTGAACCAGTAGAAGAAGCCCAACCATTGGCATCATTTATACTTAAACTCATGCCCGTTGGTATATAATCGGTTACTTCTACATTGTTGGCTATAACTGTACCTTGATTGATGACACTAATAGTATAAGTCACGTCATCGCCCGGCGCAAATGGTGGTGAACTGCTTAATGTTTTCACTAAAGCCAAATCATACACCTGTCCTATTTCTATTAGTTCAGGATCATGATCGTCTTCGTCACCTGTTGGATCATTACCGCCCGGTGTGTCGCTTCCATCACCATTCGTTGTATTGTCGGTTGCTCCATTTGGATTACCACCACCATCATTGGTATTGTCACTATCCGGTGTACTATCTATATCCTCCCCATCATCATTACTAATTTCTGCATAGTTGATAATTTCAGTACCCATAAAGTTTGGATCAATGGTTAAGACGATTGGAATATTCATTTCTGCACCGCCCAATAAACTGTTGATGGTTGTTGTGGCTGTTGTTCCATTTGAAGTCCAGCCGTTGCTATCATTTACACTTAAAGTTAAACCCGCAGGTAAGTAATCGCTCACTTCAATGTTTGTGGCATTTAAAGTTCCCTGATTAATTACGGTGATGATATACGTTACGTCATCGCCTGGTGCAAATGGTGGTTGACTGCTTAGGGTTTTCACTAAAGCCAAATCATAGACTTGTTCCACGGTAATTTCTGCCGGGTCGTGATCGTCTTCGTCGCCATCTGTTCCATCGGTTACATCATCTGTTGCACCGCCGGGTTCTCCACCACTGTCGTTACTATCGTTGCTGTCGGCTGTGCTGTCTATATCGTCTCCATCATCTTGCGTTATTTCTGCATAGTTCACAATAGAAATTCCTGTGAAATCTGCATCAATAGTTAAGATGATATTTAATACAGAACATTCACCTGCCGGTAATGCTGCAATGGTATTGGTAACATTACTGCCGCTGCTCATCCAGCCGTTTACATCTAAGATGCTAAGGCTTAATCCATTTGGTACATAATCGATTACTTCAATATTGGCAGCATTTACATTGCCCTGGTTACATACTTCAATGGCATACAACACATCATCCTCCACATTAAATGGTCCTGAACTAACAACAGTTTTAATCAACGATAAATCGTAAGGTTGCTCAATGTTAATCTCTTCCGGATCATGATCATCTTCATCACCGTTTTCGTTATTGATAGTGTTATCGGTGTCGCTACCTGGTTCGCCGCCACTGTCGTTGTTTGGATCATTGTCTGTTGTACTGTCGGTATCTTCTCCATCATCCTCACTTATCTCAGCGTAATTTACTATGGAAGTTCCTGTAAAGTTTGGATCAATAGTTAAGATAATATCTATACTAACCGTTTCGCCCGGCATCAAACCTGAAACCGTATTGGTTACTGCTGAGGTAGCCGTTGAAGCCCAACCGTTAGTATCGCTTGCACTTAAAGTGGTGCCTGTTGGTAAGTAATCGGTTACTTCCACATTGTTGGCTATAACTGTACCTTGATTGATGACACTAATAGTATAAGTCACGTCATCGCCCGGTGCAAATGGTGCTGAACTGCTTAATGTTTTCACTAATGCCAAATCATACACTTGTCCTATTTCTATTAGTTCAGGGTCGTGGTCATCTTCGTCACCTGTTGGATCATTTCCACCCGGGATATCGCTCCCGTCACCATCGGTAGTATTGTCGGTTGCTCCATCTGGATTACCACCGCCATCATTGGTATTGTCACTATCCGGTGTACTATCTATATCCTCCCCATCATCATTACTAATTTCTGCATAGTTGATAATTTCAGTACCCATAAAGTTTGGATCTATGGTTAAGATGATTGGCAGATTCATAGTTTCCCCAGCTAATAAACTGCTTAGGGTTGTTGTTGCTGTCGTTCCATTAGAAAGCCAGCCATTCGTATCATTTATACTTAAGGTTAAACCCGTTGGTAAGTAATCACTCACTTCAATATTTGCTGCATTTAAAGTTCCCTGATTAATAACCGTAATAATATAGGTTACATCATCTCCTGCTGCAAATGGCGGTTGACTACTTAGGGTTTTGGTTAATGCCAAATCATATATCTGACCTACAGCAATTTCTGCAGGATCATGATCGTCTTCGTCACCGTTGGTATTGTCCATTACATCATCTTCGCTTGCTCCATCATTGCTCGGATCATTATCTGGTTGTGAATCTTCATCAACTGGTGCTTCGTTGGTTGGATCAGTATCATCATCAGCACTGCTAATTTCTGCATAGTTCACCAAACTCGTTCCCATAAAATCAGGATTGATGCTTAGTGTAATTGTTAGCGAAGTGCTTTCACCTGCAGGTAAACTTACTACCGG
>CALHDG010000166.1 GCA_938023075.1 uncultured Chitinophagales bacterium
ACAATTTCTTCAACGGCATCGGTTACAAAAACCTGATTGCAATACAACTGAATATTGTTCTTCTTCACCTCATAACTTTTGGTCAGTTTGGGGAAGTACAAAACGCCGGTAAGGTTAAAGGGATAATCAACATTTAAATGAATATGAAACAGCGGCTTGGGCGAGTAGGGATACAGTTCGTTGTAAAAATCTTCGTAGTCTTGCGTGGTTAAATCGGCTGGCGATTTTGTCCAAGCAGGCGAGGTGTTGTTAATCGTTTTGTCTTCAAACTTAATTTCTACGGGTAAAAATTTACAGAACTTATTTAAGATGTTTTCAATACGAGCCGTCTCTAAAAACTCTGCCGACTCTTCGCCCAAATGCAAAATAATGTCGGTGCCCCGTTCTTTCTTTTCGCTATCTTCTAACTCGTAATTAGGGCTACCGTCGCAAGCCCAATGAGCGGCTTTGGTTTTGGCTTTGTAACTTTTGGTGTTAATCTCCACCGTATCAGCCACCATAAACGCCGAGTAAAAACCCAAACCAAAATGCCCGATAATTTTCGCATCGTCTTTATACTTTTCCACAAACTCGGTAGCACTCGACAGCGCAATTTGATTGATGTATTTCTTCACCTCGTCTTTGGTCATGCCAATCCCTCTGTCTCTAATGGTGAGGGTTTTGGCATCTTTATCCAACAGCACTTCAATATGGGTATCGCCAATGTCGCCCTTCACTTCATCTCTTACTGCGAGGGTGTTTAGTTTCTGGGTGGCATCTACCGCATTACTCACCAACTCGCGTAAAAATATATCGTGGTCGCTGTATAAAAACTTTTTAATAATCGGAAAGATGTTTTCCGTTTGTACATTTATTGTTCCTTGTTCTGTTGCCATATCGTTTGGTTTTATTTAATTTTTTTCAATGGAACGGGTTCCATTGGATTTTATTTAATTTTTATATGATGTGTATTTCAAAGGTTGTGCCATTGGGTTTTTGTAGCGGTTGGGCTGTCAATTTGGCTGTTTTTTGTGACACTTTGGTTGGTATTTTTACATTCCGCCCTTTGGGCTGTTTTCAACACCCCGCCCTTTGATATTTCAACTTCCCGTCATTTGGTATTTCAACACCCCGCCCTTCGGGCACCCCTCTATCCAGAGGGGAATTTAGTGCGGATTAGTCCGGACTAATTCCCCTTCAATTTTGAAGGGGTGGGCTTTTTCGGATGAAAAAGGTCGGGGTAGTTTTTTTATTTGAAAACGGACAGTTGGCTTCGTGGGAATTTCGGTCCCGCTATCCACTCCAATCTTTTTATTCCGCAAGCTCCATAAAAAGGATTTCCGTTACTATCGGGTTTAGGTTAGGGGCGGCGGTGCTTTGTGGGAAGTTATCTTTTGCGGAACGTTTCTTATAGACAAATATATGCTAAAGTTATTAGAGATATTGCTTCATTTCTTTAAGCAAGTTATCGTTATCGGTAACCTTATCATGTATAGAATCTGTTATAGATTGGTCAATTCTTTTATTGAAGGTTTCCATATCCATTGGACTTAAGTCACTTTCCAATTCAATAGATAGTACATGTTCAAGACTTGTAATAACTTGGTCGTTTTTAATATCAAGAAAGGTTTTAACGAAATTTATTTTCCTGGTTTGCATATCCATATTTCAAACATAAACATTTAAAAGAAATAAAGCAAGATTTATAGGTAGGTAATCTATCGCAATTTTTTTTAGAATTACATTTTAATTTGAAAACGAGCATTTGTGCTTCGTGGAGATTTCTGTCCCGCTATCCACTCCAATCTTTTTGTTCCGCTGAAGCTCCACAAAAAGGATTTCCGTTGCTATCGGGTTTAGGTTGGTGGCGGTTTGCTTTGTTGGAAAGTTGGCTTTAGTTTGGTTTTCGTTTCTTGTAATAATCTTCCACTACTTCAAACAATTTATACAAACCATTAAGATATAGATAATGTTTCCAAGGTTCAATTGTATCAAATTGACCGTGCAAAATCTGATTCCTGTCTTGATACATTTTTCTTTGTAAAAATTCAAGGCGAATATTTATGGGTATAAAAATTGGTTTCTTAATATCTTTAATCAAATCTTTTTCTTTAATACCGTGGTTTAATATTTTTTCAGTTAAAGTTTCAATTTTATTAATTTTTTCCTCGTCTGTAAGACTTTCATCTTTACAGATATTACTAACTTTTTGAAGATAGCCTCTTGAATTCTGTTGCAATTTTAAATTCTTATGATAAATATTGTTTTCCTTTACAATTAATTGATTAGTAGACCCAAAATATTCGCCTTGAAGTTCTCCATAATTTATTGGATAATCTGATGTTAATTTTATTTTGCTTATCAATTCATTCAATGAGTTATATTCGCAATATATTAATTTTTCTATTTGTTCTTCATTTAGGTTAGGATTCTGGCTCTCATAAACTGCTTTCAAAAAATCTTTTGTTAATGATTCAATCAGAGGCATAATTAAGATATTGCTACAAACATAATTTTTTTCTTCAGAGAGTTTTATAACAGTATCAAAGACATTTTTTTTGGTTTGAAAAGAAGAGACTTGATTAATTACTGAAAGCATTTTTTCTTTAGTTATCTTTCTCATATCGGGGATGAAGTCAACTAACATAGTTGGTTCTCTAAAATTTAAACTTAAATCAATTGTGTCTTTTAAATTTAAGTGAATAGGCATATTTAAATCCAATTCAATAGAATACTTGATTGTGCTTTGGGCAATTCCAAAGTTAACACTTGTAAAAAAAATCGGTATCAACATCATTTCACTCATCATTTGTGATTCTTTATAGAGTTCTATTTTTGGACCATCATCTTTACAATTCATAGCCTTATTTATAGCCTCATCCATGGTCATATTCTTAAATTTAGAGTTTAAAATTTTCGTATAAGAACTATCATAATTCTGAATATTGCTTCTTTTTAAATGCCAATTTGCTTCACTAATTATATTATTTAAGTTGGATATGTTTTTCTTTATCCTTTGTTCTATCCAAGAATTAGAACTATTCCACCTTTCTATTCCATTCTTATAATCTTTGTTTTCCTCAAGTATTAAATTTGCAGTTTTTTTTACAAATTCAAGATTTCGCTGCATTTCAAATACTGCATCATTCATTAAGTATTTATTTTCTTTTTTTACAACATCACTATTACCATTCATTTTTACAACTTTAATAATTATCTTAACTAAATGTTTCTAAATAAAGTTCTAACTTTATCAAATCATTTTAATAAACAATGAGCCAACAAGAACTCAAAAACAAAATCATCGAAAGCATCAATCAATCCAACAACGAATTGCTGTTA
>CALHDG010000167.1 GCA_938023075.1 uncultured Chitinophagales bacterium
TTGTCATTTTAATTTTATTCATATGATTCTAAGGACTACACACAATTGGTCTGAAACAGCAGTTATTGACACAGAGAATGGCGTATCTAATTTATTCACCGATTACTGAATTGTCTGAAATAAAGGAGCAACACATCATACTAGTTTTTACAAAGGATAATAAAGAGACAATATCACATTATGATTTTGTAGCTGGCACAGCAGAAATTGTGCAAGACTTTTATAAAGGTTTAGAAGTTCCACAGATTAGAATGAGCCATCCAATTAAGGGCAGAGTACCAAGTGCTAGAAATAAAGCTGCCAAAGATTTATTAGAAAGTGAAAAAACCTTGTATTATGAACGCATTGCCTTTATTATAGAAGTACCAAGTGTGTATGAAACAATAGATGGTAAAGATGTAAATTTAGTAGTTGGTGGGGTATGAGCATTAAGCGAAACTAATCTGAATGGCTATAAGGGCAATCCAGAAAAGTTTAAATTATTGGTTGGTTTTAAGGTTAAAGTCTGCTGCAATTTAAGCATTTGGACAGATGGCTATACAGATGAAGTTAAGGTTAGTAGTATGGCAGGTTTACAAGCCAAGTTATTGCATCTATTAGAAAACTTCGATACAGTACAACAAGTAAAGCTAATGAAGAATTGCAGGAGCAGTTAAGAGCAGTTATATAGATACTTTCGCTGGTAGAAATGTGGGTTGCAGCAGGTTTATTTCAACCTTACAAGATAGCTTAGAGAATAGCTATGATTTTTGGTATTTGGATTGATATATTTATAGTTTAGAGAAGCCACCTAATCTGAAAGGTAAAGGCTAGGTGGTTTTATTTATTTTAAATAATGTAACTTTAACACATAATTAAAGTAGTAGAAAAATGAACCAATTAAAATTTCCTTTATCCAATGTTCAAATGGAGTTAATGAAACTCTATGCTACTGATTTATCTAAAACTGATTTATTGGAATTAAAACAACTCCTGGCAAAATTCTATGCTCAAAAATCTATTAAAGCAGCAGATAAAGTTTGGGATGAAAAAGGCTACACAGCAAAGGATATGGATAAACTGCTTAAAGAACTATCGTAGTGAAGATAGTTTTAGATACTAATGTATTACTTGTTTCTGTATCTTCTAAATCACCTTACCATTGGATTTACTAGTCATTAATTGAAGGTAAATATCAATTGTTTGTTACAGATGAAATACTAAATGAATATGAGGAAAAGATTGAACAGCATTGGAATAGTGAAGCTGCAAAATCTGTCATCCGAACTTTATTAGAGTTATCAAATGTGCATTTTACAAGCATCTATTACAAACTCAATTTAATTGTAAATGATGCTGATGATAACAAGTTTGTAGATTGTTCTTTTGCTGCTCAAACAGATGCCTTAGTAACAGAAGATAAAGATTTTAATATTCTTCGGGAGGTTGAATTTCCAAAGTTTGAGGTCTGGACTATTCAACAATTTAAAAGGTCATTGGATAACATCAAATAACTATACTTATTCATTATGTTGTAAGAATTAGAGGCTCACTATTTCAACCAAATTATCTATCCAAACAAGTAGTAAATAATTCACTTATTTTATTAAATTTGTGGCAGGCAATCAAGTTTTCTAAATAGAAGCCATATTGCTAAGTTCTTATTATATTTTTTGATCTGGCAGATAAAAATTTGCAACAAATTTGCAATAATTTAGTCAGAATTGATAACAAATAACAAATGTTTAAATGCATTAGTTGTTAAAAATCAAAATGGGGGATTAGCTCAGTTGGCTAGAGCGTTTGACTGGCAGTCAAGAGGCCACCGGTTCGAATCCGGTATCCTCCACTTTTTAGCTAAAAAAAATTAACCAAATTAGACTACTTTATCAAAGTGGTTGATACTTTCTTATTTTGAATTGTTGCTGTTTTCTACGAAGAACCGAAGTTTGCAAACTAGCCCCGATTGCAGCGGTTATGCCATTTTGCACAGCTTTTGTAGCGCAGGCAAATGGCATTTGAGCGGAAAGCGGGACCAAAAGTTATTATTATGCTGCAAAGTTTCGCTTCAAAAAAAAAGTCAATAAAATTGTTAACTACTTTATGGTTTAGATAAACTTGTCTTTTATTACGGATATAAGTTTTCTATACTGATTAATTTGCGACCACCAATATATTTAATTCTTATGGGTATGATACTTTTCAAGAGACCATTTAATAATTTGATAAACAAAATTATTTGATTGAGCTACCAAGTACTATAATAAATAAACTTGCGATTAAGCTAAACGCTACTGCGGAAGGCTTGATAAAAAAAGGGCATCCTTGGGTTTTTTCGAATAGTATTATAAAACAAAACAAAGAAGGTAAGGTTGGTGATATAGCTGTTATTTTTGATGGCAAAAAAAACAAATTTTTAGCTTGTGGATTTTACGATCCGCAATCGCCCATACGGGTTAAAATATTACAAACCAACAAACCTGCTGCCATTAATGCGGCATGGTTTGCCAACAAAGTTAATGAAGCACTTGAAAAAAGATTACCACTGTTACAAACCGAAACGAATAGTTATAGACTAATATTCGGCGAAAATGATGGTCTTCCTTCTATTATTGCGGATGTGTATAATAACGTGTTGGTGGTAAAATTGTATGCTACATTTTGGTTTTATCATTTAAAAGATATTTTGCCTTCCATTATACAAGCAAGTGGAGCTGCTACTAGCGTTTTAAGACTTAGCAGAAATGTACAAAAAGAAAGCAACGAATTTAATTTTAAAGATGGTCAGATTTTAGATGGTACACTTAATAATGAAGTCGTTATTTTTAAAGAACATAATATTCAATTTTCAGCTAATGTAATTAAGGGGCATAAAACGGGTTATTTTTTAGATCAAAGAGCGAACAGAAAAAGGGTGGGTGAAATGGCTAAGGGCAAAACCGTTTTAGATGTCTTTTCTTATGCCGGCGGTTTTTCAATTCATGCTTTAGTAGGAGGAGCTAATGCTGTAACAAGTTTGGATATTAGTAAACAAGCACTTCATTTGGCGAAAAGCAACGCCACGCTAAATTATTTTACCGGAAGGCATGATACAATTTGTGGAGATGCGTTTGAGGAGTTGAACAAACTTGCCAAAGCAAGTATCAAATTTGATATCGTAGTAATTGATCCACCTTCTTTTGCTAAAAGTGCTGCAGAGTTAGATAAAGCATTAGTTAGTTATAAAAAGCTGACTTATCTTGGAATACAGTTAGTTGAAAAGAAAGGTATACTTGTTTTATCGTCTTGCAGTTCAAGAGTTAGCTCAATCGTGTTTTTTAATTTAGTTGAAGCAGTACTAAAAAAAAACAGGATCAATTATTCAATAATTGAAAAAACCTTGCACGATACAGACCATCCTATTGGTTTTAAAGAGGGGGCTTATTTAAAGTGTATATATGTGCAGCTTAATTAAAGCAGATCAAACTATTTTAAATAAAGCCAAGTTGTCTATATTTCAGACAACTTGACTAAAAAAGTATAAAAGGAGCTCTTTGGTTTTTTAGATAATAATTATACTTTTAATAATGTGCATTTAAACCTTAAATGGTTGCCTAAAGGCTTGAATTATTATTGGTTAAAGAGCGTTTTTGAAACTTGCTAGTTGTTCTATTTGATAGTGTAAGATAGATTTGAGTAAAATTTTGCTAAGTAGTCTGTCAAGTTCACGGCGTAGGATTAATTTAAGTAAAATTTAGAGGAGTACGAGGCGGAGGTTATCAAGCATAGATAGCTTCAAAAGGCAAACGTTCTTGTTTCTTTTCAATAGCTATAAAAAGCCGCTTCTGTGCTTTCTATTTTCTTGCGCGTAAATATGTAGTTTTTGATCTTTATTGATCTATTTACTCATCTCCGTATAATATTGATAAAAATAAGGAATCGTTTCAATACCCTTATAAAAATTATACAAGTCAAATTTTTCATTGGGCGAGTGAATAGCATCGCTATCATCACCAAAACCCATTAAAATAGTTTTTAAACCCAATACCGATTCAAACAACGCAACAATTGGAATACTACCACCACCTCGTTGTGGAATAGGCGTTTTCCCAAAAGTATGTTCAATGGCTTTAGCGGCTGCCTGATAAGCAACAGAATCCGTTGGAGTAACAACAGGCTCACCGCCATGATGCGGCGTAACTTTTACTTTAACCGAAGGCGGAGCTAGGCTTTCAAAGTGTTGTTGAAACAGTGCAGTTATTTTTTCGGAGTTTTGATTAGGCACCAAACGCATGGAGATTTTGGCAAAAGCTTTAGAAGGCAAAACTGTTTTGGCTCCTTCACCAATGTAGCCGCCCCACATGCCATTTACATCTAAAGTCGGGCGGATGGAAGTACGCTCAATAGTAGAATACCCGGCTTCACCTTGTACATCATTAATGTCAAGATGCTGTTTATAATCTTCTAAATTAAAAGGCGTAGCTGCCATTGCCTTCCGTTGGTTTTCATCCAATTCTACTACATCATCGTAAAAACCGGGTATGGTTATATGGTTATTTTCATCGTGCAGCGAAGCAATCATTTTACTTAACACATTTACCGGGTTGGCAACGGCTCCACCATATACACCACTATGTAAATCAATGTTGGGTCCGGTCACCTCAACTTCTACATAACTTAAACCGCGCAAACCTACGGTTATAGAAGGGTGTTCCATACTAATCATTGAAGTATCGGAAATCAACACCACATCGGCTTTTAATTTGTCTGTATTGGCTTCTAAAAAAGGACCTAAATTTTCTGAACCGACTTCTTCTTCTCCTTCAATCATCAATTTTATGTTGCACGGTAGCCCACCGGTTTCCTTCATAATTTCGTAGGCTTTCAAATGCATATATACTTGCCCTTTGTCATCACAAGCACCACGGGCATAAATTTTACCATCTTTCACAGCCGGTTCAAAGGGTGGCGAATTCCAAAGTTCGTAGGGGTCGGCAGGCTGTACATCGTAATGACCATATACCAAAACGGTAGGCAATTTTTCATCCACTATTTTTTCTCCATACACAATAGGATAGCCATCGGTAGGGCAAATTTCAACGGCATCTAAACCTAAATTGATCATTTGAGATTTTAAAAAGTTGGCGGCTTCAAAAACGTCTTCTTTAAACTTGGGGTCGGCACTTACCGATGGGATTTTCAATAAATCTAACAATTCGTTTAAAAAACGGTCTTTATGTTGATCGAGATAAGTTTGAACGGCACTCATTGGTTACTAATTATGAAGTTTAAAATTAAGATTAATAAAGAACTGAAAAATTAAATATCGGTGTTTTCTTGTTCGCCAAATATTTTAGTTTCCATCTTGTTATCTTTTTCTTTAAAATATTTAGCAAAGAAACTGGAATTGGCTTTGAATACGTGTTCGGCAAAAGTTTTTTGACTTTTCAAAAATTCCTCACCAAAGCCGGGAGATAATTTTTTTAAGATGGGTTCTACTTTATCCAACTCGCTGCGTAAAAAAGTTTGTTTGGCTTCGGCATTTCCGTTTGGTAAACTTTTCAACACTTCGTCGAAATCGCTATCCAAATGTTCATCTACTTCTTTGTAAAAATCTTGTAAAACCGGTTTAGCAGTAAAGGTGCGTTGACCAGCTAATTTCAAAGCACTTTTTCTTTCGGCTTCTTCAATTTTGCCATCGTCAGAAATGGCGCCTAAAACTGCCACATCAGCAATAGACTTTCTTAAAATTTCTAATTCTTCTGAACTGATATCTTTATATATTTCACTCATAATTTGTATACTTATTTTGGCTGCAAAAGTATTGATAAAATATAGAAATGACAAAGGGTTTTGGGCTTTTCGGTTTCATTAAAAACTGTTGTATGTTAGGTATAAAATATTTTTTCGAACATAAATTTCTTTTTGATGATAACTTGATAAAGTTCAGTTTTGTTTAACCGCACGAAGAACCGAAGTTTGCAAACTAGCCCCGATTGCAGCGGTTATGCCATTTTGAGGGGCTTTTGAAGCGTGGGCAAATGGCATTTGAGCGGAAAGCGGGACTGCACTATATATAAAACTTAATCGTTTCGCTTCAAAAAAATAATAGTCAATATATTTTTGTTGAGATAAATTTATCTTTTTCACCAACCTTTTCTAATTCTTAGCTGTCTATCTTTTTATAACACCCATTAAACACCCAAACACCCAAACACCCAAATAATTAAAATGCACCAATTGATTAATACCCAATGTTAAAAACGCCTTTCATTCCCAAAACTTAGCCGGAGATGGTTTAATAACCGTTCTCCGGCTTTTTGTTTGTATTATCATTATTTAGTTGTATCTTTGAAAATAAATTAAAATTATTGCCGTATGAAATATCTTATAATTTTTACCATTTTGACTTTAAGTTTTTGGGCACGTGAAAAAGCAGCAATAGAAATTCCTTCAAATGAATTGGCAGTTGCTGAGCATACAGAAGAAGAAAATTTACAGCCAACTACTTCAAATCAATCAAAAGAAAACATTATTGGCTTGTGGGAATGGAGGAGTTCAAACGATAAAGAACATACGTTCAGTTTAGTTGAACAATTTCGCGATGAATATGGTGTAGCTTTTGAAAATGATACGGATATGTATGAATGGTTTACTGGAAGGTGTTTTACACAAGGTGTTCATTATGTAGAGTACGAAGCTAACTATACTTTAAATGAATCTGTTCTCGAATTTAAAAGCAGAGTACTTGGGGGGAATCAATTCAACATTATTTATAGTGATGATACAATGCTTATTTTAGAAGAGTTATAATGCCTAACCCGTTCTTATTTTTGAATTAATTCAACCTATAATGGCTAATTGACCAACATGAAATTTTTTAGTCTTTTTTCTAAAATTAACTCATCAGCTCAATATAAACCAAGCAATACCAGCCAACACCAAAAAAATAATCAGCACTCTAAAACCAGTTTTATCGGTTCCTTTGCCGCGCCGGTTGTCGTTGCTGGTTCGTTCCATTACTCTTTCTTGCGCCGCCCTAAAAGATAAGCGCATCCGTTCGGCGTGGTAAGTTTTTTTGGCTTCTTCTTCTGTCAAGCCATCTAAAAACATTTTTTTCTTAAGTTCTTTTTTTACTTGCTCTTCTTGCTCATCATAAAATTGAGGGGTATAATTAAATACACTGTGGCTCGGGGTTTTGAACATGCTTCGTATCATAACTTATACTTGGTTTACTTATCAAATATAAGGCTTTTAAGTAAAAATTTATTGTAATAGCAAGTTTTTATGAAATTAAGATGACGGTTGACAACCAATATTTCATCACGATGACCATGATTTATGAGCATATGATAGTTGTCTTTCCTGGAATTTGTAATTTTGTTATTATTTCGAACAAGTTTATCCAAACCACAAGGTAGTTGGCTCTTATTCATTATTTTTTTTTGAAGCGAAACTGTTGGGTTTATTTCCAACTGTGGTCCCGCTTTCCGCTCAAATGCCATTTGCCTGCGCTGCACATGCTATGCAAAATGGCATAACCGCTGCAATCGGGGCTAGTTTGCAAACTTCAGTTCTTCGTAGCAACATAAAAACGGTGGCAGTCAAAAACAAGTAAGGATCAACCACTTTGATAAGGAATGATGAAAAAATAAATGTTCAAATTTTAGCAAAGAGATTTTTTGATATACAAGTTAAAAAACACAGGCTTAGTGGTGCTAAGCCGAGTATTTTTAATGAAGTAGATCGGAAAATCTCAAAGGTAAAAATGGACAGTTATTTTTGAATTATTCCTAACCTTGTCGAAATTTGTGTTACATTTTATAGTCAATTTGGTCTGAAATGACGGATTTCATAATTTCAAACCATACAAATTTAAATGGATTAATTAGTTAACACCATTTTACTGCTTCTATAAACCGTTCCTCTAAATCTATAAAAAACAGCTTGACTTTGTTCTTCGTAAACATCTACATCAAAGTCGGCAGTTTTATAACCTAAGTGTAGTAGTTTTGCCTCAGCAATTAAAACAGTACCCTCTTTAGCTGATTGGGCAAAGGTCATATTGCCGGCTATAGAAACCGAAACCCTACCGTAAGAGTTTGAGGCAAAAGCAAAAGCACTATCAGCAAAAGCATAAGCAATGCCACCGTGTAAAATGCCAAATCCATTTAACATTTGTTGATGAACCGTCATTTTAATTTTGCAATGTCCTTCTTCAATTAGTAAGGGTTCAATATTCATCCATTGGCTACAATAATCTTTTTCCATCATTTTGCTAAATACCGCTACGGCAGTATCATTTGGCTTTTCATTCATCTTATCAAACTATTTAACAGGTAAAAACTAGGCAAACTAAAACTAATTTAACTTAATTATAATAGATATTTAAAAAACAATTTATAAATTTAGGCGTGCAATTTAATATAGCAATAAAACCATTATAATTATGAGCAAAGAATTGGATTTAAAAACCCCCTTAGAAATGTTGTGGCAATGGGAAAGTACCAAACCTAATGCTGTTTATTTAAGCCAACCAAAAGATGGACAATGGATAAATTATACCTGGAAACAGGTAGCAGATGAAGTAAGAGCCATGGCAGGGGTTTTACAAGCATATGGTTTTCCTGCCGGCTCCAAAATAGCGTCGCTTTCAAAAAATGACGCTTACTGGATTATTAGCGATTTGGCGATTATGGCAGCCGGCTATGTTTCTGTACCAATGTATCCAAATCTAAATGAAACAACCGTTGGTCAAATTTTAGAACACAGCGAAGCCAAAGCCATTTTTATTGGTAAGCTAGATGAGGCTCCCTGGAAAGAAATGAAGCCCGGTATTCCAAAAGATATTGTAACCATTTCCACTCCGTTATGGGGTCCGAAAGAATACGATAATTGGAATGATTTAACTGCCCAACATCCGGCAATTACCGATAGCCCGGTTCAACCAATAAACGATTTAGCATCTATTATTTATACTTCTGGCACAACGGGTATGCCCAAAGGGGTAATGCATAAGTATTTTAATTTTTCTTATGTTGGTACGCATGCCTTAAACTATGCCAGTGTAGCTTTAGATAGTAAGTTTTTTAGCTACTTACCACTTTGCCATATAGCCGAACGCTTATTAGTAGAAATTGGTAGTATTTACAGTGGCGGTAAAGTGTATTTTGCTGAAACCTTAGAGTCTTTTCCGGCGAATTTACAACATGCCAGCCCCAATGTATTTTTAGCGGTTCCACGTATTTGGGATAAATTTCAACAGAAAATTCTTGCTAAAATGCCTCAGAAAAAATTAGATCGCTTTTTGAAAATACCCATCTTAAAAAATATTGTAAAGAAAAAAATTATTGCTGGTTTAGGATTATCCGAAGCTTCTAATGTTTTTTCTGGTGCTGCACCTATACCGGCTTCTTTAATTGAATGGTTTAAAACAGTTGGTATTAATATTCAAGAAGCTTATGCCATGACGGAGAACTGCTGTTATAGTCATGTTACTTTAAATAATAAAATAAAAATTGGTTCGGTAGGGCAACCTTTAAAATATGTAGATGTGAAAATTAGTGATGAAGGCGAAATATTAATTAAACACAAAGCCTTAATGGACGGTTATTATAAAGAACCTGAAAAAACGAATGCCACTTTTGAAGATGGTTATTTAAAAACCGGCGATCAAGGCAGGATAGACAGCGACGGCTTTTTATACATTACCGGTAGAGTAAAAGATCTGTTTAAAACCGATAAAGGCAAATACATTGCACCAGTGCCAATTGAATTGGCTATTTGTGGTAACCCGTATGTAGAACAATCGATATTAATTGGAAATGGCATACCAATGCCCATTGCGCTACTTACCTTAAGTGAAGAAGGCATAGCAGCAAATTCGCAAGCGGTAAAAGACAGTTTATCTAAAACCCGAAATACCATCAATCCAACTTTAGATCACCATGAACAAGTAGCGAAATACATTGTTTTGAAAGAACCTTTTTTAGTTGAAAATGGGCTGTTAACCCCTACATTAAAAATAAAGCGAAATGCCGTTGAAAAGAAATATATGGAAAACTTTAAAAGTTGGTACAACACAGATGGTGATGTATTGGTTGAAAGCTGAGATCAACCGTTATTATCATAAGTTTCGGTAGTAGTATTTATTTCATAATAACTTGAATATAAATTTTTTATGGAAATGGAAATACTCAATAAGATTAAGTTAACTTAAT
This sequence comes from uncultured Chitinophagales bacterium, assembly GCA_938023075.1. GTDB lineage: Bacteria > Bacteroidota > Bacteroidia > Chitinophagales > JAHDHT01 > CALHDG01. The sequence goes on from CALHDG010000167.1 coordinate 10,179, forward strand.
TCAAAATATAAAGCATAAAATCATCCAAGTGAACCTGTTCACTTGTTTTAGTAAAGTTGCCATGCTTTTGTTGACACAATGGAACAGGTTCCATTGGAACAACAATTATTTTACTACCAAAACTTAAGTTATTATATCGCAATTTTTTTATCGCAATCATCCGAATTATTCAAGTAACGATATGTACATGAATCTTCACCTTTTGAAGAGATTAAAGCCTTCCTTATTTTCTGTTTCAAACTGTTAATGTTGATTGGCTTGCCGATAAAATCATTCATACCCGCATTAAAACAATTTTGTATTTCTTGTGGAAAGACATGAGCCGACAAGGCTAATATAGGAATAACCGAATTTAACTCGGCACGTATTTTTTTGGTGGCTTCAATACCATTTAGAACGGGCATGTTAATATCCATTAGTATTAAATCATATTGATTTTTTTGCACTTTTTCAAATGCAGTTAAACCATTTTCAGCTAAATCAATGCATACATTGTTAAATTCGCGCTTTAATAAATTGGTTGCGATCAATTGATTTATTTCATGATCTTCCACTAACAAAATATGTAATGGTTTTTGCAAATTAGGTATTGATGTTTCTTCATTTTTTATTTTTTCTTCAGCAATTGCTGCAGAAAAGTTAATAGACTTTGAAGTAACAGTAAGGTTATTTTTTAAAACAATAGATAAATTGACGGTAACATTTTCCGATGCTTGATTGGCTAACTTTGCCATTAGGGTTACTTCGCCGGTTGAATGTTGCTCTATCACTTCATAATATAACTGTTGAAGTAAGCCATTGATGGTATAACTATCGCCTACCAATAATTTCGGTAAACGAATATCTGTTTTCACATACACTTGAAAGGTATCTTTTGTACAAAAAACACGTTGTTTTTTAACAAAGCGGTTCAGCAAATCCTCTACGTTAAAAACTTGCTGTTCCACCTTGTCGTTCGTTTCAGGGTTTGTACGTAAATTCCAATTTATTACATTGGCATTTGAATGATCAATACTAACAATAGTGCCCATCAATTTTTTAGTTTTAGAGTTTTTATCTAAAAATACTTTTCCCGTATTTTTAATTTTTATCATGTTATCCTTCAATTTTATTAAATGTTCAATCTTAAAATTAGATAAGTTGGTTAAGGCAGTAAAAAATTGTTTTTCAACCGTTGCCCGCTCGTAATTAATCGTATTTAAAAAATAGGCACCTAAACCTGGTGTCTTCATATCTTGCCTGCAGAATAAAGGCATCAATTGCTCCGCTAGACGGACTCTTTTAGTAACAATATCAATAGTATAATCACCTAGTATTTGCATGATTTGTACAATGTTATATGGTTTAACAATAATGGTGTCTAAGGCAATTATGGGTTGTTTAACGTGGGTAATTATTAGTTAAACCTTGGGGAAACTGGAGGACTTTTTAAGGATTACAATCGCCAATTTTAGCCGAAAATTGATCAGACTGTCGCGTTGAAAAACCACTGTTTAAGCGAATGCGCTCACCTGCCTGGTAGGTAACCTGGCTGTTAGGCGAAAGTTTGCCATCACTTTCTAACATATTTTGTGCCGGGTAAAAACCACTGTCAATACTACCAACGGGTTGTAAAAAATCTTCACAAGCCTGCCCGCAAAGTAAGGCACCGGTTTGGGTGTCAAAAACAGAACGGGCTTCGTCAATTACTATGTCAATGGTGTTGCTGTTTCCACCCGCATCACTTACAGTAACCGAGTAGGAACCTGCGGCTAAATTATTGACCGAAGCTGTGGTTGCCCCATTACTCCATTGGTAAGTATAGGGCATTATACCACCCGTTACATCTGCCAAAGCCGAACCCAAAGCATTGCATTGCTCGTGGGTAGTTTGTATATGCGTAGCAAAAGTACTGGCAGCATTTTGCTCAAAAGACAATACGCCATATAAAGATTGGCTGATGGCTGAGCTTAATACGCCAGTGTTGGAAATAGTGCTGCCGTTATTGATGTTGATTACATAGGGTTCACCTGTTTGCAAAGCTTCTTCCACAACAATTGAAATTCTTGCTATTGGTTCATTACAAAGCTGGTTGTTTTTATCCGTTTTGCTAATACCTATATTCAGTATATTATTAACAACATCGTAAATATCTACATTTTCATTATTATCTAAACAAGAATTACTAAAATCAACTTCGACATTATTAACTGATAAATCATTAAAATTGATACCACAAGCAAAACCGTGTGCACTAATCGGTTGATTAATTAAAGACTCTACCCATAACTCATAAATCAATTCAATTTCGTCATTAATTTTGTTGCTACTGATCGGTTCTAATGTATAGCGAATTGGGCTTCCGTTATTAGAAGTATTAGTGTTCAAAGTGCCTAACCCATAATTTTGGGTTAACACCGCAATATCAAACTCATTAACTACGCCATCTCCATTCCCGTCTTGATGTTTGCTGTTTACACCATTTACGAAATTTTGCCATTCAGGGCAATCTTGTGCTGTCCAGGAAGTATTGGCATTTGGTCTTTGTTCACCACTTTCACCTGAGGCTAAACCCCAATGCAATAAATCAGATACTTCTACCATGCCATTTTGATTGAAATCGCCTGGATAAACCGGACCGATAGGCACATCAATACTACAACTTCCTGCACCATTTAAACAAAAGCTTTCCCAACTGGCAACGAAATTATTCCCATTGCTTACGTTGCTGTTGTTGTTGAAAGGAGCATATAAGTGACTACAAACAGAAATCAAATTTTCAGAAAAACAACCACTAAAATTGTTGTTATTTATGGTCAACCTGTCCAAACTAATCATATTGACAAATCCTACAGGAATGCTGCCACTTAGCGAGTTATTACTTGCCGCAAATGTCTTTAAATTTTGCAATAAACCTAAGTCTGGTAAGCTTCCGGTTAAATTATTATTACTTACCGACAACTCTTGTAAATCACCTAATTGATTCAATTGGGATGGTATTGACCCAGTTAATGAATTTGAATTCAAATAGAGTGTGTTTAATTTACTTAAGTTGCCTAATTGAGCTGGAATAGCACCAGTTAAATTATTATTTATTATAGCTAATATCTTCAAGCTCGAAATACTACCTAATTCTGCAGGAATATTACCAGATAAGTTATTACTGGGTAAGTTTATTCCAATAACACAGTCGTGTTTATCAAAAGTAATCCCACGCCAATTAGCTATTGATTGATTTAAGTTCCAACTATTCGTCCAATTTATGCCGTTTGTACTATTATATAAAGCCACCAAAGCTAATGAATCGGTTTGCTTGTCACAAGAAGGATTTCCTGGTAAAGATGGACAGTTAAAACCCAAATTTACAGCACACCAAGCAGCTTTAGTTTGAATAACTTCATTTGAAGTATTGCCAAACAAATTTTTGGCAGCTTCTATCGACCAATAGCGTGCATCATCATAGTTTGAATTTTCGGAGAGATAAACCGTTAAAGTTCTGTAGGCAATTTTCGCCGCATTTTCTATACCAATGCCTTGTATTTCAAAATAGTCGCCAAAATAGTTGGTTACATTACCACCTTCACTTAACAAATAAAACCAGTAATTTTGAACGCCACTATTTATATGTACGCCTTGATTATCACCCAAACCTTCATACCAATAATGTCCTTCATAAGCGTCCGGCTGTTGAGTCATCATAGTAACATCTGTTGGATTAGACATGCTGCGCAAACCTGCTTTACCAGGCTGCTTCACTATATCTGCTCCAACAATCCAATCATTACTTCCAAATAAATGATGCTCAATAACTTCCCCAAAAATATCAGAAAAAGACTCATTTAAAGCACCCGACTCTCCATAATAAGAAAGGCTTGATGAATAGTCTGTTATACTATGTGTAATTTCATGTGCAACAATATCCGGTGAAGTAAATGGTCCATAATTTTGTCCATCACCAGTACCAAAAGTCAACCAAGTTCCATTCCAATAAGCATTGTTCAGGCTTTCGCCATAATTCACCCAACTGTGTAAGGGTAAATTTGAGTTGTCCACTCCTTCATCCTCCAGTTGAAAGGCATTTAAAAAGAAATCGTACGTTTTTTTAGATGCCCAAAACACTTCCACTGCCGAAGGGTCACTATTAAAAAAATTGCTACTTTGCTTAACTTCTACCGGCGCATACGATTTACTTGCATTGGCATTAAAAACCTGTATGTCGCAGCTTAAATTGTTTTTTAAATGATAAGATCCACCTTCAAAGCAAGACAAAAAGTTTACCTGTCCGGAATAGTTGGTTTCGCCAGAAGCACTGCTGTGGCTGCAAGTATGCATTTTGTTGAGGCTTGAAAGCACCTTACCATTTTGTGCGTCAACATAAACCCATTGGCGGGACAAAGGCTCCAAGGCATAGACATCAAATTTGTATGTCAGGTGATAGTCTTCCGCTTTATCAGAAAATTGTGGATTAAAAAGTACCAATTCACCTTCAGGATAAAAAGTGGCATGATTATCACCTTTAATTTGTTGCAAGGTCAATTCGTGCTGCTCATCTTCCCAAGCATATTTTTTAGCAGCTTGATGCGAAAGTGCTGCTTGTAAGGCGGTCGCTATGGATATAGTTGGCTCGATAGATAGCTCAATGTTGGTGATTAAATTCCCATTAGCCATTTCCACTAAACCATTTTTTTCGTGCAAAATATATTGAGCACCCTCTACCCTTAAGCTTTTGTAGGTTTGTTGATAGCGATAATGCACATAATCCAAAACATCAGTTGCCTTTTGTTGAAACTGTAGGGCATCCTCAGCCTTTAAGTTGAACAATGTTTTGTTTTGGATGAGTTGTTGTGCACTAAGTGCTTCATTTTTATTAAACTTGAGCTGCTTGCTTTGTTCCAGGTTGGATAGTTCGGAAGAAGCAAATGCCAGATTAGTAGCTAACACACTGTTTAATAAGATAATAACGTAGATAAAAAATTTCATTACTTTGTTTTAAAAGTCAATAAATGAGCATATTTTTCGCTTGTTGTGACACAAAGATAAGTCAGATGACACAAATTTTTTGCTACAAAAACAGGATAAAGTAATTTTATTTTAGTATATTTAAGCTTTATAAACATTTGATATGAATTGTTTTAAATGAAATCAACTACTCAAAAATCCGTAAAAAAAAGTGAGCTCATTTGCATTGAACTGTTAAATAGTTTCACAGAAATCGAATTAGACCAATTTTCACACTTTATCAATTGCTATTATTTTAATACGGATAAAAGCGTGGTGAAGTTGTTTGAAAGTTTGCGCAAACGCATTTTACACAAAAAACGCTTTGATGATGTTCAACAAAAAATTGCTTTTGAACAGGTTTTTGGGGCATCTAATGGCCAAAAAACACTACTTAAAAAAGAAAAGAAACACTTAAATGCGAAGTTGAGTTTGTTGAAAAATTTGGCAGAGCAATTTTTAAGTGTTGAGGGCTTGGTGGAGAATCTTGTTCATTACAATGAACTGATATTAATGAAATTGTTAGATAAAAAACAATATAGACTTTTAGAAAGACATTTTAATCAATTAGATAAAAACATGACAAATGTTGATAAAAAAGATATTGAATTTTATAACTTGAAAAAGACAATTGAGTTTTATAAGAGAGATTATTTATTTCAGAGTGGAAGAATTTATACAAAAAATGAAGACAACTTGGATAATTTAACTTTTAATTTTGACATTTCCTATTTAGTTCAAAAGTTAAACATGTTTATATCAACTTTGGCAATAGAACAAACTTTGACTAGAAGCCACGAGTTAAGTTCTTTTAAAGCAATACAAGCCTTATTAAATTTACCTCAATATGCAAAACATCCTTTAGTTACTTTATATAAAGCAGTTGTTGATTTGTTAATAAATAAGAGCAAAAATTTCTACAAAAAACTTTTATACTCTCTTGATGAATTTTCGATGATAAGTACTAAGGAAGATTTAATTGGTTTTTATAAAGTAGCTTCTAATTATTGTGTACAACAAATTAGACAAGGAAAATTTACTTATGCGGATTTATTTGAAATTTACCTCAAGATGGATAAAAAAGATTTATTAATTGAAAAAAATAGCATATCAATAATATCTCTATTGAACATTATTACTGTAGCATGCAGAACAAAAGCTTTTAATAAAGCAGAAAAACTTATAGAAAAATATAGACCTTATATCAGAAAATCTGTAAGAGAAAGCGTTTGCAACTACAACTATGGAGCCATCGCTTTTTACAAAAAAGAATACAATCAAGCCTTACAATATTTCATTCGGGTAGATGACATCAACTTAGAGTACGATGTAAACTGCCGGGTCATCATTCTAAAATGCCACTACGAAATGGATAAACATTATGATGAACGCACCATGCAAATTTTTCGCTCCGCCAATAAGTTTTTTAAAGACAATAAGCAACTCACCCCGCAACGTAAAAAAAGTTACCGCAACTTTATACAAATTCTCATTTACATTTATAAAATTAAACACCAGGAAACCAAAATGCAACTAAGCCGGGCACAAGAAAAATTAGATGCCCAAGAGGTGAACAGTGATAAAAATTGGTTGCAAACTAAAATGGATGAGTTGGGGACTTTAAATATAAATAAAAGATAAATATTAATAAATTAGTTTCAATCTCCATTGAGCAACCTTTGGCTTTTTCACGTCCGTAACTAATCTGCAACTCATTTGTAACTCCCGTTTAATTACTTTGCATCATAACAAAAAGTAAAAATCAGTATACAATGGCAAGTAATAAAAATAAAAAGGTAACCCTAAGCAACACGTTTGAAATAGTAAAAGAAAAAGCGGGCGTTTTAAACAATGAAGTAATTGCAACTAGTGATGCTTTTGTAGAGGGTTCGGTGGAAAGTATTAAGCAATGGCAAGATGTGTTAGGTAAAGCCTTAAATAATGGCACCGAATTGTTAGAGCAACAGCAAAATATAGCTTTAGATGCATTAGAGAGCGTGGTGAACCAAACTAAAAATGGTGGTACGCGATTTAAAAGTTTGCTAAATTTTGATTTGAATTTCAAAAGTTTCTGGAACAAAAACAAGCCTGACATCTCTTTAAAAAATGTAAAAAAAGTTGCATCAGAAACTATTGAAAATGCAAAAGATAAAATTGAAGATGTTTTAGAAGTTTCTACTAAAGAAACTGAAAAGGCTGCAAAAAAAGTGAAAAAGACTACCGCTAAAGCTAAAAAAGTAGTGAATAAGGCGAATACAAAAGCTAAAAAAACAGCAAATAAAGTAACTGCAGACGTAAAAAAAGCAATCAATAAAAAATAAGAATCACTAGCAATTTATAGATTAAACATAAAAAAAGATAATGGCAAATAAGAAAGATATAAAAAAAGAGACTCCAGCTTCTATAAAAACAAGAGTAACGAACAAAGTGGTATCTCTTAAAGATAATGCTTTGATGATGGGTAACGAGGTTGTTCAAGATGTGTATGAAAAGGGAAAATCAGTAAGTGCAATTGCCTTAGAAGTTACTAAGAAAAATGTGGAAAATTTAGACATTGAAGGTGGTATGAAAAAATTACGAACCTCTACAGTAAAATTAAACGATTTGGCTTTATCAACAGCAAACAGTTTAGTAGAAACCGGTTATGAAAACACCAAAAAATGGCAAAACATAGGCGAAAAAGCAGTAAAAGGTGGTTTTGAAATTGCCGATAAACAACAAGACCTTATTTTTGATAATTTATACACAGTTAAAAATCAATTTGCTTCTTCAGTATCTCGTATTAAAACGATGTTTAAGTAAATAACCTTACTAACAATTAAGCTTCGGCTATTTAATATATATAAGGCAGACTTTTAAGTCTGCCTTTTTTGTTAGGTATATGGACAAGTTTATCTAAACAATAAAGTAGTTGACACTTTTTACTCAATTTTTTCAGCATTTGTTTTAAGAGTATACAACAGTAAACAAAGCAGTTTGACCGTAGTCGTCGCAATTTTTGCGACCCTAAAATGCTAAAGACTCAATTACTGTTTATTAGCACACAGGCTTTAACTTAAAAGTAGTTTTAGAAATCATGAATTTGTTTTGTGCAAGCTCAAAAAATGGTCGCAAAAATTGCGACCACTACTAAAGTATTAACCACTTTGATATACTTGTCGATATATGAATCATTTTTATGATATTCGGTATAGTCTTTCAATATGTAAACTCTTATATAATTACTTCAACTTTATAACTCCAGTTAAATTAGCAAACTTATCTAATGCAACATTGTTGCATCTTTAAATTCTAATGATTATCTTTGTAGTATATTAAATTACAATTTAATCATTAAAAAAATACAAATGAGTAAAATAAAATTTTATTACAGTATTCCCTTTGTAGTTGTTGGGCTTTTATTAGTCGCAAGTTGTAAAGATGACGATCACGGCGACAACGAAATTACCATAACTATTGAAGAACCGGTGGATGGAGAAACCCTCGCAAGAGCTGATTGTGCCGGAGTACACTTACACGTTGATGTGGTTGCCACCGAAGAAAATCATGAAATTGAGATTCTCCTTCACCCAGAAGGTGATGTAAATGACAAGATTATTGATCACGATGCACACGAACACGATAGTCCTTTTAAGTTTGAACAAGAAGTTGACTTATGCAGCTATCCTGCCGGAACTTGCTTTCATTTGGAAGTTGCCGCTTGTAAAGATCATGACTGCGTAGAGAAAGCCAGAGGAGAAGCTGAATTTTGCATAGAATAAAACATGTTTGGTTTGAGCGGTTTCAAATAAATCGCTTAAACTTGTTAAGGTTGGATTTTGAACTTTTTTGTCATATGATTTGTGCTTAGGAACCATAAAAAAATAAATTTACCATCTGACTTTGCCATTTTCCGATATACTTCCTTGAAAAGCCTCGTCTTAGCCCCACTAAGCCTCCGTTTTTCAACTCGTCTATCAAAAAATGACTTTATCAGAGTTGATAAATTTATTTTCTCATCGTTCCTTAGGCGATTCAAAAAATGTCTTCATAGTGGGGTTATGGGTATATTTTTTGAAGAAGTATAGTGCAAAAGCTTTCATCAAAAAGTTTAGGTACTACTACCATTTTAATAGGAACAGTTTTATGTAAATATATAAGGTAAGCCGGACTAATTCCCCTTCAAATGTTGAAGAGCCTGTACCGATACTTCGGTAGGTGGGCTTTTTCGAAAGAAAAAGGTCGGGGTAGTTTAAAAACCTGTAAAAGACTTTTCTATACTTCTCATTAAATTCATAGTAGAATCAAAGTTTAAAATTTAGCCTATTCAAGTATAAACCTATTTTTTCAATGGTCCACTCAAAGGCACTTTCACCGTTAAAACAATATTCCTTCCTTGCTCGGGTACATTAATAATTCGGTAGCGACTCAAATGTGCTAAATACTGATTGTTAAACAAATTCTTTACCTGACATTTCAATTCTATTGCTTGCGCTCCTATTTGAAAATCGGCTCCTAAACCTACATCCCAAAGTTGATATGCCGGCGTTGCTTGTTCGGAGCGGTCAATTCGTAAACTTCCAGAAGCAGCTAAATGATATTGATGAGCTATTTCAATATAAGCATGCTCAACCCATTGATTAGTGAATGGCGAAAAATTAAGATCAGTTTTAATGGAAGGTTGAGGGGTAAAAGGTAAAGCAAGATTGGTTATGGGGTTATAGCTTTGCACATAATCTACGGCTTGTGAAAGAGTCAATTTTGAGAACAACTCCCAATTCCATTGCAACTCGAAACCGGTATAGACCGCATCATCTTGCCGGTATTGAAAAATTTGTCCAGCTTCGGGTAAGGGCGAAAACCGCGCGGGGAAGGTAGGTCCCAAATAAATGTAATTATCAAAATAATTAAAATAAGTAGCAAAACTGCCTGTAAACTTTTCGTAATTCCAATAAGCACCAATATCTAATTGATAGCCGTGTTCCGAATCCAAATCAAGCGTACCCACCTCGTGCCGAAAAGTGCCATGATGAATGCCGTTAGAAACCGTTTCAGCGGGATAAGGCACTCTAAAACTCTTACCAAAGTTGGCTTTTACATTCCACTTTCCATCATAAAAAGTAAGGTTAGTACCCAATGAAGCAGACCAGTTGAAAAACAAATCAGTAGTAGTTGGGGAGATTAAGGAGTCTATTATATTTTCATTGCTATCCCATACATGTTGTTGGAAAAACTTGGTGTCATTCTCGCCAATGTCTAAGCGTAAACCACCATTTATCAACCAGTTTTCATTTATTTCTTTTTCCGAAATAGAATAGATGCCCCCGCGGAAAGTTTTAAAATCAGGGAGCAGGTGCTCAAATCCATTTCGTTCATTACGTTGCCATTGAGCGTTTAACCCAACAATGTTTTTCCAATGCGGTTGAATCCAATGTTCATAATGTGAAGCAATACTAAAGGTTTCTAACAACAATTCAATTGCCAATTTATCATTGGGGTCTGCTAATTGCGAAAGCGGGATACTATGAAATTCAGGTTCGGAAAACTCTTGTCGCAGGTTTCGTTGTAGCCCAACATCTAAGGCAAAGTGGTTGCCTTCCAAAAAGAAAACTTGGTTTAGAGAAATTCTATAATGGTCTACACTTTGCTGAGGTACATCTATATCGCGGTAATTGCCATCATGAATTAGCGCATAAGAACGGGGAATACCAACCGCGCCACTAAACAAGCCTGCATTTAAAGAGTAATGGCTATAGAGTAATCGTGTAATTCCCCAATTTTTATTGAACCCGGCAGAAAGGTTAATGTTCGTTTCGTTACCAGCCGTATTTTTAAGCCGTTCATTTTCTATCGGTAGCTCAAAGCTATTGTAAATAAAGGTATTACTTGGCACACGATAATCCGCGAAATTTTGTTGAGAATATCGAGCCGTTAAAAACCAATTGTTGATATTAAAACCCAATTTTGCAGAACCACCCCAATGATCATTATTGGTTTTATGCACTCCAAGAATACTCGCTTTAAAGCTATTTTTTGGAAGTAGTTTATCAGGCATAATATTAATGACACCACCAAGTCCATCAGAGCCATATTGTAAGGAGCCGGGACCTTTGATAATTTCAACTTGTTCAACATCAAACTGATCTATTTCTAAGCCGTGGTCACTTCCCCACTGCTGACTTTCTTGTTTTATACCTTGATGGTTTACGATGATGCGATTAGAAGAAAGTCCTCGAATAACCGGCTTAGCAATACCAACGCCTACATTAATAGCACTAATGCCCGGTAACTTTTCAATCGATTGAGCAAAAGTACCTTCTAAATGTTCGTGGAGAAAATCTTCATGAATATGATCGGTTTGAAGGGTTTCTTCCTGCTTGGCGTGTTCATCCGAAATGATAATAGTTTCTAAAACTTCAGCATCCGATTGTAATATAATTGTTATATTATTTGATTGACCATTTTTTATGTCTACAAATGTAGTATCCGGTTTATATCCAATATAAGTAGTCCTTAATTCATATGAACCATTAACCAGATTCTTAAAAGAAAAACGTCCTTCTAAATTTGAATGTGTATGTATGCTATCGGGCAGTAAAACAATAGTGGCAATTGGTAAAGGATCATTTTTTTCATCTAAAACAATACCATTAATTTGTGCCTTGAGCACGGTATTGAAGATTAAGAAAAGAACGAAAAGAAAGAACCTCATTTGATAAAATTATTTTGTAGCTTCATTTTTGATATGCTTTGAAAGACAATGCTTACATTGCGGAATATTAAATTTACATAATCGAATAATGAAAGCGGATGTTAATATAATCATGTTTAAAGATAATGCAACTTTGATGCAAAAATAAAGTTTTTACCCTATATTTGCAACAGTATTGCAAAAACATTTAATAATCATATGATGAAAGTTACGGTTCAATTGATCATTCCTTTACTACTTATTTTTGCTTTTGGTTGTGATAAACCAAATATTGATATTAGTCCTCCAGTAATGGAAGTAGTTAGCTATGCTCCGCAACCGGTGGAAGAAGAGATATGTGGTACTCCTCAACCCATAGTTTTTTTGCTTCAAGGAGGGGAAGCACTTACTTTTGATGTAATTTTTAAAGATGATGTTAGCTTGTCGCAGTATAAGGTAGACATTCACAATAATTTCGATTGTCATGGACATGGAGGTGGTAGTGCTCCAACTGTATCCACACCTTCAGTTAGTAACCAAACAACCGATTGGACAGTTTTAGATATTCAAGACATTTCAGGCGAATCGTCGCCGGTTATCCAAACTCTACAAGTGCCAGAAAACGTAACGGCAGGCAATTATCATTTTCTTATACAAGTAATTGATGCAGCAGGAAACGACAGTCCTTTTACCAATGCTCATTCGCTAAAAATCATCAATCCTTTAGATAATGTTCCGCCACAAATCCATATTCAACAACCGGCAAGCCCTAATTTTTCTATGAAAAAAGGGGAGGGCATTCGTTTTACAGGACAAGTTATAGATAACCGGTCGTTGAGCGATGGAGGAAATGGTCTGCTTTATCTATCCTATACCGATTTATCTTCGGGCAATACATTTACCACTAATCAAGTATTTCCATTTGACGAAAATATTGATACTACTTTTGATTTCGATTTTGATTATACCATACCGCAAACCCTAGTTGCTGGAAATTATCGCTTTTCGTTAGGCGCTAATGATGGAGTTCGTAATGTTGCACCATTCGTGTTTTTTGAAGTTGAAGTGAGCAATTAAAATTAATAGTAAATTATAAAAAACCAAACCAAATCGAATTTTAAAAGTTTGAATTCTTAGGAATGATGAGAAAATAAATTTACCATCTATGATAAAGCAGTTTTTTGATAGACGAGGCGAAAAACGTAGTCTTAGTGGAGCTAAGTCGAGGCTTTTCAACGAAGTATATCGAAAAATTGCAAAGTGAGAATGTAAATTTATTTTTTTTTCATTTCTTTAACCATATAATTCATCATTTTCGTGCACATACTCGATAAAATAGTAGTCACCAAAAAAAAAGAAGTGGCTGATAGAAAAGCGCAAAACGCTGTATTAGATTTAGAAAAACAACATTCAACGTTTTTTAACCGAGATGGTGTATCACTAAGCAACCGTTTAAAACAAGATAAACAAAGTGGCATTATTGCCGAGTTTAAACGACATTCGCCAAGCAAAGGTTTTATTAACCAACTTGCCAATGTAGTTGAAGTAACCAAAGCCTATGAACAAGCAGGCGTTACAGGAGTTTCCGTTTTAACCGATCAAGATTATTTTAAAGGCAGCAGTGAAGATTTAATGGCTGCGAGGCAACAGATCAACATTCCCATTTTAAGAAAAGATTTTATAATAGATGCCTACCAACTTACCGAAGCCAAATGTATGGGTGCTGATGTGGTGTTGCTAATCGCCGCCATTTTAATGCCTGAAGAAAGTAAGGCATTAGCGCATGCAGCACAATCACTCGGTTTGGAAGTGTTGTTGGAAATTCATAATGCAGACGAGTTAAAGCATGTCAATCAGTATGTTAATTTGGTGGGGGTGAATAATCGAAATTTAGATACCTTTGAGGTAGATCTCGAAACGTCCATTCAATTATTTCATAAAATACCGAACGATTTTGTGAAAATCAGTGAAAGTGGCATAAGTGATGTTGAAACGATTGTAGCCTTAAGACAAATCGGGTATCAAGGCTTTTTAATTGGTGAAAATTTTATGAAAACCAATGATCCGGGAAAGGCTTGTCAGGCTTTTGTTGAAGCCCTATCTATATAAATTTTGTAATACCAATTTGATTATAAGATGTTACACTAAAATTTAGAGTTTAATTTGGCAAGATTGAGGCAAAAAACACAGGCATAGCCTAAGCTATGGCGAGTATTTTTAACGAAAAGATTGCCAACATTAAAACTAAATTTGTGTGA
>CALHDG010000168.1 GCA_938023075.1 uncultured Chitinophagales bacterium
TCAAATGGAGCTTTTGATTTGACAACCGGTATTTGGGAAGTTGGCAATGTTTCAAGTGGAGAAGAAATTACGCTGATTGTTCAAACCACTATAACAGATACGCAAGATATGAGTTTCACAACTCAAGTACAAACCGCTGACCAGCCAGATGCTGATTCCGTACCAGGCAATAATAATCCGAATGAAGACGACCAGGATACCAACGCTCCAGGAGTTTCTTTAATCGATTTAGAAGTTTCAGTTGAGGTAAGTCCTGATACTGTATTCAGTGGAGATGTTGTTACGTGGACAATAACCGTTACCAATACAGGAAATGATGATGCCAGTGGTGTCACCTTGCTAAATGACTTAGGTAATGATCTAAGTTATATTTCAGATAATTCGAACGGAGCTTTTGATTTGACAACCGGTATTTGGACGGTAGGCAATGTTTCAAGTGGACAAGCAATTACACTGATTATTCAAACAACGGTAACTGATACCGAAGACATGAGTTTCACCACTCAGGTGCAAACGGCTAATCAACCCGATGCGGATTCCGTACCAGGCAATAATGATCCAAATGAAGATGATCAAGACACCAATGTACCTTCGGTTTCTTCCATGGCTAATAATCCTCCTAATTTAGGACCTGACCAAATGCTATGTACCGAGCCGGTTACTGAAATAGCTATTTGTGTTGACTTGTTTGATCCGGATGGAGATAACGTAGCCTTAGTAGATGTTACCACTACCTTTAACTGTAGCATTGAAATATTTAATGAGTCATGTTTTACCTATATTCCTTTGCCAGGTTTATCGGGTACAGATACCATAACCGTGGTAGGTTGTGATGATGGTTACCCTATTATGTGTGATGAAGTAATTGTTTTAGTAGAAATTAAAGCGGATTGCGATGATACAACATGCCCGCCGGGTACACCTAATCCAATTATTGTAGATTGTACCCCTCCGGTAACACCTTTAGAAATTTGTGTGCCTGATTTTTGTGCCTTAGATGATATAACCGAACAAATTCAAGATGCAACAACAACTTTTAATTGTAGTATCGATTTTGAAAGTGACAATTGTATAATATACACACCCTTACCAGGTTTTGAAGGGGTAGATACCGTTCAAATTATTGGTATTGATATTACTGGTATGACCGATACTGTTTATGCACACATAGAAATAACAGAAGATTGTGGACCAATTAAAGTAGATGATACTACCGTTAATGTGCCACCAGGTGGTACGGTTAATATTCCTATTGATGATTTAATTACGAATAATTCCGATTGTACCGATGAAGAATTGGTGACAACCATCATAGGACAACCTTTTATGGGTTCAGCTATATTAAATGCCGATGGTTCTATTGATTACACCGCCAATGAAGATGCCCTTGGAACCGACATGATTACCTACCAGGTTTGTTGCAAAGAAGAATGCGGTACGGGAACTGTCTTCATAGTGATAGAGGAACCACTAATTATCATAGAAGATACAACAGCCATTGTACCACCAGGCGGAACGGTTATCATACCTATAGATAGTTTAATTACCAATAACTCTGATTGTACCGATGATGAATTGGTCATTACTATTGTAGGTGAACCAACTATAGGAGTAGCCACCTTAAATGAAGATGGTTCCATTGAATTTACCGCCAATGAAGATGCCACCGGAACGGATACGATTATCTATCAGGTTTGTTGTAATGAAGATTGTAATACAGGTACTATTAATATTGTAATAGATGATACACCACTTATTATGATTGAAGATACAACAGCCATCGTACCACCAGGCGGAACGGTTACCATTCCTATAGATAGTTTAATTACCAATAACTCTGATTGTACCGATGATGAATTGGTTATTACTATTGTAGGAGAACCAAGCATAGGAGTAGCTACCTTAAATGAAGATGGTTCCATTGAATTTACTGCCAATGAAGATGCCACCGGAACCGATGTGATAACCTATCAGGTTTGTTGCGAAGAAGAATGCAGTATAGGTACTATTTTTATTGAAATAGATACGCCGGCAATTATAGCGAATGATGATACCGTAGTAATACCACCAGGCGGAATGATCACTATACCAGTACTAGACAATGATGAAAATAATTCAGATTGTACAGATGATGAATTGCAGCTGAGCATCGTAACCGCACCAAGTCAGGGAGAAGCCGTTATTAATGAAGATGGTACCATTAGCTATACAGGAAACGAAGATGCTACCGGAACAGATAGTTTTGCTTACGAGTTATGTTGTGTAGATGCCTGTGATATCGCAACAGTAAACATTGTGTTTGGAAGACCGCCAATTGCTGTTGATGATATTGACACTACTCAAGTCGGTGAACCAATTACCATTTCTGTTTTAGATAATGATTCTGATCCGGATGGAGATGATCTGATAATTACCGATGTAACTGAACCAAACAATGGAAGTGCGGTAATTTTTGAAGATAATATTGTATATGTGCCCGACTCCGGTTTTGTAGGTATCGATACCTTTATGTATGTTATTTGTGATATGACGATGCCTCCATTATGCGATACCGCAACTATTGTAATTGTGATAGAAGACGTTGAAAACGGTGCACCACAAATTGTAGATGAAAATGGAAATCCAGTAGATTCTTTGTTTAATACAACTCCATTTAACGAACCTTTAACCGATTGTATAAACGTATTTGATCCAGACGGTGATATGATCAGTATTGAAATAATTCAAAATGGTAATAATGGAACTGCGGTTGTGGATAACGATACCTGCTTTACCTATACCCCCGATATGGATTTTGTAGGCACTGATACGCTAATAATTGTAGCTTGTGATGATGGAATGCCTCCATTATGTGATACGGTTCTATATATAATAGAAGTATTACCAGAAAACGATCCACCGGTGGCAGTAAATGATACGGTAACCACTTTTATCGATACGCCAATTACCATACCGGTGTTAACCAATGATGATGAGCCAGATGGAGAAATTGTTAGTTTAGAAATTATTGATGAGCCGGTAAATGGCACTGCCGTCATCAATCAAGATGGAGAAATTGTATATACACCAAACGAGGGCTTTATGGGCGCCGACTCCTTGCAATACTTAATATGCGATAGCGGCACACCACCACTTTGTGATTCAGCTTGGGTATTTATTTCTGTAATTGAAATGCCCTTGTTGCAAGCTAATGATGATGAATATATAACAACGGTAGGAGAACCAATAACATTAAATATTTGCGATAACGATATCTTTACTGGGGAAATTGATTTTCAGGTTTTCGGTAACCCAGCAGAAGGTACTTTAGTAGGACAAGGTTGTGAGGTTCTTTATATACCAGATACAACTGGTGTATATTGTTTTCAGTATGCCATAATAGACGAAATTGGACAAGTAGATGATGCGGAAGTTTGTATAACGGTAATTGGAGAACCCAGACCATTTTGCCCAGAAGATGGCTTAGCAGGTCCAGATGTATTCCCTAAAATTTTGGCATTCAATAACAATAGGGATCTGTTACCTTGGGAAGTGCAAAACATTGATTTTTGTTGCGAAAATCCAGAAATTTTAATCTTCAATCGTTGGGGTAATTTTGTGTATAAAAATCAAAATTATCAACCAGGCGATGTGTGGCGAGGCGAACACCACGAAAATGCTGGTGGTAATAATCAGTTAGTGCCAGACGGAACCTATTTTTATTGCGTCATCTGTCCAAATGAAAATGGTACTGGAGAAGACAATAAATATACTGGATTTATTCACGTAGAAACAGACTAATTAACAGATCATTAATTTATAAAAAGAGTTTCATTAGGAATGATGATAAAATAAATTTACCAATTATGATAAAGCAATTTTTTGATAGACTTGGCGAAAAACGTAGTCTTAGTGGGGCTAAGACGAGGCTTTTCAATCCCGAAATTTCGGGAGAAAATTGCAAAGTCAGAAGGTAAATTTATTTTTTTCTCATTCCTTAGATTTTAAATAAAAGAACAATGAAAAAATTCAATATAATAATAGTAGTAGCAATTTGCGGGCTTTTATTTGTTGTACCCAACGAAAGTAAAGCACAGCAATACTCAGAGTATACGCAATATATGTTTAATCCTGTTTTGTTTAATCCAGCTTATACCGGTTCAAGAGGTATCGTTAGTACACGGGTGATGTATAGAAACCAATGGGATAAAATAGAGGGAGCGCCCAAAACATTTAATTTTTCGGTACATAGCCCCTTAAGAGAAAGCAATGCGGCGGTTGGTTTATGGGTTGAAAATGACAACATCGGCTTTACACAAAGTACTCGTATCAATGGTACCTTTGCCTATCATATTCCCATCAATAAAAAGGTGAAATTAAGTTTGGGTTTAGATGCTGGGGTTACCAATTGGTCACTTAACTTTGGTGATGATATCGGGAATTTTAATGTAGACAACTGGAATGATTGGTTCCCGAATATAGGAGCCGGCTTATGGTTGTATGGCAAAAAGTTTTATCTGGGGCTTTCAGCACCAGATTTGATGGCAAATGAAAATGAAAATATCGGTGCTATCGATGAAGAAATTCATTATTATGGTACTGCCGGTGTGGTTATTCCTTTAGGCAGATCGCTTAAGTTTAAACCAACCGTAATGGCAAAATTTGTAGAAGACATTGAACCAGAAGTAGATTTAACTGCTCATTTTTTAATACGAGATTTTCTTTGGTTGGGTGTTGCCTGGAGTTCGTTTGACTCTATCGATTTTTTGGCTGAGATAAAATTGACCGATCAATTAATAGCCGGTTATTCTTACGATTTAACCAACTCTGAATTACGTGCACATGGTTTAGCCACACACGAATTAATGCTCGGCTACGATTTTTGTTTTACTCGCGATAAAATTGTTACTCCCCGTTACTTTTAAAAAAATCAATTAATAAAAAAGCTAAAATATAAAAGCGTAAATTATGATAAAGCATAAACTATATATTGTCTCCGTACTTTTGATGTTTAGCTATCTCAGTTTTTCACAAAGTGGTAAACTTGAAAAAGCAAACAAGCTTTATGAAGCACTTGAGTTTTCAAGAGCCATTCCAATATATTTGGCGGCTTTAGAAAATGAAGATGATATAACCGCCAAGCAAAATCTGGCAAATTGCTATCGCCTGGTAAATGATGTAAAAGGTGCAGAACAATGGTTGCAAGAAGTAGTGAAAGATGATCAGTCTGATAATATTTATAAGTTATATTATGGAATGACTTTGATGGAAACCCAAAAATATGCAGAAGCAGAATATTGGTTAAATCAATTTTCAGAATCCAATCCTTCTCACCGGCAAGCCAGTAATTTGTTGGGAGCATGCAAAAAATTAGAAAGCCTGCGAGGTAGCGGCTTGGGTTGTGAAGTTCGTCAACTACCCCGCTCGGTAAATGATCCTACTTGTTCTGAAATGGGACCTGCTTTTTATGAAGATGGTATTATCTTTTCTTCTGATTGCGATACCACAGTAGTTAAACGTATTATGGGTTGGTCGGGCAGAGCTTTTTACGATTTATATACTTCCGTTGATGAAGGTGGAGAAAGCTACAGCAAGCGGAAAAGAAATAAATATGGCACAGTTGGTACTTCTCGTTTTCACGAAGGTCCGGTAAGTTTTAATAATGATGAAACCGAGATGTTTTATACCCGCAATAATTATAAAAAAGGCGCCGGCATTGGTAGAGATGCTGGAGGAGTAATTCGCTTAAAAATATTTATTGCCGAAAGAGAAAAAAATAAATGGGTAACTATAGACAGCTTGCCATTTAACAGTAATGATTATTCTGCCTGCCATCCGGCATTGTCGGCAAGTGGCGATCAATTGTATTTTGCCTCTGATATGCCGGGCGGATATGGTGGCTTTGATTTATATATGAGTGAACGCAATGGTTCTAGCTGGGGCGATGCCGTAAACTTAGGTCCAGAAATTAATACCGAAGGAGATGAGGTCTTTCCATTTCACCACAACAGAGGACATTTATTTTATGCTTCAGATGGTTTAAAAGGCTTAGGCGGTTTAGATATTTTTAGAAGCAGCGTTGAGGGAACTACCGTAAAAGAAACCCCCATGAACATGGGCTTTCCCTTAAACTCACCCAGAGATGATTTTGGATATGTGTTAGATGATGAAGGAAAAAAATCATATTTTGCATCTAACCGAAATGAAACCAGAGTAGGCGATGATGATATTTACAGCGGTTATTGCGATAGCTTTCGCTTAAATGGTGTAGTAGCAGATTGTAAAACCGATGCGGCTATTGATAAAGCTAGTGTGTTTTTAATGGATGAGTCGGGTAACCAAATTGGGGAGACCATTACAGGCGAAGATGGAACCTTTAGTTTTGACATTATGCCCGATAGAGCTTATACGATTAGAGGTGCTGCTCTTGGCTACGATGAAAATACTGTTAGTGCATCTTCGGTTGGGATGACGAGTGGTGAAGCCGTAAATGTACGCGTACCTTTGTGCAAAGAGAAAGTTTGTCCGCCGGCAGGTACGCCTTGTGATGATGGAGATCCGAAAACGGTTAATGATGTAGAAGATGGCGATTGTAATTGTAAAGGAACTTTAGAAAATTGCTTTATCAGTGGTAGGCTTTATGAACAAGAAAATGGAAACCCGATACCTGGGGCAAGAGTTAGAATAAAAGATAACAGTACCGGTTATGAGCGCGAAGCCATTAGCGACGGTAGCGGATATTATTCATTTTCTACAGAGCCTGGTTCAACCTATACCATCAGTAGTTCGAAAGAATGTTTTTATACAGAAACTAAAACTACCAATTTTGGTGATTGTGTAGTAACGATTGATTTACCCTTGCGGCCTGTTCGTGTTGGAGATGTTAATTTGATTCATATTTATTATGATTTAGATAAAGCGAATATTCGTGCCGATGCCGAACCGGAGTTGAGGAAATTGCTTAATTTCTTAAATGAAAATCCATCCTTAACGGTAGAATTAGCTTCTCATACGGATTCGAGAGGTGGTGATGGTTATAATCTTGATTTATCACAACGAAGAGCGGAATCTGCCAGACAATGGTTGGTAGAAAATGGCTTAGGTGAAGACA
This sequence comes from uncultured Chitinophagales bacterium, assembly GCA_938023075.1. Taxonomy (GTDB): domain Bacteria; phylum Bacteroidota; class Bacteroidia; order Chitinophagales; family JAHDHT01; genus CALHDG01. Next base: position 7,091 of record CALHDG010000168.1, read on the forward strand.
GAATTTCAGCAACTGGTTACGGTGAATCACAATTAGTCAATAACTGTGGTGACGGGGTAAAATGTAATGAAGATGAACATCAAAATAATAGAAGAACGGAGTTTCGTATAACTGGCGGTTGCGGTGGTACGTATTACAGCAATCCTAAAGGTATTAGCTCCGATAAATATTATGACCCGGCTCTTAACCCTTATAGTGATAAGACGAAAAAGTCGTATAACTTTGAGAAATAAAAATTGAAAATAAAATTATAAAACCAATAGCCCGGATTCAGTTCGGGCTATTTTTCATAAGATAAATTTGCGTTATCTTTTAGTGTTAAATAGTTGTCATATCGTATCTTTGAAATAAAAATTTCGGAAATTGGAATTTAATAAAATAATACAAGGAGACTGTCTTGAAGTAATGCAACAACTACCGAATGAAAGTATAGATTTAGTTGTTACTTCACCACCTTACAACCTTAAAAATTCTACTGGTAATGGTATGAAAGATGGTAGAGGTGGAAAGTGGAAGAATGCTGAGCTAGTTAATGGCTACAGCCACCATGATGATTGTATGCCGCACGATGAATATATAAAGTGGCAAAGAGATTGTCTTTCCGAAATGTTAAGAATTATACCAAATGATGGTGCTATATTTTATAATCATAAATGGCGAGTTCAAAAAGGTCTCTTGCAAAACAGGCAAGATATAGTAAGTGGCTTTCCTGTAAGACAAATTATTATTTGGAGAAGAAAAGGTGGTATCAATTTCAATGCTGGATATTTTTTGCCAACTTATGAAGTTATTTATCTTATAACTAAACCCGATTTTAAACTGGCGCCAAAGGCAAATGCTTTAGGTGATGTTTGGGAATTCAAGCAAGAAATGAAAAATCCTCATCCTGCACCATTTCCGGTTACACTAATAGATCAAATTTTATCTTCCACAAATGCAAAGTCTGTTCTTGACCCATTTATGGGTTCAGGAACAACAGCAATTGCAGCAATACTTAACAACATAAATTTTCTTGGCATTGAACTTTCACCAGAATATGTGGAAATGGCTGAAAAAAGAATTGCCGACTTTCAAAGTCAAGGTAGATTGAACTTCAAAGAGAAAGAAATAGAAGTGTGAAGCCAGAAAAAATTTTAAGTACTATTAAAAATCGTTGGGATAACGTTTACTGGTTTTCGAGAATGTTAATTAGCAACGATAAATATGTGGCTGTTGGTAAAGAACCAAAATTGTTATCAATAATTACAAGCAGTTTGCGATTAATTGCCAAACAAAATAAAGACAAAGACTACTTAACTCTTCAAAAACAAACGGTTAGAAATATAATTGAAGATAGATATAAGAAATCAAAATCGAGGATACTTAGAGTACAGACACTGTTAAATGAGCTTGATCAGATGATTTCGTCCATTGAGGATATGGAAGTTTTTATTTTAACTTGTGAAAATATTATGCTGCCATTATATCAAGCTATTTCTAATATTCCAAGTAATGATAGAGAATTTACCTTGAATATTGCAAAATCTTATCTGGACATTCAAGGAGAAAAAGGATTGGCAACTGTAATTTCACTTTGGGACGATTTGGGTGTAAGGGGTTGCTTAACTGCTGAGAGAACTGAAATAGTTAGAGCTTTTGCAACACTTCGTGTGTTGCTTACAAAAGACCCCGAAATTACCCAGGAAGAAAAAGACATTGTACTAACCGCCTTTACCCAAGAATTTGAAAGACGAACCGCACAAAAAAGAAAAAAACGTGCAGGTGGTAGTTTAGAAGATGTTACCGATTTTATTTTAGGTTATTATAGAATAAAACGTGCCAAAGCACCTTCTCATTTTCAGGCAGACCTTGAAGTAGATAATTGGGTAAAAGCAAAGGATGGCTGGTTAATTGGAATTTCTTGCAAAAGAACAATTAGAGAGCGTTGGAAAAATGTGAGTAGCAGTACTGAAGTATATAATCGATTCAAGGTAAAGTATATTTTTCATGTGGTTACTTATGATGAAGATTTATCTGATGACAAATTAACTTTGCTTGGAGAGCAACGACAAATATTTTATTTACAAGATAACAGCAGACGACTTAAATATGCTAGTGAGCACGTTGGGCTTAAAAATTATGTACGACCAATATCGAAATTGATAGAGGATATTAAAAAGGAGATAAAATGAGCACCCAACTGATGAGACGCGAAGCTGGCAAACTAGCCCCGATTGCAGCGGTTATGCCATTTTTGGTGGATTTGAAGCGCAGGCAAAAATGGTATTTGAGCGGAAAGCGGGACCTAACTTCCTACAAGGTATATCTTTTCGCTTCATAAAAAAAAGAGAACAACTCGATTAGGTGAGATGTATTACGTTGAACAAATAGACCAATTACGTTTAGGCAAAGAAGAATCGCGGCATTGCTTAAAAGTATTGCGGATGCAGGTAGGGGATAGAATTAAGTTAACCAATGGTAAAGGCTTAATGGTAGATGCTGAAATCACCAATATATCTGCTAAACAAGCAACTTATCAAATTGTTGAGAGTAAGGAAATACAAGAATTGAAACCCTATTTACATTTATATATTGCTCCAACCAAAAATGTGAATAGAATGGAGTGGCTGTTAGAAAAATGTACAGAAGTAGGTATTAAAAGTATCACGCCGGTTATTTGTAAACGGTCTGAAAGAAAGGTATTGCGTATAGATCGATTAAAAAAAATAATGATTACCGCCATGAAGCAAAGCCAACGAGCTTGGTTGCCTCAGTTAAATGAAGTGACGACTTTGAAAAACAGTTTCAAAATGATACCGGAAAATGAAGCAAGTAATACCTATGTAGCATCTTATAAAGCTGGTCAACCTAATTTGGAAGATGTAATTCAATGTGGTAATCATACACATATTTTTATCGGACCAGAAGGAGATTTTACCGAAGAGGAGAAAAAGTTAGCAAATAATTATAATTTTGCTTTTGTGAATTTGGGAGACTATCGTTTGCGGACCGAAACGGCTGGCTTAATGGCAACCCACATTTTCAATTTAAAAAACAGGAATAAATCGATTAATGAATAAAATAATAGTTTGTACAACCTTGGTGTTGTGTTGGATAATGGGCACCTCATTAACAACTAATAGCTTAAAAATTGCTTTGCTAAAATATAATGGCGGTGGCGATTGGTATGCCAATGAAACGGCTTTACCTAATCTGGTAAAGTACTGTAACGAAAAATTAGGAACTACCATTTCAGAAGATATAGGAGAGATAGAGGCAGGAAGTCCAGAGATTTTTAACTATGCGTTTGTGCATATGACCGGACATGGAAATGTGGTATTTAATGATCAAGAAGCCGAAAATTTACGGAATTACTTGTTAGCTGGAGGCTTTTTGCATATTGATGATAATTATGGAATGGACCCATATGTGCGACCGGCGGTCAAAAAGATTTTTCCGGAGTTGAGTTTTGTAGAAGTGCCTTTTAGCCACAGGTTATACCATCAAAAGTTTGATTTTAACAATGGAATGCCTAAAGTACACGAGCACGACGGTAAACCGGCTAAAGGCTACGGTATTTTTGTAGAAGGCAGATTAGTGGTTTTGTATACGTATGAAACCGATTTAGGCGATGGTTGGGAAGACCCTGAAGTACACAATGACCCACCCGATGTGAGAGAAAAAGCCTTGAAAATTGGAGCGAATATTATTCAGTTTGTGTTTACTCAATAATACCAAATTGACCATGAGATGTCACACAAATTTAGTTTTAATGTTGGCAATCTTTTCGTTAAAAATACTCGCCATAGCTTAGGCTATGCCTGTGTTTGAATCTTGCCAAATTAAACTCTAAATTTTAGTGTAACATCTTATAATCAAATTGGTATAAGTTGTTAAATAATCGATCGAAAGAAAACAAAACATAAACTTAAGCCTACTATTAAGCTTAACAGTGCAATTAAGGTACCTTTAAAAAAGGTAAAATTATTTTTAAATATGAAAACCCCAATACCAATTTGTAGGGTGAAAAAGATGAGAACGTACATGCTAAATACAATCCATGCGGCTGTTTGTTTCATCCAAGCAAAACTGTATAAACCTTCATCTATATAAAAAAGAAAAAAGGTAATAAAAATTGAACTGAATAAGGGAAATAAAACGGCAACAAGGTTCGATTGATTGGCAAATATGTACTTTTTCATAAAACTTTTTGGTTGTAGATGATATTTGATAAACGAATAAATTTTAGAAAGCGTATACAAATTGTTTTTTTAGATGCCCCAATTTGAATAAGTAAAAATCGTTTACATTTAAAAGATATGCTACAAAGAGATACTTTATTATCAGGAATTCTTATTGGGTTGGCTGCTTTTTTGGTGGGTAGTTTTTTGTTTCGAGCGCTTAATTGGTTGATGGTTAATTGGCTATTTAAAGGTTCTTTTGGTGGCGTACGAGAACAGTTTATTTACATATTGGGCGCAGTATTTTGTCTGATCCCTTTTCATATTTTAAGCAGACAAGGGAGATTAAGAAGTCAGCAAGGTTTATTAGGCGTAGTTATTTTAATTACTTTTGGTATACTGTTTTATTTTAAATTACTCAAATTTTTCTAACCGTTTTGAAGTTAAGTGAATATATAGAGCATACGCTACTAAAGGTAGATTGTACCGAAGAACAAATAGAGCTACTGTTAAATGAAGCAAAGATGCATCAATTTTATGGGGTTTGTATTCCTCCCTATTATGTCTCTTACGCTAAAAGTTTGTTGACTACAAATAAGATTCGATTGATTAGTGTTGTTGGTTTTCCATTAGGCTATCAGCACAATCAAGTAAAATGTGAGGCAATTAAAATTTTAGCACAACAAAAAGTTGATGAAGTAGATGTGGTAACCAATATATCGGCGATTAAAAACAAAGCATGGCTGTATATTCAAGAAGAATGGGAAGCCATCATTAAAACAGCAAGAAAAGAAAAATTACCTATTAAAATAATTATAGAAAGTGGCTTGTTAAACGAAAGCGAATTAACCCAACTAGCTGACTTAGCCAATAGGGTACAGCCAGATTTTATCAAAACATCAACCGGTTTTAATAGAGTAGGGGCGGAGTTAGACAAAGTAATTTTTTTACGAAAACACCTTAAACCTGCTATTCAAATAAAAGCATCAGGCGGTATTAAAAATGCGCAACAAGCCAAAGCATTTATTGAAGCCGGCGCGAGCCGAATTGGTACATCGAGTGGGGTGCAGATTGTTGGTTGACTATCCAAAATGGATATTAAAATTTATCAAGGTACGTTTTTACTAAAGAATTGCTTAAGGTCTTTTTCATCAATAGTGTAAACAAGCCATAAGCCGATTAGTAAAGGAATACCGAAAATAATGATTCTAAAAATTTCACTAAGGATAATATTGATGAGCGATTTGTTTGCTGAAATGGTTGTTTGAATTGCTTCATCGAGCAATAATAGTTCGTTAATGGATGCGAAAAAATTACTTGCGAAATGAATCAAACCAAGTATTATGATATTTCTGGTTTTTAGATAAGTAGCACCATACATAACTCCGAAACACGTTGATGCATATACTTGATTAAATATGCCTTTTATAGTTTGCCCTTCAATTGTCCATAAATTAATGATGTGCATTAAACCGAAAGCTAGCCCGGCAATGATAATACTTTTTAATATGCCACTTTTGTTTTTAGAAAAATTATACAATAATAATCCTAAAATAAAACCTCTGAAAAGAAACTCCTCTACAAATGCTGAACTTAAATATTTTAAAGTATATGATGATAATGTTTGAAAGTCAACACAGGAGAATTTGAACTGTAGAAAATCTTTAAAACCCCCAGAAAATATCAGGATGTAAAAAAGAAGCGGTAAATAGTAGAGCATGTTTTTTGTTGAGAACGAGTGTAATTTTAATGGAATTTCTTGTTGTTTTATAAGTAAACATAAGCCTGTAATAATTATAAAGTTTTTTATTATTGAATCAACAGAATCCGCAATATATTCACTTAATCCAAAAGTTGAAAACAATATAGCAATTGGTATTCTGTACAATAAAATGATTGAGGTAATTATAAGAAATATGTATACAAATGGATAATTGTGTAGCCTTAATTTCATAAATCGTGCAAAATTAATAAAGATGAAGGTACAAAATCACCTTCATCTTTGTTTAGGAATGATGAGCAAATAAATTGACCAACTTTGATAAAGCCATTTTTTGATAGACGTGTTGAAAAACGCAAGCTTAGTGGGGTTAAGACGAGGCTTTTCAAGGAAGTATATCGGAAAATGGCAAAATCAGCTGGTCGATTTATTTTTTTATCGTTTCTTATATAATTTTAACCCCATCCAATTGTAAAAGAACAATTAGATACACAAACACAACCGAAACCATCCCAAATCCAATCGGCAATGCAGCCTGAGCTGCATATTTCTACATCGCAAGATAGTTCAGCTTTTGGTCCATCTCTTCCAGTAAGTCCGTCTTTTGTTTCATAAATCGTATGAATTTGATAGTCAGCCTTAAGTTGATTTAACTTTTTGGCGTGCTTAAATTCGGGAGAGGTAATCATTTCATTCATAACGGATTTTACCTCAATATCTTTTTCATATACAATTTTGTTGTTAAACTCAAATTCTTCTACAGAGGTAAAAATACCGTCATTAGCTACTAAATCATTTCCCTCGCCATTGTCTTTAAATAAGGTATTGTCAAATCCAATTTCATTTTTATCCCATGATCGATCTGAAAAATTTGCCAGATACAATTCCTTTACAAAAAAGGATTCATTTATTGTTCTAACTCTTGCATCAAAAATTGACATATTTTCTTTAAAAAATGATACACTTTCAGCCTCTGTCATTTTTGAAACCGGTTCAAATTCATTGTGCTTGTTACACGAATATAAAACAAAACTTGTTAATATTGCCAGTACAGTAATTTTTACTAAATTTTTCATTATTATTATTATTTACGTTTTTATAAGAAAATTAATATTTTATATTAATTTCTTTCAATTAATTAATTTTATCTACTCTTTCGATTTTCGTAACTCGGTCTACTTATTGTTTTATTTCGGGTTCAACTTTCACATATCCGAAGTTGGATGGTTAGTCCATTTTTAACCAAATGTTTGTTTAACTTTTAATAAAATTTTGGGATGAGTTTTGGGGCGATATTAAGATGAACTATAAGTAGTTGTTGTAATTCGATTACAAAAATGCAGCGCAAAAAGATTTTACGCAACAATAATATTTGCCCAATTTCTTAAGTAAATATACCGTTTATTTTGCCAATTTGTTAAATGACAGGTTGTAAATAATTGTTTTTCAATATTTTAGAATCACAACAGGTTTTTCAATAATTCGTAACTTTTTTACACTAAACTTGAAAAAAAATTTACATTTATATAGATGTCAAGTTGAAAACAGCAGTTTTATTAAACTGTTTGTTTTTACTGTTGGTAGATGGTTTTCCAACATCATAGAATTGTAAAATTAATATCAAAGCCTGTTTTTTATAGGTAGATTTATGTACCTTTCTATTCAATTTGAATAATATTTTTACCAGTATGAAATATCCTTTTAAGAAAAGCAATAGTATTTTACTGTTTTGTTTGAGCATTTTATCCTTTCAATCGAAAGCGCAAAATCTGTTTAATAGCAAACAATACAGCCATCATACTTACCTGTATAAAATTAGCAATACAGAGGCGAAAGAGATTTACAAAAGGGAGCTTCGGAAAGCTGATAGCACTTATCTTCATACCTTAATTACAAGCTATCCAACCGACAGCGTATTTAAAGATACCCTTAGTACAGGGCATTATATTAGAACGTATGTCCGACAGAATAAACAGCAAATTGAAGTTACCTCTATACCAAATTTTTATGTTTACATACTCAACAATAATACGGATTTGTGTATACAAGTTAGTGACTTAAATGGTGCAATTATTGAAGATGCAAAAGTTCAAATTAAAAACAAAATCATACAGTTTGATCGAGCAAGTCAATCTTATCTTATGCCAAAGTCAAATAAGCGAGGTTTGTTGGCGGTCAGTTATCAAGGGTTTACGGATTATTATCAGCTTTACAGAGACCATAATAATTCAGGCATTAAAAGAGGCTTGCGGAAAACTTTATATGGCAGCCCCTTAAAACATGTTTGGAAACCAGTTCAGTTTATAGTACTGTTGCCGGTTGATGGAATAAAAGCTTTAACAAACAGAGGTAGATCAAGTTCATTTTATAAGATTAGACGATTTGTTGAACGAACAATCAACCGGATAGACTGTTTGTTTAGAAAAGAGAATTGTCAGCAAGATAAAACCTATAAGTACAAAGGTTATTTGGTTTTTAACAAACCTAAATATTTACCAAACGATACGGTAAAATTTAAAGCTTTTATTACAAATGCAAAGGCTAAGCCACTTAAGCAAGAGCTGAAGCTTAAGTTAGTTAATTATGGTAAAAACATTGAATTGGCAAACTTGAAACCTTATACCAAAGGTGCATATCATAGTCAATTTGTACTACACGATTCATTGAAACTCGAATTAGATCGCCGGTATGGTGTAGTGATAACAGATCAAAAAGAAAATTATTTAATGAAAAATATTTTTGTTTATGAAGATTATGAATTGAACGAGCTTCAACTGAAAGTAAAACCTGTAAGAAAGGAACATTACCATAAAGAACCTTTAATATTAAATATAGAAGCGGTCAACGAAAACGATCTGCGTATTTTAGATGGTCAACTTAAAGTGATTGTTCGACCATTAGAGGTAAATCAATATTTTGAAACTTCATGTTTTTTGCCAGATACTTTACTCCTCTTACATCAACAAGTAAAGCCCAAACAGGATACCAAAATCGTAATACCAGATACACTATTTCCAAAAATTAATTTAAAATATCAGGTTGATGTAGAATTGAGTTCAGCTGACCAGCAGATTGTCAGCCAAAAAGAAGTATTTAATTATTATTATAAAAAAGATTGGGTTGATTTTCAACTACTGAAAGATTCCATTCGTTTTGAATTTTTTGAAAATGGAATCAAAACAGAAAGTGAATTGCGTTTGACCGGCTACGATAGCTTCAATCATCCGGTTGAGCATTATCAAGTTAAACTACCTCATCAAATAAAATTAAATCCTCACCTTGCTGAGTATCAGGTTGAATCAGAAACATTGAAGGAAAGGCTGAACATTCAGAATGCCGATGACCGTATATCCTGCTTTTCAGAACGAACAAATGATTCTTTATTTGTTGAAGTGATCAACCCTTACCATATTGCCATCAGTTATAGTGTTTTTGAACACGATAAAAAGCTAATAGAGGGATATGATCAATCTATTAAAATAACACTTCCAAACAAAACTAAACACAACTATTATGTTTCATTGCGATATGTTTGGGCAGGCAATGTTCAGCAACAATATTTTAGCATCCCGCTTAAGGATAAGCAATTAAATCTTACAGTAAAACAACCCAACTTGGTTTATCCTAATCAAACCACTAACATTGAAATAGAAGTAACCGATAGTTATGGTAAACCAGTTGAGGGTGTTGACCTTACTGCACAGGCACTCACCAAAAAGTTTAAGTATGAGCCACCGGTTTTACCCGATTTAAAAAAACTGGCAAAGCCAAAATATATCATCAATAATTTTGAATTAAATAAACAACCGGTAAAAAATTGTGCACCACTAAGTTTGGCAACCTTAACTACAAATGCCGGTTTAGATACCATGGAATATTACCAGTTCATTTACCCAACAGATCATATGTACCGTTTCGAATATGTAACCGAAGACTCTATTACACAATTTGCTCCTTATGTTACTAAGGAAGGTGCGTTTCAACCCGTTCACGTAGTTTATGTAGATCATCAACCGGTTTATTTTAGTTGGACAACAACAAAGCCTAGCTATTCATTTAAAATTGATAGCGGTTTTCACCACATTGAATTGCGTACAGCGCAAAAATCAATCGCAATTGACAGTTTGTATTTTAATCCTAAGAAAAAATTAGTTTTTAGTGTTGATGAAAATACCAGGCATCCAAATGTTACCATAAACGAAATGCCAACTGTTTTAAAAGATAATGAACAAGCGAATTTGTATCGGTATATTTTACCCTACAACAGCCTTTATAGAGATGATGCTTATTTCCAAAATAATGAAAAAATTGAAATTTTAAAAAGAAATGAGCAATATAAAGGACACCGGCATTTTGCCGGACCTATTAATGGTCGGATTACATTTAACACCATTAATGATTACTATCATACTTTTGAACATGAGCCTTACTTTGAGTATCAATTTAAATCGAAGCTCATTAAAATGAAAAGTGTTGACCTATATCGATATCCTACTAATCTATTACAATACAAACCAACCATGAATTGGGCAGACGAAGTAATTACCAAAAAAAAGTTAATGGTTGGTTGGAACAATTATATCCAATCAACCAGAACCCGCAAACTAAGATATGAAATTCTTGAAAATTCATCACTACATGGAAAACTGCAGTTTACTGTAAATCGGGTAGAAAAAATATCTTAAAATAGAATATTAAATATATTAATGTTTGATTATGATGATGATCAATTTTTAAGAATTTACCCGGGTAATTCAAGAGAAATGCTTCATTTAGATACTGGCTATTATCAACTCCTATTTATTTTTGAAGATGCCTCTTATTTAAAAAAAGATTCGATTTTTATTAAACCCAATGGTATAAATTATTATGAAATAGAGCAACTTCAACCACTTCAAAAAGATTCTTTTATTTTAAAGATTGACCAACTGATTGAAGATAATATGTTGACCGATGATAATGAATATGACAAAAAAATAGAATTAGATAAAATTTACCAACTCTATCAGAAAAACTTCAATCATTCTGGACTTGGTGGTGAAATAAAGGGTTATGTAGTTGATGAACACGGAGAGGCTTTGCCCTTTGCCAATGTTGTAGTGCAAGGAACAAAAGTTGGTACTCAAACCGATTTTGACGGGTACTTTACTTTAAATGTTCCATTGGGTAAAAATTTTTTAGAAGTCAGTTATCTTGGTTATGAAACGAAAGAGATAATCATTGACTATACAGGTTTGAATATTATTATTCTTAAAGAACCTACTACTTTACTGGAGGAGGTTGTTGTGGTTGACTATAAAATTCCCTTTGTGTCTATAGTAGGTGCATCAACCGGAGTAGTTAATGTTAAATCGAGCGGTATTCTTAAAAATGGTAGTCGTGTGCCGATAACAGTGATTAATAATAAAGATAAAGCAGGTATTCAAATTAGTTTTACAAAAAATGCTACACAGCAATTAGAGTTTTGGGTAAATGGAGCACGGTTTCTTTTTAATAATACACCTTTATGTATAGTAGATGAGCAAGTGTATGCAGGAAACATTATTGACTTAATTGAGTCAGTTAGCTTTTTACATATTGAGGTATTGCAACAGGAAGATGCTGTTAAACATTATGGAGATAAGGCGAAAAATGGAGTAATCATATTGAAAAGTGCTGATTTTGGTAACGACTTAAAAGGAGCAGACTATGATGAAGCATTTTTAGAAGCAGCAACTCAATCAAGCTCTATCCGGTCAAATTTTGCTGATTATGCCTTTTGGCAACCTCAGTTAACTACCAACAAAAACGGCAAAGCCACTTTTCAAGTTACCTTTCCCGATGATGTAACCAACTGGCAAACCCATTATTTTGCTATGAATGGAAAGCGACAAAGCGGACAAAGCTCCAACGAAATAAAATCGTATAAACCTTTTATGGCTCAATTAAAAACACCACGCTTTTTGGTAAAAGATGATACCAGTTACGCAATAGGTAAAGTGTTGAATTACTCGAAAGATTCAATCAAAATAGAAACCACATTTACTATAAACGACACTATTCAAAAAAGTGAAACGCAATTTTGCAAAGATGTTTTAGTGGATGCTTTAGCTATTTATACGGATAACGATAGCTTGGAGATAACTTATCGTTTAGATAATACAGATGGATATTTTGATGGAGAAAAAAAGGAAATACCGGTTTTGCCAAAAGGTATCATTGAAAAAGATGGTCAATTTTTAATACTGGAAAGTGATAGTAGCGTTCAATTAACTTTTAATGCTGCTTTAGGCAAGGTGTGCTTATCTGCCCAAAGTAACAGCTTGCATGTAATTGAACAAGAAATTAAACACGTGAAAAATTACCGGTATTATTGTAATGAACAAATTGCCTCTAAGTTAAAAATGTTGCTTGCCGAACAATCTATTGCCTCGTATTTAAGTAAAGATTTCAAAAATGAAAAAGCCATCAAGAAATTAATTAAGCAATTATACAACAGACGAAATGAGGAAGGTTTGTGGGGTTGGTGGAAAAACAGCAAACCTTCAAGTTGGATAAGTGTACACGTGTTAGAAGCCTTAAGTAAAGCCGCTCAGATGGGTTATACAAAGCCGGTTGATAAAAATGTACTTGCCAAACAGTTAACTTCACTGTATAACGCAAGTGACTTTAATACGAAACTTATATTATTATATATTTTTAAAGAATTAAATATTTTCACTTCTATTGATGATCTTTTGTTAGAAGCCGGTCAAATTACGCTATCTTTTAATCAGCGATTACAGCTGCTAAGGTTAAAACAGTTGTATAATTTAAAGTATGAGTTGGCTTGGCTTTCTTCTTATAAAAAAAATACGATTTATGGTAATGTTTATTTTTCCGATGAAAATGAACCAACCAACCTGTTACAAAACGATATTCAAAATACCTTACTCGCCTATCAAATATTACGCGATGATAGCTTGAGTAATAAAAAAATCTTGCACAAAATACATCATTACTTTTTAGAGAAAAGGGAAGTTGGTTTTTGGCGGAATACTTATGAATCTGCCAAAATTATTGAAACCATTTTACCTGATTTATTGCGCGGAGAAAATGAACTAACCCAGCCAACACTAACCATTAGCGGAAGTGTCAATCAAATTGTAGAACAATTTCCATTTGAGATGGATACACAAGCAACGGATACCCTCTATCTAAAAAACACCGGCAATTTTCCTGTATATATTGGTGCTTTTCAAGCGGTACAAAATTCTAATCCAAAAGTAAAAAGCAATAATTTTAAGATTAGCACCTCTTTTAAAATCAAAGTTGAAAACAAATTAACTGCTGGAGAAGCGGTTATTTTACAAGCACAGGTAACGGTTAAAAAGGATGCTGACTATGTAATGATTAAGGTGCCCATACCGGCTGGTTGTTCTTATACAACAAAACCACAATTTTATAATAAGGAAAGCCACCGCGAGTACTATAAACACGAAACTGCCATTTTTTGTGAGCGATTAGCTAAGGGAGACTACATTTTTGAAATTGAGTTAATGCCCAAATTTTCAGGTAGTTATTCGCTTAATCCTGCTGTGGTTGAGTTGATGTATTTTCCAGTATTTAGTGCGAATAATGAAATTAAAAAAGTGATGATAAAATGAATGGAAAACTTATGTTTAAAAAAAATGGGTGATTAAATAGATGATATTAACAAAGTATATGAATATTAAGCAAACCTAAAATACCAATAATAATAGCGGCTATACCAATATAATCTCTATAGGTATCTAACCAATTACTGACATCTGACAATACGTTTCCAATAACTGGAACATCATTTAACTTTGCGCCCAGCAGAGTAATGCCGGCTGCCATACCAACAATATCGTGAATGGCGCAACCTGATCTAAAAATAAGTAGAAAAGTACCCAAAATAAGTGTTAAGGAGCCTAAAGTAAACTGATATGGAGTTAAGCTTTTAGTGACGGAAGCCACAGAATTACCAATGGATTTTTGCTTAGATAGCAAGTTAGTTCCCAATAAAACACCGCTTAAAATACAGGCAACATCAAAAAAGAAATAAATCATTATATTGTTTAAATTTTACACAAATGTAACCCTAAAATGTGGTTTTAAAGTTCCCGCATAGTAATACTATCTTCATCTCTAAGAGGAAGATTATCCGAAAAATGGATGTTACCGAAATTAGAGGGAGGATTACAAGTACTTAATATTTGACTAACCGCTAAATATTTTTGATTGGTAATTGAATAGTCTTTATGTAAATTCTCTACTTTATGTTGCTCTTCTAGTATTTGAGCAGTCAATTTTTCTGTTTTTTGATGCAAACTGATATTACTGATAATCGAAAAACTGATGATAACTAATAAACAGATCATAAAAAATGGGAGCAACAATTTATTATTGAAAACTGAAACAGCCGGTTGCTCTATACGTTGTTCAAGCTCTTCCCAAACTTTGTCGGAAGGAGCATCATTAAATTCTTCAATAGTATATTTAAAAAAATCTTCTAAGTTGTTGTTATTGTTCATTTCAAAAATGTTTGAGGGTCTTATAATTTATTTCTGTAATTCTTTTTCTACTACTTTTTTTAACTTTTTTCGTGCTCTTAAATAATAAGACCGCAAAGTAGCTTCATTGGTATCTAATTTGGTCGATATTTCTTTAAAACTATATTCGTCAATGGCTCTTAAATTAAAAACAGTTTGATAGGGTTCAGGTAATTGTTGAATAATACGGATTACAGCATTAGGTAAATCAATTTTCGAAAAATCGATAGTAACCTTTGTATGTTTAATTAAATCTATTTCAAAATTACTAAACTCTATTTTTCGATATTTTCGAATATGCATTAAGGCAGCATTAACGGTTACTCGTCTCATCCAAGCTCTTAATACACCACTTCCCGACCATTTGTGTAAATCTTTAAAAATACTTATAAAAGCATCTTGCAACATATCTTCTGCTTCTGTGCGGCTTTTAGCATATCTCATACAAACACTAAACAAGTATATTTTATGCTGTTCGTATAGTTTTTTTTGCGCTAATCTATCCTTTTGAATAGAGGCTTGTACTATTTTTTGTTCGTCATAGGTATTCACCTTTTCTATTTTAAATTTTGCTTATTAGAGATCGCTTTGTTGCCAGATTTCAAATCGCTTCCCGGTCAGCAGATAATTCCTGCTTTATAGTTTGGCTTCTTGGTGATGGCATCTCGCCTCAAAAATAAAACAAAAGTAGACCGACTTACCAATCTACTTTTGAAGGGTTTTGGGGTTTAAGCATGTTTTTTAATGTTTTAGTATTGGGGTTACAAGGATGCTTTAGTCTATTAGTGTGCTTTTAACGCTATTAGGCAATATTTAGTTGTTAAGGATGCTTTATAACTTTGTGTTCTTATTGTTAATGATGCTCAATTCAATAACTTTGTTGCAAATAGGGTAGATTTTTTTTTTGACTACCGTAGAGGTCGCAATTTTTGCGACTTTTTACGACCTGTAAAAGGACAGAATTTTTATAACCTCTTATAAGTAGAATATTTTTTGCAAGTAAAAAAGTTGGTCGCAAAAATTGCGACCACTACAACATAACCATAAAAGTAGGTCATCTATCTGAATAAACGTATCAGATTTTTCTGTTAAAAAAATAAAATACATACTTAGGAAGCGTATCCTTATGTTAATAAGAAGTATTTATTTCGAAAAAACTTTAATACTTTTGATTGCTGATATTAAAAAAAATAAGCATGTTTTTAAAAAAAATTGGAACCATACTGTTTGCTATTGCACTATTGATACATTTTAACGCCTGTGAAAATAAAAACACCACAGAATTGTTTTGGCATATTACTGAGTGTAAAGATCCGTGGTGGATTGAAAATGTAGACCAAACCTCAATGGTATACCGAAATTTAATGAGGGATTATTTGTTGACCAATAATATTATGGTAGAAGATTATTTTTTAGTACAAAATGCCGAAGCAGACCCTGATAGTTGCACCGGTTGTGGTTGTAAAACCACGTTTAGAATTAGAGCGATATTTTTAAATGAAGATGTTGCCGATGCTATAGCTTTAGGTTTTACAGAAGAATAAAGTAATGGTTGCTTATGGAAAGCCTTCAATATGTAGCTGCCTACTTTCCTGAGTTGAGCCAGCAGCAGCACACACAATTAACAAACTATCATAATTTATTAGCGGAAAGTAATCAACAATTAAATTTAATTTCTCGAAAAGATGTGAGGCATATTGAAATCCATCATATTCTGCACAGCTTAAGCATTGCAAAATTTAAAACGTTTGCAAAACAAGATAAGGTGTTAGATGTGGGCACCGGCGGAGGCTTGCCGGGTATCCCATTGTCCATCTTATTTCCTGAGGTGCAATTTATTTTAATTGATACCATAGAAAAAAAAGTAAAACGAGTACAATGGATGATTGAACAACTTCAATTAAATAATGTTGAGGCAATACACGGACGCATGGAAAAACTAAACCAAACTTTTGATTATGTGGTAAGTCGCGCGGTTACCCAAATGCCTAAGTTGCTAGCTTGGTCTCGTAAATTGATTAATAAACGAAAGAAGGAAAATGGCATGATAATGTTAAAAGGCGGAAATGTACAACACGAATCAGCCGGATTATCTTATCCGATAGAAATTTTTCCAGTCTCAACCTATTTTGGAGAGCCTTATTTCGAGAAAAAGTATATTGTTTATATAAAAATGATCAACTAAAAATTATCAGCTCCTTTTTTAAGTATGTTAAAGAGTAATTCTTTTGACCGGTGTAATTGTGCCTTAACTGTGCCCAAGGGAAGTTCTAATTTAGCGGCAATTTCATTGTAAGATAGCTCATCAAAATAGCGCATATGTATTAAATGCTTGTAATGTTCGGGTAAACGGTCAACTACTTCATTGGCTAGTGCCTTGCGTTGCTCTTTAATATAGGTTTCTTCAGGGTCTAATTCAGGCGATTTTACGTCTATACTATATTCCGTTCCATCTCCATTGCTGCGTTTTTCATCTAACGAAGATTTATCTAACCGCTTTTTTCTAATAAAATCAATGCAATTGTTTACGGCAATTTTAAATAGCCAAGTACTAAAGGCAAATTTCGGACTGTATTTTTCAATATTGCTGAAGGCTTTCCCAAATGCTTCGATGGTTAAATCCTCTGCATCTTCTTTATTGTTTACCATTTTGAGCACCATAAAGTAAATAGAGTCTTTATAGCGTTCTAATAGCCTGCCGTAAGCTAATTGATCGCCATTCATCGCTTTCACCACCAAACCTTGATCTTCTTTGGCTCGTTCAGGTCTGGCATTCTTGTTGTCTTTTTTAGCTTGCTCAGGCTCCGCAGACTTGTTGTTTTCTTTAGTACGGAGAGGCTTTGTATCCTTCTTATCTAACTTAGCTTGTTCAAGCATTGCATGCCTGTTATGGTCTTTGACTTGTTCAAGCCTTGCATTCTCGTTTTTTTGTTTCATTGCCATGTATTATTATTTAAAGTGACAACACCCGGTAAGTTAAAAAAGTAATATCCCAAAAACATTATATCAAATATTGGAATATAAACCTTCAAAACTTTAACACCAAGGCGATTGAATAAGTAGTGGTATAAATAATATTGGTATATGGTTCTAACTAATAATATACATACGCTTGTAATGAAGAAAAGTTTGAAAAAAACTAAGTATAGTAAGGTAATAAACATTATAATATGGCTTAAAGCATAAAAACCCAATAAAATTTGAATATTTCTTTTGTAAGAAGAGGCGGTAGAAACATGCCGGTTTTTTTGACGAATATAAGAAGTCCAACTTTTTTTTGCAGCCGAATAACACCATGCTTTTGTAGAAACGCATAAAGCCACATTGGTCGCGTTAGCCATTTCACTTACAAATAAATCATCATCGCCAGAAGCAATGTTTACATGTTTAGTAAAACCCGCGGCTTTATAAAATAAGGTTTTACGGTAGGCTAAATTTCTACCAACACCCATATAGGCTTGTCCTCTAAGGGCAAATGAAAAATAATTAAGGGCAGTAATGGTAGTTTCATATCGTATAAATTGATTGAGTAAACCTTTAGTTTTGCTGTAAGGTCCGTAGCCAAGTACGATGTCTTTCCCTTTGGTAAAATGAACTGCCATTTCCTCTATCCAATAAGGGCTGCTGGGGTAACAATCTGCATCCGTAAATAATAAAATATCGTGTTGAGCGGCTTCAATGGCTTTAGTTAAGGCTATTTTTTTACCAGGAATGTTGGCAAAAGTTTCAGAAGGTATTATTTGTAAATGAGGATGTTGTTTTTGAAAAGTTTGTAAAACACTAAAAGTTTCATCAGTAGAATGGTCATCTACTACCAACACCTCAAAGTTTGGGTATTGTTGATTTAATATTTTGCTAAGATGCTTAGTTAGGTTAATGGCTTCGTTTTTAGCACTAATAATTACGCTAACCGGTGGGCTGTTTTTTTTAACAACTATAACATCTTTATTTTCGCTTTGCCATTTTTTTTTAAGAAAGGCATAAAACCAAAACCAAAAAGTGATATGAAAGCCTATACAACAAACATATAGAATAAACAGCAACATCAATTCACCAAAAATAAAGCATTTCTAAACAATAAACGAACACTTAAATGCTTTACCTCAGGTATGAAGTTTTAATTTGTGTAAAAATAAGATGGCTATAAGAATAGATTATTTATGGTTTACATAAAAAGATAATCAATTACAACTTTCAATAATCGCTTCAAAGTTATAATTAACTGGACAAGTAAAGCCATCTTCCAACAAAACAAAGCTTCCTGCAAAGTAAGCAATATTAGCTTGAATAATTGCCGTTGAAGTGATAGTTTGATTAACTTGGTAACTTTGGGTACTGCTACTATTGCCACTCAACACCAACCTATTTACACAATTGGAAGAACAAGTGCCCGCTTGTAAAGTACAAAAATCTTCCCAGGTAGCATTAAAGTTATTACCGCTGCTAATGTCATCATAATAATATAATTGATTACATAGGCTGCTTAAATTATTATCGAAACAACCCGATAATTGATTGTTAAACAAATACAATTCAGTTAGGTTATTTAAGTCTCCCAACTCAGATGGAATTGGTCCGGTTAGCAGATTATTGTTCAGTATCAAAATGTTGAGATTATTCAAATCTCCAATTTCTGGTGGAATAGAGCTGCTCAATTGATTATTATCTAAACCAATAGTAGTAAGCTTGCTGAGCTGGCCAATTTCTGCCGGAATTTCACCACGTATTTCATTTCGATACATTTGCAACTCGTCTAATTCAGAAAGTAAATTAATTTCCGGTGGGATAGAACCAACCAAATTATTGCTCCTCAAATCAATCATCACTACTCTTCCGCTTGATTGACCGCTTATACCTAAAGCAATACCGTGCATGGTATCCAAATCGCAATTTGTTGGAGGAGAGCTGCCAGTTACTAAATTCCAGTTAGTATTGTTTGCCCAATTATTACCCTGCGTACTTATATATATTTGCTTTAATGCTGTCCAGTCATTCAAATTGCATTGAGCAACGGCATTGTCAATACAAAAATTAATTAATAAAGAAATACTTATAGTTTGAAATAATTTATACATAATTTTCATTAATTGTTGGTTTAATATGTTATTCACAAGTTTTGATAATGGTTTTTAAGATCATATCGTTTACTTCCGTTGAGGCTTAATGAAATATCCTCTTCAAACGATTGAACCATTTGCTTTAATAAGGTTGCAAGATATCACTTAAAGTCTTGCTTTATTATTGCTAATTTTTTGGCTTTTCAAGAAGGAGAGGATTTAAATGCCTCAATATCAATTATATGTAACTTTAGGCTAATTGTACTAATAAAGTAACACCTGACCATACGCTGTTATATTATATCTTGACATTTCATTTGAAACCTTTAGGTTGAAACATTACTCAATTACGTTCATAGACTTTAAAAATTATTAATTTTTAAAAAATAAAAGTACATTCAAAAAACTCAGGCACTACAACTAACAAATGTCAAAATAAAATACACTTTAAATTCAATTTTAAGCCTACTCCAAAAACATCTTTCAGAACAAAGGCTAATAACAGGTAATGAGCATTTTACAAGTATATTGAGCCTTAATATTGGCATACTTTTTGTCAATAGAGTGTATTACTAATACTCTAAAAATTTCCTGCAGCCTATACCTACGCAAGCCAAATTATCTTTTAAAAAATAGAAATGTATTGTTAACCAAAAAATCAAACACAATGATGCCTCACCTACTCAACGTAATGACAACAAAAGAGAAGGCTGTATTTATATGCGGAGTAATCATTTGGTTGCTCAATTGTATTATTTTTTTTGCTTGGTGGCTTAATACCGATTTTATAATCGAGTTATGGCAGTATTTGCTTACAACTGTAATGCTGGTGTGGACTTTGCTGATGCCAGGCTATTTTTACTTTTTTGTTTGGCGAATGAAACGCCCTAATCCTAACATTAAATTGCCGAAACATTGGCGTATTGCAATGGTGGTGACTAAAGCACCGTCCGAGCCATTTTCTATGTTGAAAAATACTTTATTAGCTATGCTACAACAATCTCCTGCACACGACAATTGGCTTGCAGATGAAGACCCTACTGAGGAGGTATTAGCCTGGTGCGCCGCAAATGGCATAAAGGTATCTACCCGCAAGGGTGTGGCAGCCTATCACCGGGAAACCTGGCCCCGCCGAACACGATGTAAAGAAGGCAATTTGAGTTATTTTTACGATTATTATGGTTATAAACAATATGATTTTGTGGTGCAATTAGATGCCGACCATATACCACAAAAAGGATATTTAGAAGCGATGTTAAGACCATTTGTTGACGAAGCAATTGGCTATGTTTCGGCACCAAGCATTTGCAATCTTAATGAATCTTCCAGTTGGGCTGCCCGTGGTCGCTTGTACTCAGAAGCGATAATGCACGGTCCTTTACAAGCCGGTTATTCTAAATATTTTGCACCATTGTGCATTGGTTCACATTATGCTGTACGCACTAAAGCCTTAAAAGCAATTGGCGGCTTAGGTCCCGAACTGGCAGAAGACCACTCTACCTCGCTCATGTTTAATGGACATGGTTGGCGAGGTGTACACGCTTTTGATGCCATTGCGCACGGCTTAGGTCCCGAAACTTTTGCAGATTGCCTTACACAAGAGTTTCAATGGTCGCGCAGTTTAGTTGTTTTAATGCTTACAGAAATGCCCAAGTATTTTTTCAAAATGCCCCTTCGTATTGCTTTTCAGTTCTTGTTTTCTCAACTTTGGTACGTAATTTTTAGTTTCACTATGCTCGCTGCACATATTATACCTTTTTATGCGGTAGTTACTCACGTACCATTTGTACAAGTAAGTTATATTGATTTTTTGTTACATTTTTTGCCAGTTACTTTATCAGTAATCGGACTTTCTGTATATATGCGCCAGCAAGGTTGGTTGCGTCCTTCCAGCAGCCCGGCATTCAGTTGGGAAACTGTTTTGTTTAATACCGTGCGTTGGCCCTGGGCATTATACGGTTGTGTAATGGGTTTTTGGGCTGTTATATCTGGTGAACAAAATTCTTTTAAAGTAACTCCTAAAGGTGAAAAGAAACCGCCTTATATGGCTTCAAAAATTATTGGTCCTTACTTAATGCTATGTTTGCTGTCTTTTTTACCTTCTGTGTTTATACGAGATGCTAAAGAAGCATCGGGTTACTTCTTTTTTCTTTTATTAAATTTAGTTATTTATATTATTGCCGTTGGTAGTTTGATAATATTTCAACTTAAAGAAAGTCAATATGAAAAAGCAGGAGAAGCATACGATTATTAAACAACTTGTATTAGTTAGCATTTTTGCGGTACTACCGGTATTGATGATTTTCTTTAACGGTAAAGCTTTAATGCAAAGTATAATTTGGCAAAAAGAGGAGACCTTTGGAACAACTCAAATTTCTAAAAAAACAATATTTAAAGATAATGCTACACTTCAGTTTGGTGTTTACGACCCTAAAGACCATGCCGATGAAATTGATGGTATTACTTATGAGTTAGTTTATATTGGATGGACTTCTATTGAGGTTAATGACTTACTGTTAACCTTAAATGAAATTATAAGCAGTGGAAGACTTCCCTTTATTATTTGTGAACCTTGGTCTTTAGATTTTAATAATAAAGATTATTTAAAAGATATTACCAAAGGTGGATATGATATTTACATCACTACTTTAATTGAGGTAATACAACAAATTGATGAAACCATTTTGATTGCCTGGGGGCACGAAATGGACCAGGAGTTGGCAGAGCGATATTCCTGGTCGGGTAAAAACCCAGTAGACTTTATTATGGCTTACCGGTATGTTGTGGATTATATTGAAAAGTTGGTTGGAACAAAGGTACAATGGGTATGGGCTCCTGTT
This sequence comes from uncultured Chitinophagales bacterium, assembly GCA_938023075.1. Lineage (GTDB taxonomy): Bacteria > Bacteroidota > Bacteroidia > Chitinophagales > JAHDHT01 > CALHDG01. The sequence continues at coordinate 29,402 of CALHDG010000168.1, forward strand.
GGCAGGTCAGATTGTTTGAAATATTATCCCGGCGAATTTTATGTAGATGCCATTGGCTTTCCAATTTATAGTTTCCCTCAATGGGATGTATCTTATTATGGTAAAGTGAGAGATTTTAAAACCACGATGGATGAAAAGTACAGGTTACTTTCAGCAATGAATAAACCCATATACATCACTGAATTTGGTGTTACCGGCAACAGCGAACAAGTGAACAATTGGATGCATCAAACCGCAGCAGCTTTACCAGCATATCCTCAAATTGAAGGACTAACTTTCTTTATGGCAGAAGATGCCGAAGGAGCTTGGGGAGATGAGGTAACTACTCCCAACTGGTTACTCCCTAATAAATCAATAGTAGAATTGATGGATATTATAGTAAAATGAACTTTCTACTATCAAATACTATATTAAAATTCATATTTTCTTATCTATTCAAAACAACTATTCAATCAATTTAAAAGAGTAAACTACTTATAAGTAGCGGCTGAAAATTAATACTTCTTATGCTTTCAAAAAAAATCAATTTGCCCTGCTTATTGTAACTTTATTTTTTAATTAAGGTAAAACACAGTAATTTTAAACTTTTAAAGAGATGTTGATCGATTCTTTCAAATTTTATTCACACGCAAAAAATAATCAAATGAAAATTTTAAGTCTATCTCTAATTATTTTGTACTTTTCATTATGCAGCACTAAAGCCCAAACCTGCAACAGTGGAGAACTGGGTTGGAGCGAAATATCGAATATGCTAACTGCCGCGGGATGTACTGGTTGTCATGGTATGGCAGGCGGTTTTAGTTTAGCCTCATATACCAATTTTATACAGGGAGGCAACAACTGTGGTTCAGATATTACACAAAGTGAAAATTTTTTAGGTGCGATTACTATTGATAATTTCAATGCATGTCAGGGTACCGTTAACGGAATGTCTATGAACGACAGAGCTACCAACCCCTTAGACTCTTTGGAGTTACTGCAAATTAAAAGATGGTTGAATGCCGGCGTACCCGAATTATGTGAAAATTTTTGCTTGAATAATGAATTTGTACAAACAACTTTAAGCGGTGCTTTGTACCACTTTGAAGTGGATTCGGTTTTAGAAGCGAATAATAGCATTGCGAGCAATGCTGATATTACTTATGAGGCGGGACAAAGAATTACTTTATACTCCGGTTTTAATGTTGATGTCAGTTCTGTATTTCATGCCTATATTGGTGCTTGCGAATAATTAAGTATTAGAAGAACAGAGATAAACTCATTTTTAGATATTAAATACTTTGACCTTTTTGGCTAAGATGTTTTGCATAAAATATCTAAAATACTTATTATTACATACGTTATGAAGTTGGGAAATCCTACTCCGGTTATCAGAATATTTGATGAAGAAAAAGCAAGGGAATTCTATGTGGAATATTTAGAATTCAGGATAGATTGGGAACATCGATTTGCAGTAAATATGCCCCTATATATGCAAATATCAAACAGTGGATGCGTATTGCATTTATCAGCACATCATGGTGACGGAACTCCTGGAACCAAAGTTCGAATAGAATGTGATGATTTAATTGCTTATCACGCCGAACTTAAGGCAAAAAATTACAAGTTCCTAAATCCGGGTGTAGGAAAACAGCCTTGGGCAGAAGCAGAAATGTGTTTAGCCGATCCTTTTGGTAACAAATTGATTTACAGTAGATAAAAAAAGTAATAGTAGCCGTTTTTTTTATTTTAGCTAAAAATCTTATTTTTATATCAAAAAACTTATTGTGGAATTGTAAAGCTTGTTGTCAATGAAATAATTATCAATTTAATCCACTAATTTTAATGAAAAGCCATTCGTTATTTAAATTAACATTCAAATTAAATGAAAAAGAAATTGCATTTATTCGCACCTATATTAAAGACCAAGCCAAAAATAAAAGTAAAGATGCTTATATAGAACTATTTAATCAATCGCTGATTAACAGTTTTGCTAATGACGAGGAAATTTTGAAGAGTTTGAAAAGCACTTATTTGCAAAACCACTATAGTGCCGCTCGCCATTATTTGTACAACTTAGTTTTAAAAGCACTTCGATTATATTATGCAACCAATACAGTAGATCATTCTAATTTACCGTTTTTGAACAATGCTGATAAGCTAAGTACCATATTTGTTTTAATTGACAAAGAACTATTTGAGGAAGCATACAAGCTGATTAACAAATACATAAAAGATTGGGAAAGAGAAGAAGATTATAGTGCCTTAGCAACCGCCCATAAATTTTTGGACCGCATTGAATTATTAAGCGGTAAAAAACTGAAAAACTTTAAAAATATGGCATTGGCAGCCAAGTATGCTCAAAAACAAGCAACTAAATACAGGTATGATTATTTAGATAAAGAAATAACACTGAAGCAAAACAGGCTTGGGGTTGCCAGAAAAGATGAAGAAGTAGCGCTTTTCAGAACCTATCTAAATTCCGATGATTTTAAAACCAACCTGCCAAACGAAAAATACTATTGGAATGCTAAAAGTAAATGCCATTTGGCACTATTAGAATTTAAGGAAGCTTATTATTGTTACGAGCAACTTTTGGTTATTGCCAAAAAACGGTCTATGGATAATTCGAATACGCAAAATATAATTATTAATATTTGGTTGGGTTTAATGGATTGTGCGCTCAGCATGAAAAATTTTGACAACTTTCACATTTGTAAAAATGAATACTTAAAGTTACTTAAGACAAGTAAATCTATATCTAAAATAACAAAAAAAATATTTGCCTTAAACTTTAATTACTGCAATGTCCGCTATTTTGATCTAATTGGAGATGTCAATGCTATACTTTCATTGTCAGATTTTTATGATAATATTGAACAACCATTAAACGAAAATGTATATGGAAATTTATTAGTAGAAAGTTATTTCATTATTAGCAAAGCCCATGCAGTTTCAGGCAACTTTCAATTAGCTTTAGATTGGTTACAAAAAGCCATTAATAAAAAAGACAATTTTTCAGGACCCGTCTATGTTATAAATTTTTGTTTTATTTATATATGGTTAATGCGCTATCAGTTAAAAGATTTCGAAATGTTGCGTTCTATTACCGATACTGCCTACCGGTATATGCGCAAGAATAAAGCAACTTATCAGTTGGAGAAAAATTTCTTGTCATTTTTTAGAGCAGTGCAAAACAATCCTATTTTAAGTAATGTAAAAAAACAGATAAAAAAATTGAATATAAACAATAAGGCACTAAAACAAACCCAATATAATGGATACTTGCAAAAGCAATTAAACATCGAGAAAATATTACAGCAAGTAGTAGGTTAAATGTTTTTGGCATTGAAATTGATTTTTATTAAATGAATCAACCGTTCCAAAACAATGAGAATTTTAATTTTATGTATATGCATTATTGTTGCATTACAAACAATCGCGCAAAATTCCCCAAATTGCAAATTACTTCAACCAGGTAAAATTATTGCACAAAATAACATTACAAAAACATCAACACCTGCAAATCAATTTGTACTTTCCATTCTGGAAACAAATCCACCTAATACTTACAGTAATATTAATATCTACAAGCATCCTAAATGGACCAACGAAAAAATAGGTAATACTACTAAAGCTGTGTATGATGATGAAGGTAATATGTATGTAGCTGCCAGTTCTTTGTATGTTAGCGGTAGTAAATTAGACTGTTGGCGATATGGTGAAATAGGTGGTGGTGCAGATGACCTGGAAGCAGCCGGTACTATTTACAAATTGAATGCTTATACCGGTGAGCCAGAAGTTTTGTATAGAGTACCTCAACAGCAGTTTGCCAATGTTCCTATTATTTTTATCACGTTCTCTGCTATGCGATTAACCGGCCCCGGGGTGTCAGATATCTCATACAATTCAAAACACCAACAAATTTTAGCGGCTAATAATGAAGATGGAAAAATTTATCAGCTTAGTAAAGATGGGAATTTAATTGACACTTTTGACCCCGGAACATTAGATGATGGAAGTGTTGGTTTTACACCAAAGGAAGAACGGATAACCGCAATAGCCTCTAAAGGAAATTTAATATACTATGCAATTTGGGGTAATAATTCAAGCTATATAGCCTCTGTTAAAATAAAGCAAAATCAAACTATACAAACTAACTCTGCCAAAGTTGAAAAACTATTATCAGATATTGATCAAATTAGCGATCCAAGCCTCCCTATAATACAAATTGCTTTAAATGATGACAATTTAATGGTGGTTACCCAAAGTACACTACTTAATGATGTAACTAAAGCGGAAGAAAATCATCCAATTATTATTTTTAAAGAAAAGTCGAAGAAATGGAATTTTGCATACCTGTTAAATGAGTTAGATGAGCAAGTTGGAATTCATTATTCAACTATAAGCTTTACCAATGATCTAAATAGTTATAATCAAAACAATGATAATCAAGGGAATGATGATGATCAGAACGGAAACATACAAAATGAGGAAGTTAAGATTGCTTATGTAACTTCAGATTTGTATGACAATAATTATTTATTTGGGGTTGACTTAGTAGAATCTCCTTCATTATCTATTAATAATTATGAACAATATGAAATACCAGGGCTTTTAGGCAAAATACAATTTGCTAATGTAGTCGATCAAAACAAACTGCTTGATCCCGATTACATTTGTACTGTTAACACAAAAATTGAAGATGGTATTAGTGATATCACTATCTATCCAAATCCGGCTTCAAATTCATTTCATTTAAAAGGAATTTCAATTGATGATATTGATCAAATTAAATTATTTGATGCCACTGGAAAATTGGTCAAGCAAGTTGATGGTAACTTCACAACAATTCGTACAATCAATTTATTATCTGGTGTTTACTTGATAAACATAATAGCTGGTAAAGAAGTTTTTACAGAAAAACTAATTATAAAGTAATCGATTTCAAATCTTTAGAAATGTTATCATAATCTTATAAGTAAGATTCTTGAAAATCAAAATAATTCGCAAAACTTTTTAAGGGTTTTGGATTCACCTTTGCACTACGCAAGTCGTACTGACATTTCTCCCATCAACTAATTTTTTAACCAAAACAAATACATAATTTTTATGATTAATTTTAACCACTTCAGCTCTTTAAAACCATGGATTGCTGTTTTATTATGTTCCATATGGTTTTCAGCAGCTACGGCTCAAATTGACATTACTTGCCCGGCAGAAACCAATTTAGGAACCTATGATTGTACAACTATTGGTGATGTGCCTTTAGCACCAAGTTCGCTTGAAGATGCAGCGGCAGCGCCATACAGTCTTACAGTAAACAATCCAACGGCAAGCACTTTTGTAGATGCAATAGATTCTGATATTATCTTTTATTGCCAAGACAATGCGCGATCAATGACTCGAACCATTCGTATTTATGAAGATACAGATTTTAGTTTTACATATACCGATGGTGAGCCTTATGCAGAATGTACCTATACTATTGGTACAGCGGCAGATACTACACCACCAACATTCGTACCTCCATCCTTAGCAGACTTACCATGCGACGTTGATATAGATGATTTATCTGTTACAGGTAGAGTGGTAAGTATTGATGACGAAAATTGTCCGGTAAACAGTGCCAGCGAATTTGTTAATTATTCTGATGCAATCAATGAAAATATGCCTTGCCCAGGTTCTTCAGTGGTTACCCGATCATGGGTGGCTGTAGACCCATGTGGAAATGCCTCTGAACCTCAAACACAACGTATTAATTTAATCGATGATATAGGTCCTTCATTCACTGTTCCAACAGATGTCACATTAGATTGTGGAGCTGATGCTACAGACTTAACTCTTACTGGCGATGTAACGGATGAGAGCGATAACTGTGACGGTGTAACAACTATTGCAGCTAGCCATCGGGATGTTGAGACAATTACCGAATTTGATGGTTGCGATGAATTGACCATTATAACGAGAGTGTGGGGTGCAGCAGATGGTTGCGGCAATGTAACTACGCAAAGCCAAACAATTATTATTAGATGCGAAAATTCTAATCCGGTTGTAGGATGTATGGATCCAACAGCCTCAAATTATGATGCCAATGCAAATTGTAATGATGTTGATTTATGCGTTTTTGTTTTCGCTGTTGGTGGTTGCACCGATCCTTGCGCGGCTAATTTTGATCCTGATGCAACTGAAGATGATGGATCTTGTGAAACCTACAGTACAGAATGCAATACAGATTGTACTGCTGGTGATTTGCAAATATGGGATGCCACTACTTGTAGTTGTATAACAGACGGACTTGTTATTTCTGGTTGTACAGATGCCTCAGCATGTAATTTCAATCCTGATGCTAATTGCGATGATGGTAGTTGTTCTACTATACCGGTTTGTAATACTGATCCTTGTGTGGGTAATATTGAAGAGTTAAGTGCAGATGGTTGTACCTGCCAAGTAGTACAACCTCAAATTTTAGGTTGTATGGATCCTGCAGCTTGTAACTATAATGAATTAGCCAATTGCGAAAACAACTCTTGCGTTCCTTTTCCTGTTTGTAACGATGATCCTTGTTCAGGGGACATTACTGATTTAATAGGTTCTGATCCGTGTGCATGCAGAGTTGTTGAATTACAAATTTTAGGTTGTAATGATGAAACTGCTCAAAATTATAATCCTGATGCCAATTGCGATGACGGTTCTTGTATTTATGGACCAAACTGTTCTTTTACACAAGGCTTCTGGGGTAACCCAGGAGGTAAAAAAGATGGACGTACAACCACCGAAATGATAGATGCTGCTTTAGAAAGTAATGGTGGAAGTATCATCGTTGGTGCAGATGGACAATCTATAACCGTTAGTTCGGCTAAGTGTGTATTATCATTATTGCCAAGTACAAGTGGTCCACGTGCCTTAAAAGCAGGTGATGAATTATATGAAGGCAATTGTTCTCAAAATAAAAAGAACAGAATTAGAAACCGTTTGGCTGCTGAGGCTTTGGTATTAAGTTTAAATACCTTAAACAGTCCGGGTTTAAATACAGTGGTACTATGCGACCCTGCAAATTGTTTAGTAGACAGAGTGCCAGATACTGTTTGTGATGCTTTAGGAGAGAGTGGCACTATTACCGATTTGTTAGTATTAGCTAATGAGGCATTAGGTGGTGTATATGAGGTTACCAATAGAAATTTTTACAGTGATCTTGATGAAGCGATTAATGTAATTAGTGAACGCTATAATGATTGTAAAAATCCATGCAGTGCAGAGAAAAGAGCTTTTTCAAAACCATCAATTAAATACTTAGAAGTTGAACCTAATCCAGTTAAGGATAATTTAACAATTGTATTTGATACCAACATTGCGGAAGATAATATGAGAATAGAAGTATATCAACTGAATGGACAAAAAGTATACGAACAGGCAATTGAGGTTGGTGTTGGTATACAAAGAACCGTGATAGATTTGGCAACAATTCCTAATGGAATTTATATGATTTCATTAAATATTAATGGAGCCTTGTTTACGGAAAAATTTGTAAAAGAGGACTAATTATTTCAATTTATTAGAATGTAGTAGAAGGGGACAAAATTTTTATTTTACCCCCTTTTTTTTACAATTGGCTTAAAAAAAAGTATTCAATCGATTTATTATACCAAGTTGACTGTAAAATGTGACACAAAAATTTTGGAATTAATTTGGTGAGCTCATGGCAAAAAACGCAGGCATAGCCGGCAGCTACAGCGAGTATTTTTAATCCCGAAACTTCGGGACCAATATTAAACCGAAATTTGTGTTATATTTTATGGTCAATTTGGTATTAGTCACCAGCTAATGTTAACACCCAAAGTTCCACCACTTCTGATGAACGCCAATGGGCGTTTCGCTTTGTTTTTTTTGATGCTGCTTTCACCTTTTTTTGATAACATTTCTCTAAAACAAATTTGCCACCTGCTGCTAACTCTTTTTTTACCGGATGTTCTTTGGTTAAGTTGGTAATTTCAGCCAGATTAGAAAATATGAACAATAGCTTTCCTTCGGGCAACAACCTGTGTTGGGCAGCCTCAAAAAATGCTGGAAACAATTGTTCATTATAATAAATGGCTTCATCAATATTACCTAAATCAGTTGACATGGGTAACCACGGAGGATTAAACACAATTAACTCGGTTGGTTTCTCCCACTTCGCAAAAAGATGTCCAAAGTCTAACTCGATCTTTCGTGAAAGTTTAGTTTCTCCCATCGCTTCCTTAAGCCCAATAATGGCATTCGGGTTTATTTCGGTTCCATAAACTTTTTGAAAACCATGTTGAATCATTTGTAAAGAGAGCACCCCACAACCAAAGCCAATATCCATAGCCGATTTTTTTGGACCAGTATAGCGTTTTAACCAATTGTCAAAAAGTATCAGATGATCAAAACGGGTCGGAAAATAAGTATCGTAATAAGGATGGATTTTGTTGCGTAATACGGGAATCGAAATCCCTTTTTTATACCATTGCCATGCACTATTTAAACCTTGTATTTGCGAGAAGGTTAAATAGAAATTATCTTCATCAGGATATAATTTTTTTAACCAACCAATAGAAGGAGATTTTTTGGCAACCAATTGGTGATTAACAACCTGCATCACTATAAAATTTGACCGCTTCCGGTATGCCGCTCTAAAAGCACGCTGCTCTTGAAAAGAAGTTTTTGGCAATTGCTTACTTAAATGCTGCTTTAACTCTTTAAGAAGTGATAAACCCTGATGATAAAATTCAGTAATCAATATTGGTTTACTGGCTTCTAACCTTTTCATATTAAGTTCAACATCTGTTTCGTATGCAAAAAAGCTTACTTTTTCATTAGGTATAAAAGGATTGGGCTTGTTTACTTTTAATGTTGTTGTCATCAATTATTTTTTGATTTGCTCTAAGATAAGGAATACGGAGAAAATAAATTTATCAATATTAAATAAATTATTTTTTTTCTTGGCGAGGCGAAAAACGCAGACTTAGTGGGGAACCAAGCCGAGGCTTTTCAACAAAGACAAGGAGAAAAAGAATCAATTCAGATGGTAAATTTATTTTTGTAGCATTCCTAAGGAATCTATCTGTCCATTTTCGTTAATTACACAATTTATAAAATTAGGCAGGTGTATGTTATACAATAAACTTAAAATTCAATTTAATATAATGTATTTTCTAAGATGAAATATCTTTTACATAACAAAATGTTTACTTATAAATATTTCTCCACATCAGCTTCTCGATTTATCAACTATCAATACACAATAAAAATACGCATGTGGAAAGATTGTTCTTTTAAATTTGAAATCTTACGCTGACAAAGCATCTTAAAAAAATAATTTAAGTAGAAACTTGTGTATATGTTTCGTTCTATTCATTAAACAAAAACTATAAATTGAATGTACCTTTGATGCATCGAAAGTGTAAAATGGATTTGTTGACTTTTAGTATTTTCGAGTAAAATTAACTTTTGCCTAAACCATTTGTTTAACCATTTAATTAGGGAGTAAAATATTTATGCCAGATTCCGCCAGCGGTGTTACACAATCTTATAGAAATAAAAATAGAAAAAAATCAGATGCTGAACTTTCCAATTATTTATTTGGTAAAATACCTCCACAGGCTCGTGACTTAGAAGATGCCGTATTAGGAGCAATGATGTTGCAAAAGGCAGCCGTATCAGAGGTTATAGATATTTTAAAACCAGATCACTTTTATCATGAAGGCAATAAAAAGATTTTTGCAGCCATCATTGGGTTGTTTGATAAATCAGAACCCATTGATATTTTAACCGTAACCCAAGAGTTACGAAAAATGGGGGTGTTAGATGAAATTGGTGGTGCCTATTATGTTAGTGAGTTAACCAATAGAGTAGCCTCAGCAGCCAATATTGAGTACCACGCGCGTATTGTTGCCCAAAAATACGTACAGCGTGAATTAATTAATATATCTACAAATATTATTAATGAAGCTTATGAAGATACCACCGATGTTTTTGAATTACTACAAAAAGCAGAACAAGAAATATTTACAATTACTGATCAAAACTTACGACGCGGCTACGAAGGAGCAGATAAGCTGATTATGAAAGCCATTGACGAAATTGAACAACTCAAAAATAGAGAAAGCGATTTAACCGGTGTTCCTTCTGGCTTGTACGATTTAGATCAACAAACAGCCGGTTGGCAAAAGTCAGATTTAGTGATTATCGCTGCTCGCCCGGGTATGGGTAAAACCTCTTTTGTACTTTCAATGGCACGTAATGCGGCGGTTCAATTTAAAAGAAAAGTAGCCTTGTTTTCATTAGAGATGTCTGCCGTGCAACTTACCAAACGTCTAATTTCTTCGGAAACCGAAATATCTCTAAACAAATTAAGAAATGGTAATTTAGAAGAGCACGAATGGGTGAAATTAGTAGAAAAAACCAAAGAGCTCGGTGATGCTGAATTGATTATCGATGACACACCGGCTATTAATATTTTTGAATTGCGCGCTAAGTGTCGCCGGCTAAAACAACAACACGACATTAATATGGTTATTATCGATTATCTGCAATTGATGAGCGGTATGGGTGATGGTAGAAGTTTCAGCCGGGAGCAAGAAATAAGTAATATATCGCGCTCGCTAAAAACTATTGCTAAAGAGTTAGATATACCGGTAATCGCTTTATCTCAGTTAAGTAGAGCGGTAGAAACCCGCGGTGGTAATAAGCGACCAATGTTGAGTGACCTTCGCGAAAGTGGAGCGATTGAGCAGGATGCGGATCTGGTTTTATTTCTGTATCGCCCAGAATATTATGGCATGGATGAGTTAGATGATGGCACACCTTCTAAAGGTTTGGCAGAAGTAATTATTGCCAAGCATCGTAACGGACCAACCTGTTCGGTAATTACCCGTTTTATTGGTCAATATGCAAAGTTTGTTGATTTGCAAGAAAGTGATCCACTATTTGAAGGGCTAACCCCAATGAGCCAAGCGATTAATGAAGGTGAAGTGAAAACCATTACACGTAAATCGAGTATGAATAATGGAGGGGAAACGGAAAGTAGCGGTGATGGAGATGTGCCATTTTAAATTATTAAATGAACGGGTTTCTTATAAGAATACAGTTTATTGGCAAAGTATGCATATTATATGTAATGCTTAGTATCTTGCTAAATGCTAAAAATTTGATACAATGAAAGTAAAAAATCCATTAGGCATAGAAAAAATGATTAACTATCCGGCTTTTGATAGTGTAGAAGCCAAACGACTTTACTTGAGAAAAATGTTAGCCGGATCGTATCGAATTTTTGGGAAGTTTGGTTTTTCAGAAGGTGTTGCCGGGCATATTACTTGTCGCGATCCGCAGTATCCGCATTGCTTTTGGGTGAACCCTTTTGGAGTTTCTTTCCGGCAAATGAAGATGTCGGACTTGATTTTAGTAAATGAAGAAGGACAGATTATTGCAGGGAAACACAAAAATTTAAACGGTGCGGCTTTCGCCATTCACGCCGCCATACACAAAGCACGACCGGATGTAGTTGCCGCCGCCCATGCACATAGTTTGTATGGCAAAACATTTTCCAGCTTCGGGAAATTATTAGATCCCATTACACAAGATTCGTGTATTTTTTACGAAGACCACGGCTTGTTTGACGACTACAGCGGCGTAGTTTTAGACTTGAGTGAAGGAGAAAGAATAGGGAAAGCCTTGGGCAATAACAAAGCAGTTATCTTACAAAATCATGGTTTATTAACTGTTGGGCATAGTATAGAAGAATGCATCTTTTGGTTTGTAACCATGGAGCGGAGTTGTCAATCTCAAATACTTGCGGATTCTACTGGAAACAAAATCGTTCCAATAAAACATGAAACTGCCCTTAACACCCGCAACAATGAAGTGGGCTTCCCTTTGGCGGGCTATTTTAGTTTTCAACCGATGTGGCAAGACATTGTGAAAGAGCAACCTGATTTTATGGATATAGCTGAACCGGAAGAAGCTTTGGTGATTTGAATTAGAACTTTTTAAACCCCCTAAAACAAAACTCCAGCGGAGTTAAATTTTGGTAGCAAAAACGTAACAATAAGATTAAGCTCCAGCGGAGCGACACTTTGACTGCTACCGAAATGGTGTCGCATTGTGACAAATTTTTTTTTGATAGACGAGTTGAAAAACTCAGACTTAGTGACAATTTGAATTAGAAATTTTTAACCCATTAAAACAAACTCCAGCGGAGTTAAATTTTTGTAGCAGAAACATAACAATAAGATTAAGCTCCAGAGGAGCGACACTTTGACTGCTGCTGGAATGTTGTCACTGCGCCGCCGTTTTCTGCGTTCAGTTAACTTTTACTATGTAAACCGGCAGTACAAAGATAATCTCAGAGGGATGACAGTGGTTGCATTGAATAAATAAAAATACATTTTAATTCATATGAAAATATGCCGGCTTATTAACCGGGAGGCGATATATTTGGAATGGATTTAAAGCGTGATGACGTTGGAAGTTTAGCCCCGATAGCAGTGGTTATGCCATTTGCAGCGTAGATTTGAAGCGATTGCAAAATGGCATTTGAACGGATAGCGGGGAGTTCGTTTCTACATGGTTTCAACGTTTCGCTTCTAAAAAATATAGCGTTCGAGGTAATAGTTAGTTCTTAAAATACTTGTCTTTATCATTCATCTAAACAAAATTAAAGGCTAATCAGTTGTTTGAAACCATAACTCTGCTTAATATTGCAAAAGATTGTTGAATTGAATGAAACAAACGAAAATTTTAATTACCGGCGGAGCGGGTTTTATTGCCAGTTCGCTGGCAGACCGGCTAACAGATGACGAGCAAAATTATGTTGTAATTGTAGATAATCTACTAACCGGTAGCAAAGATAAATTGCCTTCAGCAAAAAAGAAAAATTGGAAATTTATTAATTGTGATGTGAATGAGTTTAGACCCATCGCCTCCATTATGCAATCGTTTCAATTTGATTATGTGTTTCATTATGCTGCGGTGGTTGGGGTAAAACGTACATTAGATAGCCCGGTAATGGTATTAGATGATATTCAGGGCATCAAAAATATATTGGAACTCTGCAAAAATACCGGAGTGAAACGTATTATTTATGCTTCTTCTTCAGAGGTGTACGGCGAGTCGGTTACCTTTCCTCAAAACGAAGAGACTACGCCGCTCAATTCAAGGCTACCTTACGCGGTGGTTAAAAATGTAGGCGAGGCATATTGTAAATCATACAAACAAGAGTATGGCATAGATTATACCATTTTTCGTTTTTTTAATACTTACGGACCCAAGCAAAGCACCGATTTTGTAGTGTCTAAATTTTTACGAGCTGCCTTAAGTGACCAACCCATTACCATTTATGGGGATGGCTTGCAATCCAGAACTTTTTGTTATATCGACGATCATTTGGATGCTACAATAACAGCTTATAAAAATGAAATATACAAAAACGAAGTAATCAATATTGGCAGCGATGTGGAAATTAGTATTAAAGAATTAGCAGAAACCATTATTGAGTTAACGGATTCATCTTCGGAGCTTACTTATGTAGATCCTTTAGATGAAGGGGATATGAAAAGAAGAAAACCTGATGCTTCTAAAATGAAAGAATTGCTTGAAAAAGAGTTGGTACCTTTAAAAGAAGGACTTCAAAACATTCTTCAATCTAATTATATTAAAGCAAAATTAAACGGACAATATGTCTAAAGTATTAGTTACCGGTGGTTGCGGTTATATTGGTTCGCACACCATAGTTGATTTAATCAACAATGGTTTCGAAGTCATTTCTATTGATAATTTTTCACGATCGAACCCTCTAATTTTAGATGGGATAAAAGCCATAACCGGCAAAGTAGTTAGCAATTATAATATTGATTTATGTGATTTAGAAGCCACTAAAAAGGTTTTTGAAGATCATACCGATATCGAAGGAATTATTCATTTTGCCGCCTATAAAATGGTAGGCGAATCGGTAGAAAAGCCTTTATTGTATTATCATAATAACTTGGTATCGCTTACTAATTTGTTGCAACTCATTGAAGAATTTAGGGTTCAAAACCTGGTTTTTTCTTCTTCGTGTTCGGTGTATGGCAATGCTACAGAGTTGCCCGTAACCGAAAATACCCTTACCCAAAAAGCAGAATCGCCTTATGCGCATACTAAACAAATGGGCGAGGCAATTATTGAAAATTTTGCCAAATGTTATCCCCTAAAATATATGTTACTTCGATATTTTAATCCGGCTGGTGCACACGAAAGTGCTCAGATAGGGGAGTTGCCTATTGACAGACCTCAAAATTTGGTGCCCTACATTACCAAAACGGCAACCGGCGAGTTAGAACAGCTTAGTATTTTCGGCAACGACTATCCTACCAAAGATGGTACTTGCATTAGAGATTACATACATGTGATGGATATTGGTGGCGCGCATACGGCTGCTTTAAAAAGAATGCAACAAGACCCCGATGGAGATTGGGCAAATATTTATAACCTGGGTGCTGGTGTGGGGCGTTCTGTTTTAGAAGCCGTGCAAACCTTTGAACAAGTTAACAACCTACAACTCAACTGGACCTATGCTGACCGGAGACCGGGCGATGTAATTGCAGTTTATGCTGATAACCAGAAAGCCGTAAACGATTTGAACTGGCAACTCAACTATTCTTTTGAAGACATTATGAAAAGTGCCTACCAATGGGAGTTGACTTTGGCTGATAAGGTTTTGGTTTGATAAGAATTGAGAAGTCAGAGGTCAGAAACGAGAAGTCAGAGGCCAGATTATAGTTATAGATTTGGAGAGACAAATCATTAATTTATTTCTTAGTAGATAAGATTTTTTTGAAGCGAAACGGCAAATCAATTTAGAAACGGGCTCCCCGCTATCCGTTCAAATGCTGCGGCTTAGGCTGCAAAAGCCAACGCTTCAGGCAGCATAACCACTGCTATCGGGGCTAGACTTCCGAGCTCAGTCGTCTTTAACAACCTTATCAATACAATCGTTTTATACCAATTTGATTATAAAAAGTGACACTAAAATTTCGAATTTATTTTGGTGAGATTGAGGCAAAAAACGCAGGCATAGCCAGCGGCTACGGCGAGTATTTTTAACGAAAATATCGCCAACAATAAAACGAAATTTGTGTTACATTTTATGGTCAATTTGGTATTATTGTAAAATATTTTCGGGCTTGGCACTCAACTCTTTTAAAAAATTCCATAAACTCATTACCATAGTTTTATTTTTAGCGGGGTAAGTATCGGCGTGCGGCGTTAGTATATATTTTTTACTAATCCCTAAATCTTCACAGCCAATATGAAATCCTTTAGAAACTTTAGGCGCATTGCTAAACTTTATTTCAATGGCTACTAATGGTTGCTGTGCTTTCACCATAATTAAATCAATTTCTGTACCGTTATGAGTACCGTAAAAATGCAAATCAACATCTTCTGGTTTATGATATAAAATTTGCTCTATGGCATAACCCTCCCACGATGCACCAATAATAGGATGCGAAAGTAAATCTTCATAACTATAAACGCGGCTGAAATAATGTAATATACCACTGTCTTTTATATAAATTTTGGGCGATTTGATTAAACGTTTTTTGGCATTAGTATGCCAAGGCAAAAGCTGGTATAATAAAAAGGTGCCTTCCAAATATTGCATATAATGTTTAATTACCGGTGCAGTTACCCCTAATGAACGAGATAAATTATTGGCATTTAAAAAAGCACCATGGTAATGGGCAAGCATAGTCCATAAGCGGCGCGATAAAACCGGATTAAAGGTTCTGTCGAACAAGATGTTTAAATCTCTTTCTACATACGAGCGTATAAAATTGCTCATCCAATCTTTGGCTTCTGCTGCTTCATTGGCTAAAAAAGCTAAGGGGAAACCACCACGCAACCAATGATGTTCTAAGCTAAATTTTTGTTGAATTTCAGATAGGGTAAAGGGCGAAAGGTCCATATAACTAATACGACCGGCTAAGGTTTCTGAAATACCTTTTATTAATAATGGCGAAGCGGAGCCCAATAAAATAAATCGTCCTTTCTTTTTGTGCTGGTCAATTACACTGCGTAAACTATTGTATAATGCGGGATGGGTTTGGGCTTCATCAATAATCACTAACTTATCTTTATGAAAATTTAAAAATGAAACCGGGCTGTCCATTATTTTGGCAACATCTTCCGGGTTTTCCATATCTAAGTATAAGTAGTTACGTTTAGCTTGCTTAGCGTATTGTAAAGCTAAGGTAGTTTTACCTACTTGTCTGGCACCTAATATAACGGCTGCCGGTGCATACGACAGCTTTTTTTTTAATACTGTATAATAGCTCTTTCTTAGAATATCCACCACGCAAATTTACCGCTTTTTAATGAAAAATGAAATTTTCACTATGTTTTTTCATTATAAAAATGTTTTAACCAAGAAATTTAATAGTTTAGCTATTAAATTTCTTGGTTATTTGGCAGATGACATATCATTACAAAAATATAAAAGTATTACTTTGCAAAAAAATAAATTTGCGTAATACCAATAAAATACTGCTTATCCGGTTTAGCTCTATTGGCGATATTGTTTTAACAAGCCCTATAATCCGGTGCTTAAAAATGCAGTTACCTAATGCTGAAATCCATTTTCTTACCAAACATGCCTACAACAATATTTTAGTTGATAACCCATACATTACTAAGCTTCATTATTTAGAAAAGCCGTTAATTAGAACACTTCAAAAAATAAAAGCAGAACGGTTTGACCTAATTATTGATCTTCATAAAAATTTAAGAACTTATTTATTAACGGCTTTAATATCTGCAAAAACTATTCGCTTTAACAAACTGAATATGGCAAAGTGGCTAATGGTTAATCTAAAAATAAATCGATTGCCACATAAACATTTAGTTGATCGTTATTTTGACAGGCTTAAATTGTTAAATGTTCAAAATGATGGACAAGGTTTAGATTTTTTTATTCACCCCCAAAATGAACTTAACTTGCCATTTAATAAAAAGCCCTATGTTGCCATTGCGGTAGGTGCAAAACATTATACCAAAACAATACCCATTCAACATTTATTTTCAATCATTTCTAAAATAAATTTTCCGGTAGTTTTATTAGGAGATGCTAAAGATGATATAACCGCAAGTATCCTCAAAAATTATTTTAAAGATAAAGTTGAAAACTATTGTAATAAACTTAATTTACAACAAAGTGCTTTTTTAATTAAACAAGCCAAAATAGTTTTAACGGGTGATACGGCTTTAATGCATATAGCTACTGCTTTTAACAAAACTCTATTTACCATATGGGGCAATACTGTACCTCAATTTGGCATGTTTCCATATGTATTTCAAAGTGGAAAACAGAAAAACATAAATGAATTAAATATTTATGAAGATGCGAATCTTTCGTGCCGACCGTGCTCAAAAATTGGTTACCCGGCTTGCCCTAAAGATCACTTTAAATGCATGACAAACATTGATATAGATAAAATTGTTTATGATATTGGCATAAAATTTGGATAATGAGGATAGACCTTATTACATTTTTCCAATGTAAATACATTAAAAACAAGTTTGATATTTTTAAGATTTTTAACATTGTTAAAATTAGAGATGAAATCTATTCTGCTACCTTTGCCGCCGCTAAAAAAAACCTATTCATCAGTTCCCCCTTTTTATTACAAGTTTTTTTAATTTTTTCTTTTACAATATTATGAAGTCTATTTTTAGTTTAATAGCATTGCTTATGCTATGTACCTGCCTAAATGCACAAAACTGCTCACAGGTAAAATTTTCTCAGCAATATCAGTTAAATGCTTTTTCACCAAGTTGTACTGTTGTTTATGGTGATCTCGAAATTACCGGTGAAGTACAAAATTTAACAGCCTTAAGTGCAGTTACTCAAATAAATGGAAGTTTAATTATAGATAATGCCAAGCAGCTTGTTAGTTTAAGTGGTTTGCATAACTTAAAAAAGATAGAAGGAGATTTGATTTTAAAAGATAATCAAAAATTAACTTCATTACAATATCTATATAATTTAACTCATGTAAAAAACAGTATAGTTATTGAAAATAACAACGCTTTGCCTACACTAACAGGTTTAGATAAAGTGAAATTTACCAATGTT
This sequence comes from uncultured Chitinophagales bacterium, assembly GCA_938023075.1. GTDB lineage: Bacteria > Bacteroidota > Bacteroidia > Chitinophagales > JAHDHT01 > CALHDG01. The sequence continues at coordinate 47,511 of CALHDG010000168.1, forward strand.
AAACAAGACATATCCATTTTGGCTAATAACAGTTTATATAGCCTGCAAGGCTTACAAGGCATAACATTAATTGACCATTTAGAGGTACTCAATAATTATGCTTTACTCGATTTTGCCGGTTTGTACAACTTAACTACTTTAAACTATTTAAGAGCAGAAGGTAATTATACCTTAAAAGATTTTAATGGATTACAGAAGATAACTTCTATGCATTCTCTATATATTGAAAAAAATAGAAACTTAGTTTCGTTTAATGGTTTAAATAGCTTGAAAGCCATTCAAGGTTGGTTTGCAATTAATTCTAATAGTAATTTAAATAATTTTAAAGGTTTAGAAAGTTTGATAAAAATTGCCAGTTCTATGCAAATTACCAAAAATGTAAACTTAACCAGTTTACAAGGTTTAAACAATTTGCAGTCGGTTGGTTTAAATTTAAATATATCAAGTAATCGTTCTTTATTAAACCTACAAGGTTTAAATAAATTGCGATATATTAATGGAGATTTAATCATTTACAGCAATCAAAGTTTAGTAAACTTAAACAGCCTGTCAAAACTAAACTCCATTAATGGTGATTTAGTAGTCAACAGTAACATTGCGCTTACTAATTTATATGGTTTAGACAATATTGATGCTACTTCGGTTGATTTAATAGATATACAATTTAATAATTCGTTAAAGTTGTGTGGTACCGAAATTATTTGTTCCTTTCTACGAGTTAAACCAACTAAAGCATTTATACATAAAAACGACGGTGGTTGTGATAATTATTCAGAAATTATAGCAGCCTGCAATGCCCCATTAAGTAGTTTTACACTATCGGGTAATGCGTTACGTACTTTTTTAGATCTTAATGTTTTAGTTTACTCCAATATTGCTCAACAAACACTTGATATTCAAATTGAATCTGGCAGTACAGGCATTAATAGTGTTGATTACTTACTGTTAAATGCAGACGGATACATCATGGCACGTGGTATTGTGCATGAAAGACAATCGGTAGATGTATCGGGTATTGCTAATAGTATGTTTTTTCTGTATATAAAAAAGGGAGATCAAATTGTTGTAAAACGTTTGATTTTATAGAAGTTTTCTGTTTTCATAAAAAAAAGTCTGTTCAATTTTTTGAAAATCTTGGCATAAAATTGAACTGACTTTAAATAGCACATTTTCGTAATTCAGAGTGTTATTGTTTTTAGGGTTAAATAGCTGTTTGGTTGATTGATTTCGTGGTCAAATGAATAGTTTAGTTTTTCTAAGGTCGCACCAAATTTACTTGAAACTAGAAATACTGTTTAATCTGGTATTGATTAGTAAAGCGGAGAAAATAAATCTACTTTTTATGTCAAAGTCATTTTTTGATAGACGAGGCGAAAAACGTAGTCATAGTGGGGCTAAGACAGGGCTTTTCAACGAAGTATATCGAAAAATGGCAAAGACAGAAATGTAGATTTATTTTTGTAGCATTACTTAAATAAACTTGTCCTTTTATATTTTTCATTTTGAATAGGTTGGATAAAAAATAAACCATAGCAAAGCAATACCTAAAAATATAATTCTACCCAGAATCAATAATGTATTCAGACAGATAGAAAAAACCTCAATTAAAAACATACATTACAGGAACTAGTATTCTAAACCGAAATCGCCTTGTTTAATGTAAGTTAGATTTTGAGGAGAGGTACAGTTGATACGCTAAAAAACCATTATTTAAAAGTGTGTGGCTAATGTTCATGTTATAAGTTTCTATTTAGCAAATTGATAATGAAGAATTTTGATTTTAGTATTTTTCACAAGTTTTTAAAAATCATCCATAAAATTTTATAACCTGCCAAAACCGTGCCTTTTATCGTTCCAGTTACTTTCGATTTGCCTATTCGCTGCCGGTAATTGACGGGCACTTCAACTACTGTTAATTGTTGCTTGGCTGCTTTTACCTGCATCTCGCAAGTCCAGCCATAAGTTGTATCTTTCATGTTAAGAGCTAACAAGGCTTTCCAACTAACCGCCCTAAACGGACCTAAATCGGTAAACCGGTAATTATACAACAATCGAATTAGAGTAGTGGCTAACCAATTACCGAAAATTTGTTGGGGCATCATAGCACCCTTTTGGCGTTCACCCAACTCTCTAGAGCCAATCACCATATCTACACCATCATTTATTACTGGAGCAACTACTTTACCCATTTCTTCTGGATAGTCAGAATGGTCGCCATCTAAAAAAACAACAATATCAGGTGCAGTTGCCTTTTGTTGAATATGCGCCATGCCTTTTAAACAGGCATTTCCATAGCCTCGTTTTGGTTGATCGACAACCCTTGCACCAGCTTGCTCAGCTACTTTAACGGTGTTATCGGTAGAAGCATTATTCACAACAATTACTTCTCTAACACCAAGGAATTTAGGTATTTCTTCTACTACTTTCGCTATGGCATCTTGCTCATTATAGGCAGGAATTATTACATCTATTATAGTCAACTATTGGTAAATATTAGTTGACAAATGTACCATATTAATATCCTATAAAAAACGAAAAGAGCAAATTATCTTCTTTTTGCCAGATACCACATATTGGCAAGAAAGCCTAAAATAAATCCGACGATAAAACTAAAAATTAGTGGCATGTTTGTTTCAATTTTAAATTAATGAATGTAATAGTATTAACCCTATGCCTAACTATTTAGTTCCCTCACATTTTCTTGAATCGGCAAAATAATTTAATAGGATTTTATATTAGTAATGCGGAGAAAATAAATCTACTTTTTATTTCAAAGTCATTTTTTGATAGACGAGGCGAAAAACGTAGTCATAGTGGGGCTAAGACGAGGCTTTTCAACGAAGTATATCGAAAA
>CALHDG010000169.1 GCA_938023075.1 uncultured Chitinophagales bacterium
TGCTCTTCAAAAGCATCGGTTACTTTAAAATTCTTCAATATTTCCGCTGGAACTAATAATTTGGCTAATACACTCAAAATAATATATTTTCACAAATATATCATTTATTCACTTAGCACCTCAAAAAATGAATTAGCCAAAATAACTTTACATTTTGACTTTGCGATTTTCTGATATACTTTGTTGAATAGCCTTTTCTTAGCCTTACTAAGACTGCGTTTTTCGCCTTGTCTAATAAAAAATTCCTTTATCATAGATACTAAATTTATTTTCTCATCATTCTTTATATTTCTTTGAGAAAAATATCCTTGTTATCACGATCAGCATAAGCAGTGAATAATTTCATATACAAATATTTAATAGTAATTAATTAGTCTCTAGCCGTGTAATTTGGCATAATTTTAGTCTATTTTTTAATATGTCAATCACTCTTTAAACTATGACCGCAGTATTACACAATTTATTATTTAATGGAATAGGCGATAAAACCACACGTCTTGAATTTTTAATTATAAAAAATTCAAATATACTGGTGTTGCTATTAATTCCTGTAGCACTTGTTTTATTTTTAGTAGGTATTTTGGGCTCCAATGTATTTAGTAATTACATATTACTACTATTTTCAACTATATTATGGAGTTGTAGTATCGCATTTTCAAATTATAAAGCCAATACGGTCTTGTTAAAACATATTTTATATGTTGGTTCGGTACTCCTTATTTTACTGTGTTCTTTTTACATAGGTTTTAATGTTGGCTTTAATTTGTTTTTTATTGTAATTAGCATTATCCCATTCATATTGTTTTATGAAAAAATTATTCAGTTTAGCTATTTTGCTATCGCGTTGATTTCATTTTTGTTTAGTTTAGTTTACTCTTATATAGAACTTAACCTGATGAACCAACAAGTTTTCTGTGTATTTTTATTTAATAGTTTGGTTGTGTTTGGCATTCAACTTTTAAATATCATTTTGTTTAAAACAAAGTTGAATGACTACGCTGAAACGGCATTACTACGAAAGACCGAATTAAACCTATTTAATGAATTGTTTACCAAACGATTAAAGGAAAAAACCAGTGGGTTGATGAAAGAAAATAATAAATTAATGGACATTAACAAGTCTGCGAGAAACTATGCATATCATGTTTCGCACGACTTGAAAGAACCCTTAAACAACATCATTTCATTTATAGAGATTACTGAAAAAAAATTATCTGAAATTGAAAATACAGATTTAAAGAAAGAATTATCATATTATACAAAATTTGTTAGACATGCCGCAAGGCGATTAGATACATTTGTAAGCGAGGTTTTAAAATTTTCTTTATTAGAAAATGACAAAGCCATATCATTTGAAGACATTGATTTAAACAATAGCATCAACCATGTTATGTTAGGTTTAAAAAATTTAATAACTAAATCTAATGTAGATATTTGTTTTAATTTACCAACAGCTATAAAAGTAAATCCGGTGCAAATAGAAGTGCTGTTTCAAAATTTAATCAGTAATTCTATTAAATATAAGTTAACTAGAAAACCAGCTAAGATTAATATCCGTTATATTGAGTTTGATGATCATTTTGAATTTATTTATACGGACAATGGAAGAGGCATACCAGAAAATGAAAAAGAACTGGTTTTTGAAGCCTTTAAAGTTTCTTCCTTCAACAAAAAAACGGACGATAGCACAGGTTTAGGCTTATCTATTTGCAAACGTATATTAAACTACCACCTTGGTGACATTTGGATTCAAAGCACTAAAAAGAACGGTGGTACTAAATTTGTTTTTACCATTAGTAAAAATGTTGGCATACAGATGGACCAGAATTCGATAGCTGCTTAGGTATTGAAATTCCAAAATCCAAAATCCAAAATACAGATAATAATTAATTAGAATTACTTCTCCAAATACAACACCACCTTATTAAAATCGGCAGCGGCATTTATTATCCGGCGGTAATCTTCAAACAGATCGATAGACCAATCAATTTTGTCGTAAGATTCTTCAATGATGACTTTAACCGTATTGTTATCGAAGGTATAATTACTCACAAACTGAGCTAGCACTTCCCCTTTTTCTTTGTACACTTCATCAAACTGCAATTGCTCCAGATTTTTTACGGTAAATCCTTTAGGTACATTTAGCGTTAGCTCACGATAATAGCGTCTATTAAACGGCGATTCAACGGGCAACTTACGTTCACCTACCTGATACATTTCCATTTGCGGACCTATCAGTTCGCCTATTTTAAATAATATTTTATCACCGGCTCGTTCCATAAATGCCTTGGTTTTAAAACTACTTTTAAAGGTATAGGGTTTCACTCCAAAATCAAGCAAGCCTTCATTTTCAGTCTCCATACTGGTAATGTCAACATCTTCGGTTAAAAATTTAACCTGACTTTCATTGGCTGCCTTCGCTTGTTCTTCATCTAAAAAATCGTAATAAGGTTGAAAGAGTTGAGCATAATAACCGGTAGCATTTTTGGTATAATTTACCTGTAAATTTTTAAAGTTGTTATCACTGCTTACTTCCACATACATTTCATCCACACAATCTTTTGAGCCTAATGGTTCTATAAATTTAATATTGGCTTTGGCAGTCGTAAAATCACCTAAACTGACCGGCTCAATAAACAAGCCGTAGGTGTTGGTCCATAAATAAGGTACAATGCCTAATTTACTAATGGGTGCGGTGGGTGCCATGTATTGATCTAAATCTGGAAAGTACAATAAGTAATTGATTAAAAAATTGTAGGCTTCAAACTCTTTATCAAACTTATGGGTATCGCGATTATTCGTCAACACAATTTGGTGGTTGATGTTCAAGTGGTTTAAAATAGCACAGTACAATTTCATAATACCCACTTTGCTGGCAACTTTGTTTTTAAAAATTGAAGAGATATCAGACAATTCAGCTGCATTTTGCTCTATTACTGAAAAGTTTTGCTTCAGATAGTTTTCAAGATTGATAATATTTTGTTGTTGATCTTTACCGGGTTTAATCTTAGCTGATTTCAAAAATTTCTGAATTTCTTTTGATAATTTTTTATCGGGTACAACATCTAAATTTTCATATAAACCCTTCGCAATTTTGTCGTAGCTTACCAAATCAGTTCTTGGGCTAAGCAGGTTTTTATCAATTTTATAAATTATTTTTTTGTTGTTTGGCTTTAAGAAAGCGTTTTCTTCTTCCTTCAATGCTTCAATATAAGTCCATTGTTGACTTAAATGAAAGAATTCATCACCGGGCTTTTTGTCTGTTGATTCATCCGTTTCTGCTTCATCACTTTCCGCTGCTTTTACCTGTTCTAAATTGCTGATGCCATTATAGCTTTTACTTGCAATTATTAAATTTTGTGGAGCAATAATATCAAACGACACATTATATTTAGGCACTTCTTCTTGCAATACTTCTATCTTCCCATCATATTCAGGAGCATATTTTTTTAACTTGAAAAATGACTCCACTTGCGAACCTTTGACCAAGCCTTTAAGGGCAAAATACCGGAGGGTTCTTTCCTCTAAAGTCGCTTCTTTAATATCTTCTTCTTGCATTTCAATTACCTTCCCTTCTGGTGTAATTACCCGGGCTTTTTGTTCTATCACTTCTATAGATGGCGAAAACGGTAAATAGATTTTATTGTTTTCATCAATAGCGGCATCACTATTAATATGCTTAATGGTATGGCTAACGTAATATTCTTCTAAAGCATCATCATAATCATATTGAAAATTAACTACGGTTTTATCTTTTAAAATTACTTGATCTTCATCGGCATGTGCCTCAGGCACTTCCAATAGTTGTGCTTCTTTTTGCCAATCGTAATTTTTTAACTCATTAACTGTTGGATTGGCTGTATCCGGTATTTTTGTTACTTCTACTTGTTGCAGCTTTTCCGGTGCCTCAGGCATTTCTGGTGCCTCAGGAGCTTCTGGTGCTTCCGGCGCCTCAGGCATTTCTGGTGCTTCTGGTGCCTCCGGTGCTTTAGGCATTTCAGGGATTGTAGGTGCCTCAATTAACTTTGGTGTCTCTAATGTTTCGGGCGATTCCGGTGCTTTGGGTGTTTCGGGTGTATTAGGTGTTTGGGGTGTTTGGGCAATTACCATTGACGCAATTACCAAACTCATTAAAATAGATATTATTGATTTCATTTAAGTTTCTTTTAATTGATGAATAGTTATTATGATTTTTTGGATGGACTCGAATTTATTTTCTTATCCGTTCATTATTTATTTTTTTGTAAGATAATGGTTTGACTTTTTGCCTCGTCAATCGCATCAATAAATTGGTTATAGGCATCAAAGTCTTCTTTTTCTAATTGAATGTAATGTTCAATTAACTCTTCCTTATGAATAACCTGATTATCTTTTACTTCATAAGTACTTTTATAACTGTATAAGGGTTCTTCTAAAGCAACATCTTTCGGCACAAAATCAACCTGATAACCTTCCGGTATTTCTAATAGATGACTAACTTGATGATGCGCTTTATGCTTTACCCGAAAGGGCAAACTTCGGTCTTCTTCTAACTTCCCGCTATCAAACCAATCATATAAATATAAATTAACGTATAGCTCATCATTGTTTTTAAAAATATAGTCATCAATATGAAAGGTGTAGTTTACTTCAGTAGGTTTTTCTTTATCAAAAGTGTTTTCAACATCCAATTCATTTAAAATGAACTTGTTTGAACCCTTTTCTAACACGGCACTCCAATAGTCAAATTGTTCGGTTTCATCTTTACCGGCAAGTTTAAAATTAGAATTCGTTTTATAATAACCATTAAATGTTTTAATAGAACTGCCGGTTAATTGCTCTCCTTCAATTTTAAGTTGAGATACTTCAACCTGACTGTTTTGTTTAGCCTCAACAAATGGGACTTTCACTAATTCGAAGCTGTCGTCACCTGTTTTAATCATGGCTTCTTTACCTTGAATAAACGAACTTGGTGTGCCAAATGGCAAATAAGCATCAGTCGCATCGAGAAAAAGATAGTCATCATCCAACTTAAATGCAGCAATCATATGATTGTCCACAGAAGGGGTTGGTAATTGTTGATACGAATAGGGTATTTCGTCTGTACCAATCCAGCACAGGGAAGCCGGCACATCGGCATATTGCAACAGGGTGGTAATGCAGGTGCTCATATCTTTACAATCGCCATAGCGCTGATTAACTACTTTGTCTGTATTTCGAGGAATAAAACCATCCATCCCCTCTTCAAAGGCAATGTATTTAATGTTGTCTTGAGTCCAGTAATAAATAGCTTTGGCTTTTTCAATATCGGTGGTAGCATCTTTGGTAATTTCATTGACTAATTGCGCAATAGTTTCATCTTCAATTTCGCTATTTACATTTTTTATTAAAGAGTTGTACCACGAAAACAAATCCTCAGGATTAGATAGTAAATTTTTTCGTTCGCCCTCCACCGTATAATGCGTAATATGCGGCATTAAATGTGGAACAAAGTGTCGGAATTTCGGCGTTTTTCGTTCTAACTTAATTTTTGGTCCATTCTTTAAAGTCCAAGTATATACATTTTTACCACCCTTTTTACTTTTGTTGAAATCATAATCAATCGCCTCCAAATTAAATTCTTTAATATCTACTTCAATATCAGGATGAACTTCTAACACATATTGTTGCTGTAGGGTAGGAGCTTGCGTAATAAAATAAAAGCCACTTAAAAAGCGGGGTTCTTTAACGGATGTAGTATATGAAATACTGCTTTTTGCCCCCTTCTGCAATGCCGGATAGGTAAAGTTTAATGATTTTACATCGTTGTGAAAAATACCACTTGAAAACTCTGTCTTTTCTTTAAAGTCTTTCACTTTTTTAGCGATAAATCGACTCCCTTTTGGCACATAACTTAAGGCTTTAATATCTTTAACTTCCAGAAAATCGGAAAATTGAATTTTATCATCTGCCAGATACCCTACATCGCCATCGAGATAAAAATTTTCTTCAAGGTATTGTTCAGTGATCTCAATTTTACCATCTACCAAATCGATACTGGTAATTTCGGTTTTATCTAACACAATGTATGGCGCATCAGGGTATTTTTGAGTATACGCTTCCAACATTTTTTTTGCATTCTGTGCCCATACGCTTGCTGGTAAAAACAAGCCAACTAATATTGCAAAAATGCTAATTTTAAAATATTGTTTCCTCAATGATAATGTCATTATAATATATTCTTTTAAGTGTTTTATTACCGGTTTCATCAAATTGCAATTCCTCTCCATGCAACAAACCATCTATATAATTTAGTTCCTTCTTTAACTGTCCATTAGGGTAAAATGTTTTATAAGGTCCCTGTAAAAGATCATATTCGTAGGTGCTTTCTTTCAAAAGGGTGCCATCTTCAGCAAATTCTTGAAAAAGCCCATGTTTATAATCCATTTTGTAATTGGATATTTCTGAGACTTGCCCGTTTTCGTAAAACTGTTTATAGGTTCCATTAAAATGATTATGTACGGTTGTATATTTTCGCGCTGTTTTACCATTGGGGAATTTTGCATCAATGGTAATACTGCCATCTGCAGGAATTGGGATCATATCTACCAACTCACCATCGGCACCATTGTAACTGTAGCCAATTACCTTACCATCTTTATTGTAATAGCGTACCATTTGCAACACACCATTTGGGTCAAAAATTTCTGACTTGTCGTCTCTAATGCCATCCGTATAGTTTACTTTAGCATCTATTTTATTTTTGAAAGAATATCCAATGTATGGACCATTTTCCTTACCGTTTGAGTAAGTTGATTCATACTTGATTTTACCTTCATCTGCATAGTATCGTATTTGTTTACCTTCCATATATCCCTTGTCGAAATTGTTTATGTTCGATAACTTTCCCTCCGTATTAAAATATTCCCATTTTCCTTCTACATTATTATTTTCGTACTTTCCTTTTATGGCAAGTGTTCCATTCCCATAATACCGTTGATAATTTCCAGCATACCAATCTCCTAATTTGGTGTACACTTGAGATTTTTTGCCAAAATTATTTTTTTGTGTAAACGCTGTGGGCTGATTGTTTTTAAAGTTTAACGATTGAATTACTTGGCCTAAAGTATCATAAATGTGGGTTTCAATCAACTCATCTGCTTCATAAACATCTTTTTGATGGAGCTTTCCTTTAAAATCATAAGAATAAGTAGGTCCATTCAACTTACCATTTAAATACACACTGCTAGACGACATTTTTCCGTTAGGATGAAAATACTCCCACTTTCCTTCATATTGTTCGTTCACTTTCCAACCGTTGTTTAATACCTTCCCGTTTGGTTGATAGTTGGTAATCCATTCCGTTAAAGGGTTTTCTTTTACCATTTTCACTTCGGTTTCAATATTGCCAAGCGCGTTATAATCTTTGTAGATGCCTTTAACTTTTCCATTATCGTATTCGGTTTCACTTTCTAACTGACCATAATCGGTATAATACTTCCATAAGCCATCTTTGCCTTTATCGCCCACAGCAAAATTACCTTCCGCAACTTTGGTATTATCGGGCAAGCGATTATCCACAAAAAATTGATTGTTCTTCTTTTTGCCTTCGCTTAAAACCTTGCCATCTTTATCAAAAAACTGATAAGATATCACTTCTCCCTTTTTATAAACTTGCTCATATACTTTAGTGCCCGATTTATTAAACGAGGTTTCTATCCCATTTTTCTTACCCGATTCATCGTAGTTACCTTCCGATTCAAGGCTTCCATCTTTGTAATAACTTTTAGCCAAGCCCGATTCATTGCCTTTCACATAATTACTCGTATAGTTTAATTCGCCGGTACTATAATACAACTTGTAGTCTCCGTTTAAAACACCTTCTACATAATTGTATTCGCCACGTTTGTTCCCATTGTTATAATATTGAACAGCGTAACCCTCGTAGTCTCCATTTTTATAGGTCGATTCTTCTTTAATCGATCCGTCTTCATAATAACGGGTATACTTTCCATCTAAAACGCCGTCTTTCAAATTACCTTTTACACTAGCTTTGCCATTTCTATAAAAACTTGTAAACGGACCATTTAAAACCCCATTTTCGAAGTAATCTTCATCTCTTTTGCAACCGAAAATATCGTAGTATGTAAATTGCCCGTTCCGTTTATCATCTTTAAAAAAGCCTTCTTGAATTAGATTTCCATCAATATCGTAATAGAAAAAAGTACCTTCAGCTTTACCATCTTTATATTCCGTTTTTTCGCGTACAGTACCATTCGAGTGGAAATATTTCCATTCCCCCTGTTTGCCTTTTTTGTCGAAAGTACCTGCTGCTGCTACATTGCCAGAATTGGTATAAAAATACTGCCAAAAACCAATTGGTAAATCTCCGTTCATTTCACCAACCGCCCCAATGGTCCCAACCTCGTGGAAAGATTGGGTGAGTTGTTTCCCCTCTCGCTCAACCGTTTTGTTTAAATCTACCCATTTTTGAGCCGACCAAGCTTGAAATGCCTTTAAGTCTTTAATATTTTTGTTGAGTTTTTTCTGAATATCTGCATTGGTAGATGGCACAAATAAATATTCGGAAAAAGGCTTGAATTGATTCTCCTTTTTAATGCTCATAAAATAAGGAATATACCTTTTTGCAAACCAACCCTTATTGCCTGATTGATCATTCAACAATTCTAACATCGCGTGTATTTGATTGATCAAAGCAAATTTAATGCTGCTGCCGGTTTTGTACTTATCGTCAATGGCAACTTTACTTTCTATTATTTGATCAATATCCGAAAAATCATCTTTACCTAAATCAACTTCAATGGCTTTTGCCTCATAAGTTACATTCAGCATGTCGTCTAATACTTTTAAAGCCGATAAACTGTTGGCATGCGTTGGGTTAGCGGTTAAGGCAGCACATAAGGCGAGTGTTGCTTTGGTATAGGCTCCCTTTCTGGCAGCCAATTCCCCTATTTTAAAATGACTGTTAAAATGTATTGGATTTAGCGAAATGGCTTTTTGGTAAGATGCCAAAGCGTCGTCAAATCGATCTAACATTTCTAAGCTTACCCCTTTGTTGTAATGCAATAAGTAGGCATTCGGGTATATTTTGATGCCCTCGTTAATGGTGACTAAGGCTTTTTCGTGCTCTTCACTACTATCATAAGCGTTATTTAATATGTTATAGAATTGCATACTATACTCAGAATGCGGTAAGCTTAATGCTTTTTCGCTAGTAGTAATTGCTTCCTTAAATTGTTCATTCGCGTTAAGCGATAAGGCTTTTTCGTACAAGGCTAATACATAATTGGTATCTCCCTCAAAAACCAGATTATATTGTTTAATGGCGTCTTCGTATTCGCCTTTATCATGGGCTTCAATACCTTTCGTAATCGCCTCCCCAGAATTAACCAGTAAATCATAATTTTGAGCAATAGTTACGTGAAGCATGCCCGTAACAAGGCAAATTAGCATAGTGGTAAATAAGTGTTTCATTATCTAAATTTCATTTTATTAAAGGGCTAATTTATGTATTTTTCCATAAATTGAATAGATTTTTATTTTTTTTGGATAGGTTTTAAATATTGAACTAAAGTTTGATTATAGATGCTGTTGATTACATTTAAATTTTAGAGTTTGTTGAGAGTTTTCAAATTCAATTTCTAATCAATTTTATCCATCAACAATTATTTCACTAAATCTATTAAGGCTTTGTCTTCAAATATATCATTAAAATCCTATTTAAAGATATCCAACCAATGCCATTTCAAATGCATTTTCTATTTTATGATCATTTGTTCATAAAACCCGTATTATTAATATATATCGGTAGACTGTGTTAATTTTTTTTAAACTCTTTTTCACTTTGGTAACAAAATCTATGTTCTCATTTACAACCTCCGCAATTTGCCGGACAGATAGTTTGCCAAGCCAAAGCAAATTTTGAACAATCGCTTTTTTTTCGATTATAATCTTTTCTTCTAATGTTTCACCATATATTGCTATGTGTAACTGATTGGCAAACCTTTCTGATTTTTTTGTTAACATACCTTTAGGTTTTATGTACTGTTCAATAATTTCATTTTCAAATTTAATCTCCAATTTATTGGGTAATATTAAAATCAGATCAATAAATCTTATTAAATTAATAATTTGGGCGTCATTGAATTTTCGCTCTTTAGCTAATCTAATTAATTTATGCTTAAATCTATATCTTTTATCAGCATTTGATTTTGATTTTAATAAATACTGACTCGCTAATACAACTAAGGCAAATGGATTTTTAGAACCTAAAAATTCCTTCTCATTTTAATCTTCAATCCGGTATGTATTAAACATTTATCCGTGATCTCTCCTAAAGCTTTGTCCGACTAAGGTAAAAGACTTGGTGGATGTTTAGGCGAGATGCCGGATAATCTGCTCCGCAAGCTCAGATATTGGATTGAGTCCAGCACAAGTTTCTGGCATGACGTTTGTATGGCTTACCTTTATTGAATGTCAAGTATTTCTTTTTATCAATTGAATACGCTAATCTGATTAAGTAAAAATAAAACACCTAAATGCTGCCAATAATTTACATTTAATATATCTTTAGCTTATAAATAAACTTATAAAAACATGAAAAATTTATTTATTGTATTTGCCTTATCAGTTTGCTCTTCATCTGTTTATGCCTGCTTTTGTTTTGGAGAAATATCTTTTTGCAATTACATTCAATCAGATGATTTTATAAACAATAATGGTATCGTTTGCATTGCTGAAAAAACCGGCAATACCATTGGCGAAAATTTTCCGTTGGCTTACGAAATGAAAATAATTGAGCTTTTGCATGGAGAAATACAAGCAGGTACCGGTAATTATTTAAACACAGATTCTACTATTTGGATCTTAACTTTGGTGACCAGCTGCAATAAAATAATATATGAAGAGCCGGTTGGTGAACCTTATGTAATCGCTCCGTTGTATTCCGATCCTTTTAGTTCTTCTACCCATGGTTATCAATTATTTCAATGTAAAAATGATATTTTTCCTTATGAAAGCACGATGATCGGTCCAATCATCAACGATTATGGATTTAACCCTGATGATATTCGTGAAATTGATACGATTGCCATGAATCAATTGTCAAGCATACTGAATAGTTGTGTGGATTGTACACCACACCGGGAGTTAACAGGTTTACACAACTATCCTGCTGCTTATCAAAACAGTTCAACTATCCATTCGACCGCTACGGTAAATGCCAACACCATTTACAAAGCGAATGATCGTATAACTTTGTCTACGGATTTCAAAACTGATCCAGCTATTTATTTCGGCGTTCGGGTAGATGGTTGTGAGTAAACGCTCAATTACCAAGGTCCGTTTTTGGTAACATTACTAAAAATGGCTCCATCAAAACGATAAAGTCCGCCGCCACCGCCAACCCAAAGTCTGCCGTCGCGGTCTTCATAAATGGCTTGTATGGCTTTAACGTGTAATCCCTGAGGTTTAAAGAAATTGGTCAACGACTTTCCATCATAACGATAAACGCCAAAACCTTCAGAACTGAACCAGATATTTCCATAGCTATCTTCATAAACAATACAAACCTCATCATTACCAATCATATGATTTTGCTGTGAGTAATTGGTAAAAGTATGTCCATCAAATTTGCTTAAGCCGCCAAATCTGGTGCCCAACCAAATATTACCTTGGCGGTCTTCAATAATTGGGTCAACATTATCATCTGCCAATCCATCTTTTTTTAAATATTGAATGTATGAATGACCATTATATTGAATAGCTCCATTTCCATTAGTACTAAACCAGATGTTTCCTTTGGCATCTTCCATAATCCCCCAAATGGTAACCTCAGTTAATAAGTTATCGGCTCTGTCATCTTTAGCATAAGGCAGTTCAAACAAAGTCCATTGCTCGTATTCAAAACGAAAAACACCTTTGCCAGTGCCTGCCCAAATAATACCTTTACTATCGGCAAAAATACTCCAGCAACCTTTACCGTTAAAGAATTCATTTTTTAAATAATTGGTGAATTGCTTTTTACCTTTTTTAGTTAATGACCAATCATATTTTACCACCCCTTGATCTGTTGCGAACCAAAGATTTTTTTCCGGGTCTTCGCTAATGCCGGTAATTTGATATCCACTAAAACCTTGTTCCATAGAAAAATAGGAGAGGCTATCTCCATCAACATAAGCAACTCCATAACTGTTGGTGCCCAACCAAAAGTGTCCGTTTTTATCTTGAAAAATATGGCGGATGTATTGGGCAATTTGTGGGTTGGTAGTTGTAATTTTAGTTGAGAGATTTTCTTTATACGCTAAGTTAGTAGACTTTTTTTGTTGATCGCAAGAAGCGGAGAAAACGATCAAACAAAGCAAAAGATTGAGTTTAAGAATATTTACATACATAAGGATTTACTTTTATTATTTATTCATCATATTAATGCAATTCAGCAATAGTTAATTCCGCAATTTTTTGTGCATTGACTTCATTAAAAAATTTAATCCATTGTTTGACTATTTGTTTTGGTTTCATTTACGTATTTCTTCTTATAATAATTAAATGCATAAACATGTAAGGTTCCATTGCTGATGATCTATTTGATAAATGAAAAAAGTAATGGTGAAGACTTCTAGGGTATAATTATACATAATTTTATGTAATTTTGACATTTAAGTAATGCGGAGAAAATAAATCTACTTTTTTTATGGCAAACTCTACAGTACAAATTTTACGTTCTTTTTTCAGGCTGGCATTCGCATATCCAAAAAGTTTTTTAAAACAATTAAATGCAGAAAATTGGCGAATTTTAAAAAAAGCCTTGACTAAAGAATCGCCTGGTCAAATTATTAAAAATGCCCGTAGACTTTTGCAAAACACGAATGCCGATACAGTGGAACATGCCAAAATGAGTGTACTCAAATTTGTCAATTCGATTAATTTTGATAAACAAGCATTTAATGAAGTTGTAATTTTTGCTTCGCACGAAGCCAGCAGAAGTGGTGCGCCTTTAATTATTTTAGCAATAGCCAAATATTTTAAAGAGCAGCATAACATATTGCCCATTCAGTTAATTTGCGATGGTGGTGAATTGTTAGATGAATTTGCTGAAGTAGGACCAACTTATTTAATGAAGTACTACTTTAATGCAGCCATGCTAAAAGAGGAAATGCAGTTTTTAATGGAAGCCTTATGCCAAAAAGCTGAAATTAAACGAGCTTATATTAATTCAGAAGGAGCCGGAAAGTTAATTCCGTATCTTAAACGAGCAAAGATACCAAATGTGGTTTCACTCATTCATGAAATGGGACATTATTATGATAAAAATGCTTGGACTCATATTAATAAGCACGCCGATACTATCGTTTTTCCAGCAGAGTTGGTAAAACGAAAAGCACTGGCAAACACTGCATTTGATGAACGCAAACTGCACGTTATTGGTCAGGGATTATTGAAAACAGCATTGCTCAACCAACCAAAAACCAAGTACGCTGCTACTTTGCGAAAAGAATTGAATATTGAGGAGGATGCACACATTATTTTAGGTTGCGGCATTCAAATATTAAGAAAAGGGATTGATACTTTTATTTTTACGGCGATCAGTTTTTTAAACAGCTATAAAGGCAATAAAAAAGTATATTTTATTTGGGTAGGTGAAGAAAGCGAAAACGATATTATTGATTGGAATAAAGTTGATATTTCCGCATCGGGTTGGGCAAAGCAAATTCGGTTAATAGGCAATCGCAAAAATACCATCCCTTATTTTTTAGGTAGCGATGTTTTTTTTATGAGTTCCAGAGGCGACCCGTTTCCCTGTGTAGTACACGAAGCCTTGGCAGCCAAGTTGCCGGTTATCGCTTTTGAAGGAGCTACCGGTTTTGCCGAATTAATCAGCCATGATTTAGGCATAACCATTCCATATGCTGATGTGCCTAAAGCTGTTGAGGCGATTCAACAAATACTTAATCTTCTTCCTCAAAGCTATTTTTTTAAAGATACCAAAAAATTGAACGACCTGTTGGATAATGATCGCTATTGTGAGACTTTATATCAGATTTCGGGAACCTAATAATTTAGTTACCAAAACCTCGTTTAATAAAAATATGAAATACAGCATATTGTCAATTGTTTTGCTACTATTCAATTACACAATTCTTGCCCAACGCAACGTACCCAAAAAAGCAAAAAAATGGCTGCAAGAAGCCAAACAACTCATTAAAGTTGAACAAAGCCATCAAGCCATTCCGCTGTTGCAGAAAGCTATTAAAAAATATGCAGCTTACGAAAATGCACACGTTTTTCTGGCAGAGGCTTTTGAAAAAACTAATCAATTAGACAAGGCTATTGAAACCTATGATAAGTTGATACAAATAAATCCAACCTTAACAAGCAAAAGCATTTTTACTAAAGCCAATTTGTATTTGAAGTATGGCAAATACGAATTAGCCAAACAGGAACTCCATCAATATTTAAATTTACCTGATCTTCAAACTAAAAATGTTAAGAAAGCTAACGAACTCTTATCAAAATCAAGCAAATTGATTGAGTTAAAACAAAACCCGGTTCCCTTTAATCCGGTTTCTTTAGGTACTAGCATCAACTCTGCTGACTTAGAATATTTACCCTCTTTAACAGCCGATGAACAAACCTTGGTTTTCACCAAAAAGATTTATGAAGGTAATATTCACGAAGATTTTTATATCAGCCAAAAAATAAATGATAAATGGACAACACCCGAACGCTTAAAAGTAATTAATACACCGGGCGACGAAGGGGCGCAATCCATTTCTGCCGATGGGAAAACTATTTTTTTTGCAGCAAGTGACCGGCTTGGCGGCTATGGCAATTTTGATATTTGGATGGCAAAAAAGAAAGGCGATTATTGGGATGAGGTACAAAATTTAGGACCAAACATCAACACGGTTAACTACGAATCGCAACCTTCTATTTCGGCAGATGGAAAAACGCTTTTCTTTTGTGGCAAAGGCAGAAGTCCGTCAATTGGTGGTTATGATATTTATAAAAGCGAACTTATTAATGGAGAATGGAGCAAAGCAGCATTGTTAGACACTACCATCAACACTACTAAAAATGAAGTCTGTCCTTTTATTCATCACGATGGGCAAACCCTATACTTTGGGAGCGATGGACATTTAAGTTTTGGCGATGAAGATTTGTTTAAAAGTGAGTTAGTTAATGGACAATGGAAGGCTGCTGAAAATCTTGGATATCCTATCAATACCCATAATAATGAGAATAGTTTGGTGATTGGCGCAACGGGTAAAAAAGCCTATTTCTCCTCAGATAGAGCAAATGGCGAAGGAGGCTTAGATTTGTATAGTTTTGATTTGCCGGAAAACATAAAACCGAAACCGGTCACCTATTTTAAAGGTGTGGTAAAAGATGCTGAAACACTACAACCGGTTTTAGCCGAAATACAATTATTTCAATTGAACAATAATCAGGCAGTGTTAACTACAACTGCTGATGCAATAGATGGTTCATTTTTAACCACTTTAAATGCCGATAATGAATATGCTTGCAACATAAGTGCTCCCGGTTATTTATTTCATTCCGAACATTTTACCTTTAAAACCAATCCTGATGGAGTGCCTTATTTGTTAGAAATATTTTTACAAGCTATACCCAAAATTATTGCGAAAGATGCTGTTCAACCTCCAGAACCTACGCGCTCAAAAGTAATCTTAAACAATATCTTTTTTGATTCGGGGAAGGCAGATTTATTGCCTGCCTCCACACTCGAGTTAAACCGATTGGTTGCCTTATTAAAAGAGCATCAAAACTTAAAAATACAAGTGAACGGACATACTGATGATGTTGGTTCAGATACTGAAAATATGATCTTATCCGAAAACCGGGCAAAGGCGGTAGTTTCCTATTTACAAACGAATGGTATTTCATCTATCCGTTTACAGTACAAGGGTTTTGGAGAAACGCAACCTTTAAGCCCAGCAACTTCAGAAGCTGCCCGTGCCCAAAATCGAAGAACGGAGTTTGAAATCATACCTTAAAAAAATGTACATTTGCAGTAATTGTATTTTAATTAGATGGATAAAAGATTCTTTCTATTAATGATGGTGTTTTTGGTGGTTGGGCTGGTACCTACTATTATTTGCATTTTATATCCGCCACAATTAGCTATTATAGAAAAAGAAGCACCACAAGGTGTGCACGTAGGATTAAATAATTGGTATACTACGCGCGATTTTCCAAGTGCGAATCTACCGGATCGTTTGTTACAAAAAATTACCTCACAAAATCAGTTATCTAATCCGGTTAATGTTAGGCAAGAGGAGCAATCGTTAATAATTGAACCGGCAAATTCCGAAACAGTTCAAGTAGTTCAGCTATATACTTTAACCGGTAAACATCAACAAACCACGTATCTTCTTAATCGTGAAAAAATGGTAAATATTGATAAACTCAACAATGGAAATTATTTGATGTTATTAGATGTAGAAGGAACAGTTTATTTGAGTAAGTTCTATATCCACTAAATCGGCAAGCGAGTTAATATAACTCTGGTTTTTATGATATCCTATTCTTTGAAGTCTCTTTGGCTATGCCTAATAACCTCTGCCTTGTACCCGTCTAAAATTTACTCAAATTAACTTAACACTATCAATTTGATTAGCTTAGCCGTTGTGTTGGAAGTTTAGCGCCGATTTCCGCGCCAACGGGGCACTATTACTTTTGTCAAAGCAAGCGGCATTTTGAGCTCGATTAGCTACTAAGCCATAAAATGTGTTATATTTGACTGTACAAAATACTAAACAATTTTTACCATCGTTTAACCCTCATTATTTTAACAATTTATGATGTTATTTTTTCAGGCTGTAGTTGATTCTACAGATCTTGTTACGCAACAGGAAAGTCTATCGGTATTTGAAGTTTTATGGAAAGGTGGCTGGGTAATGGTACCTATCGTGGCACTTTCTATTATAGCCGTCTATATTTTTGTAGAACGATTTTTTACTATAAAAAATGCACAGCGTATTCCAGAAAGCTTTATGCCGAATATTAAAGATTATGTGGTGAATGGCAATGTGCCGGCTGCCAGAAGTTTGTGCGAGCAAACCAACAGCCCTATGGCACGTATGATAGAAAAAGGAATTATGCGCTTAGGCAAACCACTAAAAAATATTGATGTGGCGATAGAAAATGTAGGTAAACTAGAGTTGTATAAATTAGAGAAACGGCTACATATTTTAGCAACTATATCTGGTGCGGCTCCTATGATTGGCTTTTTAGGTACGGTTTTGGGTATGATACAAGCCTTTTTCGAAATGTCGAATGCCGGTAATAATATTGATCCGGGTATGTTGGCAGGTGGTATTTATCAAGCCATGGTAACAACGGCAGCAGGTTTGGCAGTAGGTATTATCGCCTTTTTAGGCTATAATTACTTAGTAGCTATGGTTGAAAAAGTAGTTCATAAAATGGAAGCTACTTCGGTAGAGTTTATTGATTTATTAAATGAACCGTTACAATAATATTTATGGGTTTACAAACAAGAAATAAAGTTTCGCCACTTTTTAATATGTCGTCCTTAACCGATATTATTTTTCTGTTGTTGATCTTTTTTATGCTAACCTCTACCTTGGTTAGCCCTAATGCCCTCAAGTTGTTATTACCAAGTTCAAACAGCCAAACTTTAGCTAAACAAACGGTTTCGGTTTCTATTACCAAAGAGCTAAACTACTATTTAGATAAAAAAAGGGTTACCTTAGAAGAATTGAGTAGCAATTTACAAGAGAAATTTGATGAAATTGATGATGCTACCATTGTTTTAAATGCTGATAAAAGTGTGCCGGTTGATAATGTAGTACAAGTAATGAATATTGCCAATCAATTAGATTTAAAAATGATTTTGGCCACTAAACCCATCCGGAAATAATCCTTATTAATCAACAATAACGAATAAATAAATAATCAATAATTTATAATTTTATGGAAAAGTGGGATTATAATGAAGAAGTGAATAAACGTAGGGGGCGTATTGCTACTATCATTTATCATTTGTTTCTATTGTTGGTATTTATTTTCGCCACTTTACAAGCACAACAACCAGAACCGGAAGAAGAAGGGATATTAATAAACTTCGGAACGGTAAAAGCGGCATCAGGAGCAGTGCAACCTCGTAAAACAGCAGCCCCTTCTAAAAAAGTAACTCCACCACAACCTAAAGAACCCGCTAAAATAGTTGAAAAAACACCACCTCCTAAACCACAACCAAAGCCTGAACCTATTGTAGAATCAACTCCTCCACCGCCGCCACCACCTCCTCCCCCAACTAAAACAGCACCACCTAAAGCAGCCGAACCCGAAGTGCAAGATTTGCTAACCTCAAATGTTAATGAAACCATTGCCTTAAAAAAGAAAGAAGAAGAACGCAAACGGCAAGAAGCCGAACGCTTAGAAAAGGAACGGCTTGAAAAAGAAAAACGCCAAGCCGAACGAATTGAAAAAGAATTGAAAGAAAGAGAAGAAGCCGAACAGTTAGCCAAAGAACAAAAAGAATATGCGAAGGCAGAAGCCGAGCGCAAAGAAAGAGAAAAAATAGAACGTGAAAAATTAGTAAAAGAACGCAAAGAAAAAGAGCGAATAGAAAAGGAAAGAATTGAACAAGAGCGCCTTGAAGCAGAACGAGCTGAAGCCGAACGACTAGAAAAAGAAAGAATTGCCGCTGAAAAAGCGGAAGCGGAACGAATAGAACAAGAACGAATTGCTGCCGAGAAAGCGGAAGCAGAACGAATTGCTAAAGCCAAAGCAGAAGCCGAGCGAAAAGAACAGGAACGCAAAGAAGGCGAAATGGCTAATATTGATAACTTTTTTAAGGGAGGCAACAACAGCAATTCGGGCAACGATAGCAACAGCCAAGGCAATAAAAGTGGGCAAGGCGACCAAGGTGTTCCTTCTGGAAGTTTGGATGCCACCAATATGAACGGCGATAAAAGTACCGGCAAAGGCGAGCGTGGTTTTAGCTACGATTTAAAAGGCAGAAACATAGTGGTAAAACCGACCATACAAGATGATACACAAAAAAGAGGAACCGTTGTAGTTAGAATTAAAGTGGATAAAAACGGTAACGTAGTAAGTGCCACCCATCAAATAAAAGGTTCTACAACTAACGATTCATACTTGGTTGAAAAAGCCATTAGCTCAGCTAAAAAAGCCAAGTTTAATGCCGACCCAATGGCAGCTGTGGAAGCCACAGGCACCATCACTTATGTATTTAAAGTGCAGTAGTGTTATAAGTATTAGAAAAAAAATCTAAAGTAAAGAACATTAAAATCTTGTTCTGAAAGTTGCTCATACGGACAACTTGTCATAATTTTGAACTAAATGCAAGAAGAAAAGTTTAGAATAATTACTTTATACAAAAATTATTTCAACGACTTTTATCAAAAGCAAAGACAGAAAGTAAAAAATAAAATTTTATGGACATTCAAACTAATAGAAACTACTGAACACGTTCCAAAAGATTATTTAAAACACATTGAAGGAACAGATGGTCTTTATGAAATTAGAGTAAAACAAGGGAGTGATATTTTTAGGATTTTTGGCTTCTTTGATAAAGGAAAATTAATTGTTACCATCAATGGATTTCATAAGAAAACCCAAAAGACACCAAAAAGGGAAATTGAAAAAGCACTAAAAATTAAAAAGGAATATGAAAACGAAAAAGAATCTTAAAACGCTTCACCAATTCATTGATGAAGAATATGGTAGCAGGGGCACAGCTAAAAGAGAAAAGTTTGAAAAAGGATATGAGAATTTTAAATTGGGTTTTCTAATTCAGCAAGCCCGACTTGAGAAAGGGATGACTCAACAGCAACTTGCTGACAAATGTGGAACCAATAAAGGTTATATTTCAAAAATTGAGAATAACATAAAAGAAGTTCGAATCTCAACACTTCAAAAAATAGTAGAACTCGGATTAGGCGGACACTTAGAATTATCAATAAAACTTTAGTAAGAACAAGTACACATATTGAAAACGCAATATATCAAAAATACTTTGCAAATATTGTTCATCATTAAATACTCAAATACATCAACAAATGTTTTTTTTTGAAGCGAAACCATATCACTATTTAAAAACGGGCTACCCGCTATCCGCTCAAATGCCATTTTTTATTCCAATGGATTTTAATCCATTGAAAAATGGCATAACCGCTACTATCGGGGCTAAACTTCCAACCTCGCCCGGCTTCAATAATCTTTCCTTATATTAAACTTACAACTTTAGAAAAACTGATGACTTATACCGAAGCCACACAATACCTCTTTCAACAATTTCCGAGCTTTAAAAAATATGGTTCCAAAGCCGTAAAATATGGTTTAGAAAATATTGAAGCTTTAGGTGAGTTACTCCATAATCCGCATCAGCAATTTAAAGCCATACATATTGCCGGCACCAATGGAAAAGGTTCGGTTACTCATATTCTGGCGGCTATTTTTATGCAAGCCGGTTTTAAAACCGCTACTTTAACTTCGCCACATTACAACAATTTTCGAGAGCGAATAAAAATTAACGGTCAATACATTCCCGAAGAAACAGTCATTGATTTTATTGAAAAGTATCAAACCGAAATTGACCAACTACAAGCCTCTTTTTTTGAAATTACTACAGCAATGGCTTTTTGGTATTTCGCTCATCAACAGGTAGACATGGCTATTATTGAAACCGGTTTGGGCGGTCGTTTAGACTCGACAAATATACTCCAACCTCAATTATCGGTCATTACCAATATAGGCTTAGACCATCAGCAAATGTTAGGCAATAGCCTCAGCAAAATTGCTTACGAAAAAGGAGGCATCATTAAACAAAACACACCCATAGTTATTGGAAAAAGACAACAAGAAACCCAACCGGTCTTTAAAGAAGTGGCAATAAAAAAAAATGCACCAATCTATTTTTCTGATGATCTGTTAACGGTAGAAAAGCCTTCTACTATAGATATAAATTATAATCATTATCCGGTTCAATATTATCAAACAAAAGAAAAAATAATTTTACAATCCGATTTAAAAGGAAGTTACCAAGCACAAAATTTACAAACAGCTTTAGCCGCAATTGAAGTGTATCAAAAGCAATATAACTTAAAGTTAGATAGACCAACGCTAAATGAAGCCATAAAAAATTTAAAAAGCAAAACCGGTTTACTAGGTAAATGGATGATCTTACAACAAGCCCCACTAACCATAGCCGACAGTGCTCATAATGAAGACGGCATACAAGCAGCACTTGAATCAATACAAACAATATCGTACAAAAAATTACATATAGTTTTTGGTATGATGAAAGATAAGGCGATCAATCCTATTTTAAGACTGCTGCCAAAAGATGCCCAATATTATTTTTGCAGTCCAAATATTAAAAGAGCCTTAGCTGTTGAAACCTTATTAACTAAAGCTAAGGTTCAAGGTTTAAGCGGTGAGGCTTATACTACGGTTATGGAAGCTTTTGAAACTGCAAAACAAAAGGCTCATAAAGAAGATTTAGTGTTGATTATTGGCAGTTGTTTTGTAGTAGCGGAGGTGTTATAAACCTTAGTTTCCCAAAAAATATTTTTCAAAACAAGGCTTTCCTATTCCCAAACTGAACAAAACCCGCCCAAAAAAATGGGTGGCTATCTCTTAACCCGGCTTCTTCACAATATTGTAATTTTGCTTTTTGTAAAGCCACATCTTTAGGTTGTCCATCAATTAAAAACCGATAAAAATACAACATCAATTTTGCCGTACTTTTATCGTTGGCTCGCCAAAGGCTCGCCACCAAGCTCGGGCAACCGGCTAAATAAAAAGACCGCGCCAAACTCATTGCGCCTTCACCATGTTGTACAAAACCATAACCCGTTTCGCAGGCACTTAAAACGGTTAAAGCAGCAGTAATTTTCATATTTTCTATAGACTCGGTAGTCAATTTTTCATGTGCTTGAAATTCGATATAACTCTGTGTGGTA
>CALHDG010000170.1 GCA_938023075.1 uncultured Chitinophagales bacterium
CCTACGGTGGCAGTGTAAGTTCCGTACAAACAATCTGTTCCTTGTATATAAATATCAATGGTATATGTACCGTCGCTTAAGCCTGTTTGTGTGTGTCCATTTGGCCAGTTGCTGTAAGTTACTAAGTCATCACCATTAGGACCAAGGCCAACCCAACGATACTCTAGGGTATAAGTACTGCCTAAGCCTATAGTAACACTACCATTATTAGCGCCTGCACTTGTTTCATTAGTTTTAACAGCTACTGGAGATGTGTTTGCCCAAACATCATTGGTATAATCTGATACCGAAACGGTAACAGCGGTTGTTTGTGTAATGGGTTCGGTAGGATGCCCGTCAGTAGCGGTAATATTAAAGCTGTGGGTGCCAACATCATTACTATTTGGTGTCCAGCAAAAACTACCAGATTGCGAAGTTGAGGTAATATCTGTTATTAACTGAGCAAATTGGCCACTATCAATATTTACAAAGGTTTGAGCTAGACCAGTAGCTGTATAATCAATACAAATTTCGGAAGTTGGGCAAGTGTAAAAAGTATTGCTGTTTGTAATATTTATTTGCCCTTGATTTTGTGACGGGTTATATGCATCCACATTACCATTTCCAGTTGGAGGTCCCTCTCCTACGATTACATCACAAGAATTACAACTGTCAAAGAAATAACGGATGAAGGGTATGTCATAATCATCAGCAGGAGAGGAGACATCTACATTACTCACATTATAAACTGACACTTGCAAGGGTCTGCTTGAAGTTGGTTCTGGCATATTTTGAAACATTAGCATATCATCATTACTTATTGCGTCGGAATTAACCGTAAAGCTTTGTTCAAAAATATAATTGTCATTCCCGTCATTTCTATGAACTACAACAAAATAATTTTGATTTTCTTCTTCATAAAATGGATAAGACATGTTGAAGAAACCTCCAGAACAACCAAAAGTACCAGGTTCACCGTCAATAAAAGGACATCCCTCTGCAATAACACCTGTTTGATAGTCAATAACATTGCAGAGTAATTCTGGAGACGGAATATCGGGATGAATTAAACCTACAGCTTGAAATGCTCTGTAAACCATAGAATATTCATGAGAGCAAACATTATTTGTATTTGATGTGATATATTTTCCGCGAGTAGCCTCTAAAACAGTATTTCTGAAAGTTTCGAAGTTTATTCTGCCAAAACCGTCACCGTCAGCAAAACCCTCAACACTATTTTCAATTTTACTTTTTAAGAGTAGTAATGCATTAAATAAAATTTCTTCTGCTTTGTTAATACCGAGTCCATTTGGGCTTAATAATATACCGTTAATAGGTTCATCTAAACCGTTTGAGCCTTTAGATAATAAATAGAACCAATAAGAAATAACACCAGCTTTATAATACCAGATTGAAGCATCATCTGGCGATATCCCAGATGGAAAAGAGAAATTTGGATTTGTTACCCAAGCAACTAAATATTTATCTGCCTGTATTGTTCCTCTTTCATCATTTGGGCCTAAGTTTACGTGAGCCGGATTGTTTAGTAAGCGAGGTATTCTACTTAAATTATTACCTGGATTATTTACAGCATCTGCAAAAGACCAGTTATCAGAATAGTTTAATTTCCTAGATGTATAAATACTGTAAATATCACTTAAAGCTTCCAATAGTGCTCCTGATTCTCCGTTATTGTTCAAACCTCCATTTTTCAATTTAAAAAATTGTGTGGTTAAATAATGTCCATATTCGTGTGCCATAACTTCTAGTTCTGCATAAGAAAAATTATTTAGACCAGTACCAATTTCCATGTAAGGTCGATCATTATCATCTGTGTCGTCATCAACTTCTTCAATCCACATTGTAGCATTATCAGTATTAACTGTAATTAATGAATGAACAGTTGGTAGTATCTCGAAGTAATCTTGCGTTGTATTAATATTATTAATAGATTTACTAACGAAATGATCACTAAAAAAATCTTGTATTCTAATTAGTTCATAAACAGACTGTGCAGCACTTTGTTCAACACAACTGAATGAAGTATTATCAGCTAATGATACAAAGGGATCAAAATAACCGTCACAAGGATGTATACCATCCATGCAATTTCCATTTACTTCAATATATTGACCCGCATCAGAATTTTCATATAAAATATATTCTGTATTTGTGTTTAAGGTAATGCGCTTTGTGTTTAAGCTAAAGCATTGATCATTATAATATAATGGAACATAAAAGTTGTTTAAATCAATTGTACTGGTTATTTGAGATTCATTTACATAGTTCTGGTTATTTGTTAAGCTGTGTCCGCTACAATCCGTTTCTTCAATTTTATCTGCATTAACACAACTATGACATTGGTTGTTACAAACCACATCAAACTTACCCGGCACTTGGTAATTTTTATATTTACCGGTAATTGCATTAACACTAACAATTGGTTGCAAGTTGTTATCTCCACCACATAAAGTAAAATTGTAAAATAACTGTGGTTGTTGTCTATCCAAATTAATATGCAATTCTACTTTTGGTGTCAAGTCTTCATTAATAAATCGTTTATTAAAATTGTAGTCTTTTCGAAAAAAGTCTTCATACTCCCAGCAGTATTTTCCTGTTTCTTTTATTGGCGATATGTTGCGTTTAGCCAATTCAATAGCTTCTTTGGGTGTAATTTTTATTTTTGATGTATCAACATCTAAACTTGGCAAATATATCCCACTAATACTTTTAACGTAATTATTTTCGGTTTTAACTAATCGTCCAACCTTATGTTTTGTTACTCTTATATTCTTATGATACCAAATAAACTTTTGTTCATCTTGAAATTCAAATTTATTGTGCTTTTTGTTTACATTTAGTATATCTTCTGCTAACGATATTGCTTCTTCTGTCGTAATTTGATAGTTTGCAGTATCAAAATGCAACATAAACCTATTATTAGGTTTGTGTTTTAAATCTTTACGCCCTATATGAGCTTTTAATACTTTAGGATGTGGATTATGTATTATTCTATGATCATTCTTAACAATGGTATCACTTGGTTGAAAAGCTCTTTGCTTTAATTGTGTATTGTTTTCGGGTTTTTCATATTGGTTTTTTTGCCCCATCTGCTGGTTACAACTCATTACCGTTACAAACAGCAGCAACAAAACCACCGGCAATCCATACCATCCTTTTTTTACATACATTTTAAAAGCATTCGTTTGTTGAGGGGGGGGGAGTAGTGTCTGTTTTGCGTAAAAATTGTTTCATGTTACAAAATTTTAATGGTTAAATAATAGTAGGTTGCTTAGTAGTCAGTCAAGTTGATAGTGTCGGATTAATTTGAGTAAAATTTGGACTAGTACGAGGCGGAGGTTATTAGGCATAGCCAAAG
>CALHDG010000171.1 GCA_938023075.1 uncultured Chitinophagales bacterium
AATAAAAGAAGAAGCACCGGAAGTAGTACCTGACGAACCTGACTTTATTATTTTTTCAGAAGTAATGCCATCTTTTAAAGGTGGTGATAAAGCTCTGTTCGCATATTTATCTAAATCAATTCGTTACCCGAAAATTGCAAAAGACAATGGTATTGAAGGCAGGGTTATTCTATCTTTTATTGTTGATAAAGATGGAACAATTCGTGATATTGAAGTCTTAAGAAGTCCAAACCAAAGTTTATCAGAAGAAGCCTTGCGGGTAGTTCGACAGATGCCTCTATGGAGTCCGGGTTTACAACGCGGCAAACCGGTTAATGTAAAATTTACCTTGCCAATTATGTTTAAACTAAACTAAACCAATTTTTATACCTATAAAAAAATCAGTGTTTTCGTGTCATACATTTTTGGGTGGCACGATTTTTTTTTATTTTATGGACCTATACCTATAACCGCAGAGGTCGCATTGTATGCGACCTTTAAATACAACGTGTTTTTGCAAGTTAAAATTAGGTCACAAGAATTGCGACCTCTACTGTTGATGGAAAAAAATGTTCCGCGAAAAACCGAACCTGGCAAACTAGCCCCGATTGCAGCGGTTATGTTGTGGAGTGCAGCGGAACAACATTTGAGCGAAAAGCGGGACTATCAATATTTACGTGATCGACCTCTATGCTTCAAATAAAATTCATCATTTTAAGTAGGTTTATTTTACATTTGTATATAGTGTTTATTAATTACCAAAAAATAGGGGCTAAGGTGTTATGGTTTATAAGCTGCATAGGCTGTGTTTATAGCACCAATGCCCAAGTGCCAACTATTCAAGATTGTTTGGGGGCTTTGCCCGTTTGTCAAAATGTGTATTCAGAAAGCCGCTCGCCCTCGGGTGAAGGCAACTATACCAACGAAATTTTTACCGGAACCAGTTGTTTAAACGATGGAGAAACCAACAGCATTTGGTATACCTTTACCGTTAATAAAACCGGCAACTTTGGCTTTTTAATTACACCTAATGATTTAGATGATGACTACGATTGGGCATTATACAACATTACCAATGCTAGTTGTAGCGATATTATTTCAGATCAAAGCATAATGGTTAGTTGCAATGCAGCAGGCGATTCGGCTTGCCACGGACCAACCGGCGCAACGGGTGGTTCCAACTCTAATTTTCAGGGCTACGGATGTAATCGGGGCAATTCGCCAGAAAATGCCTTAGTGCCTGTTGAAATGGGCAATACCTATGTGTTATTAATTAATAATTGGACAGGCTCGGTAAATGGCTATATGTTAGATTTTAGCTTATCAGATGATATTGGTATTATTGATATGTTAGATCCAACGGTGAATAGCATGACCACACAACAAAACAATCAGTTTACCATACAGTTTTCTGAAAACATACAATGTGAAAGTATTGCACCTGAAAATTTTGACATTATAGGCGAAGGTGGACCTTATGAAATTCAATTAATAGAATCGCCTTGCTTAGTAGGGGCAAGGTATGGGCAACAGTTTACTTTTAGTATTTCACCACCGTTAATTAATGGAGAACATACCATTCAGATGAATCCAAACAATAATTTTCCGGTGGTTGATGTTTGTGATAATCCGTCTATGCCCGAAGAAGTTACGGTAACCATTAACTTCTGCGAAAATACAACCGAGCTTGCCTGTAATGATGGCTTAGCTTGTACCCAAAATGATAGTATGGTAGTTGACCGGAATGACAACTCGGTAGTTTGTACCCCTTGCGCCGGTAAACCTAATGGTGGCTGTGGTGTTGGTGCAACTACCGAACAAGCCTGCGACGACAACGATAATTCAACTGAAAATGATATTGAAATAGTGTTAACCTGCGACGGCACGGTTTGTGAACCCTGCGAAGGAACACCTATTTGTAATGACTTAATTGAACAGTTTATTTTCATTTGCCCGGGCGACTCGGCAAGGTTGTTAGATGGTTCGTTTACCACTATTCCAGAAAATTATTCTTTCACTTTTACCAATCAAGCGGGTTGCGATTCGGTTATCGTTGAACAGGTTAGCTTTCTACCAGCAATAAATATTAGCATTGCAGATACCGTTTACGGAACCATTGATGAAATATTGACTTTGGAGACCGTAACCAATGCCAACTTGCCGGTTTATGAGTGGTCTCCTGCCAATAGTTTAAGCTGTTTTAATTGTCCGGCACCAATGGTTAATACCCAACAAACAGGCATACAGTTATATTCGGTAAACATCACGGATGATGAAACCGGATGTTCCAATATGCGCTCGTTTATTGTTAAAATCAGTTTACCCAATGCTGTTTTTATACCCAACGCGTTTAGTCCCAATCAAGATGGACAAAACGATGAATTTGTGATCCGTTTTCAAGGTAACTTACAACAATTTGATTTGTTTATTTACAACAGTTGGGGACAACAGATTTATCAAGGCAATTTAAATAGTGCTTTTTGGGATGGCACTTATCAAAATGAAAAATTGCCTATTGGCGTTTATGTTTATTTTATTAGAAGTAGGTATATAAATGGGGAACAGGTCTTTAAAAAAGGGAACATTACGTTGATACGCTAACTACAATATCCGTGATAGTTGTGGAAGTTCCATTGAAGCAACAACTTGTAAACGGGAGCATTAAAATAAACCTCTACACAAAAACGTTGCTACTACAATCATCATGAAAAGAAGAAAATTTATTAAATACTCTACCATTGGAACTATAGGAATAGCTGGCTCAACCGGTTTGTACACATGGCAAGTGGAACCCTTTTGGTTAGAGTTTGTAAAAAAGAAATTGCCTGTCAATAACCTTTCAAAAAATCTAATTGGTAAGCGGTTGATGCAAATTAGTGATGTACACGTTGGCAATCGATTTGATTATGAATACATTATCCAATCATTTAAAAAAGCCCAACAATTTAACCCGGATTTTGTGGTGTACACCGGCGACTATGTCAATTACGAAAATGAACAGCAGTTTGAACAATTGCAGGAAGTTTTAACACACTCGGTGAAGGGTAAGTTGGGTACTGTCGGTATTCTTGGCAACCACGACTATGGCAAAAATTGGGCAGAACAAAAAGTAGCTGATAAAATTTCAACTTTATTAGAAGATGCTGGAATTCGGGTATTAAAAAATGAACAACTCAAAATTGAAGGACTGAATTTTATAGGGTTGGATGACTATTGGGCATTGAATTTTAATCCTGAAAAGGTCATGAACGCTTATGATTCCGATCAAGCAAATATTGTGTTATGCCACAATCCTGATGTATGTGATTTGCCGGTTTGGAATAATTACAAAGGTTGGATTCTTGCTGGTCATACCCATGGCGGGCAGTGTAAAGCGCCCTTTTTAACGCCGCCTTTGTTACCCGTGCAAAACAAAAAATATACCTCCGGTGAAATTGATTTGGAAGATGGCAGAACACTCTACATCAATCGAGCAGTAGGGCATTTATGGCAAGTACGGTTTAATGTGCGCCCTGAAATTACGCTGTTTGAGTTGGCATAATATGAGCAATCTAAATGGGCTAATCAATATAGAATTTTTCAATATAGACATCATCCGTAAAAAAATTACGGCAGCCATTTAATTCTTGCTATCTTTGCTAAAAAATTAAACTGTGTTAGCCAAGTTTACCGTTTCAAATTTCAAAAATTTTAACTCGGCATTTGTATTAGATTTACAAGATGCCAATGCTTATGCCTTTAATACGGCAAGCATCAAAAATGGTATTGTAAACAATGCCATCATTTATGGGCATAATGGTGTTGGGAAAACTAATTTGGGCTTGGCTTTGTTTGATATTTTAGGGCATTTAACTGATAAAAGTTCACATGAATTCTATTATGAACAATATACAAATGCAATTAATGATTCAGTTTTAGCAAGCTTTAAATATGAATTCTTGTTTGACGGAAATATTGTCAACTATGAATATGAAAAAATTAGTACTAAAGCAATTGTGGCTGAACGAATTTTAATAAATGGAAAGGAATTAGCAAAAATTGACCGGCAAATTAGTAATGAAGCAACAATAAATTTTAAAGGTGCGGAAACTTTAAAACGAGAGCTATATAATCCTGATTTATCACTGCTTAGATATATCAAAAACAATACAGAATTAGACAAGAATTTAGAAAGTAAAGTGCTCACGACTTTTTTTAGTTTTGTTGACAGGATGTTATTTTTCAGGTCGCTCGATGATAATATGTATCAGGGAATTGAAAAAGGGACAAATGATATTATGGATGACATTATTGAAAAAAATAATGTAAATGATTTAGAGCAATTTTTGAACAAGGCAAGTATAGAATGCACACTAAATACAGTTAACAATTTTAAGGGAAAATCTATAGCATTTGATTTTGAAGGCAATACAATTCCATTCTACCATATAGCTTCCACAGGAACCATATCTTTAATCTTGTTTTACTATTGGTTACAAATGCTAAGAGAAAATTCCAAAGTCTCGTTTCTCTTCATTGATGAATTTGATGCGTTTTATCACCACGAACTGTCTGCCTTAATTGTAGAGGAATTAAAGAAAACCGGCGTGCAATTCATTTTAACTACGCATAATACTTCCATTATGACCAATGATTTACTAAGACCGGATTGCTACTTTTTAATGAACAAAAACAAGATTCGTTCTTTGGCAAAAAGCACTGCGAAAGAATTGAGAGAAGCACATAATATTGAAAAAATGTACAAAGCAGATTCGTTTCATGTCTAACTCAATTCTATTTGTATTTGAAGGGGAGAAAACTGAAAAACAAATTACCAATAATCTTACTCAATTTTTCCTTAATGAAAACTCCAATATACAGTGTGCTTTTCATCACACAATTTTCAATATTTAGAAACCAACTGTCGAAATATATAAATAGCGATGCTACCATAGCCGTTTTGAGTGCTTTCCCTATATTTATTTTTGATTATTATGGCTACGATAAGATAAATAGGCTGTTGACTGAAAGTTAAAATCAGGAAAGCTGCAACTAGCCCAAAACCCGCGCCAACCTCCTTCCTATCAGAGCCTCTCGAAGAGGACTCAATAAACTAAAAATTAATCCTCATTAATCTAATTAAAAACTGGTTTTACTTTTCTTGCATCATAATATGCTGCTGATGAATGTGGATAAATTGTGATGCCTGATAGTCCTCTGCGAGAGACTATAAGGGGATTGGAAATGTTTTGAGTTCGAATTATTAGCAGATATATTTATTTACTTTGGAAAGATAAAGATTCAATATTAATACTCAACATCGATAGGAGTATCAATTTTTTCTAAAAACTGGTTTTTTATAAGATTTAAAAAGGCAGTGTTTCTTGAATCAGCATCATCAATTACGGCATCTAAATCCCAAATAAATACACCAATTGGCAGTTTCTTTTTGGGGCTTAACGAAATAGCCACCTGTGTTTCTTTATAGTACATTTTTCCAGTTGAATAAAGTTCTGTATATTCTCCAGAAAGAGCTAATTCTAACTCTTCATTAAACTCAATTATGCCATAGTACCATATTCTTTGAATTTGATTATCATAATATTGCATAAGTTTTCTTGATCTTTTTTCAAGCTGAGTAATTGCTGTCATATTTTCTTCTAAAGAAGCACCTCTTTTTTTTAACTCTACTATCACAACATCAAATGGTTTATTATTGCTTGGGTTATTGGAGAAAACCATCGCTATATCTGGCCGGCCTTCATCCTTATAATTTTCATCTTCAGTAATAAAGTTTATAAGCTCCCCCAATTCTCTATCACTTAAAATTGCCTCATAAGTCATGTATTTATCATCTAATAGCCAAGAATTATTTCTATATAAGTCGTTCACAAAGTTATCTTTTTCAAACTTTCCTTCTTTTCTCATAGTAGCAAATAACTTGTGTAATTCTGCTTCACTGTCGTCTTTTGTAGTTGATTTGAGTTTTTTAATTGTCAATTGTCTAAAGAGAATGTATTCCGTTAAAGCTCTTGCTGAAATTTCTATTGATTTTTGGTATTGACTATCAGTTAAGTGAGTTGCCTCAAGTATTTCTTTTTGAGCTTTAAAAAATTCATCTTGTGCTTTTTTTAAGATTTCGTTGCGAGCTATATAACCAATATTGTTAGCATCAAAATATCCACTCAGGTGAGGGTACTTTTTTGTTAGGTTGTTTTTAGTTGTCAAATTTCTTTCTTTTATTTTTGGTATCTCTTTTTCTATTAGCTCAGAAACTTTTTTTCTAAAAATTTGTTGAATATGATGAAGTTCTGTTTTTGTTAAAGTTAAACTTTGCCGGGTAGAATATACCTTCCCATTAAAATATTCTGAGAATAAAAGAAACACCATTTCATAACCAGAAGGAATATTTTCTTCAGCAATAATATCTACTTTAACTGTTCTATTGTCTACTGAAATAGCAGCAATTAAAGAACTTTCCAGAGGTTCTATTTTTGATATAAAATAGTGTAAATAAAACTTATCAATTAAATTAATTGAGCTGTCTAATTCTACTTTTTGAAAGTGTGGAATATCATCTAAAGAGAGCGTTGCACTATCATCAATTTCATCAATTTTTGTCGAAATGTTTATTGTAATATTTTTTCTTTGTTCTTTTAATTTAAACAATCGTGAATAGAATTCTTCTAAAATTCGATTTTTTAAATAATCGCATTTTATGTATTCGTTTTTCCCTAACTTTTGCAAAGTATATTCTGACATTATAAAATGTGTTCCAGATTTCTTCTTTGTTACCTTACTAACTAAGTTGTTTTCCTCCTTGAATTCTTCATTAAATTCAAATTCTCTTTTCATAGTATTTTCATAGTTGCTGATTACTTTAACTTTTTTAAAGTAGCACAGAAAAACTAATCTTCCAATTCCTTTATGTGAACTTTCCTCTACATCAAACAGGTTAGAAAATTTCTTATATCTCTCATCTGTAAATCCTTCCCCATCATCAATTATTTCAACTTTTAGTGTATTAGTTATGTTAGCTGTTTTAGTTGAAATATTTATATTTATAATTTTTGCATTGGCATCTAAAGCATTAGCTATTGCCTCAAAATATACCATTTCAAGAGATGAATTTCCGAAAAACATTTTAATTGCTTGCCCTAATTTTACTTTCATAACTGCAATTTAGAGTTTGGGGTTAATAACTGATATTTCATAAAACGGTAAATATATCAATTATGGTACAGTGATGTGAAATTTTCAAGAAAATTTAGTTATTCATTAATCAAAAGTAAAGCCTTAGTTAATTGAAATGTACTAAGAAAATAGTTTTAAGATTGGGGATAAGCCATAGCATAACCACCAACAACTAAGTATTTAACCTTATGTTTTTCTAATAATTCGATAAACTCTTTGAAATCCAGGCTCAGTTGCATAAAACAATTTGATATATCGTTGACGAAGTAATTCAACCAGTTCTAACCTTTCTTTAGCAGAAAGCGAAAGGTAATAGTGCAAATCTTGTTCATTATTATTGCTTTTACTAATTGTTACTTTTTTATTCACCTTACAAAATACTTCGAATAGGAATATACTACAATTCTTTTAATTTAGCAAATCATTTACACCACCTAAATTAAGAAAATGCTGCCCTTTAATGGAAGTCAAAACCCAAAACCCGCGCCAACCGACCAGCCAACTGATACCGCTTCTCCTGAATCCCAGCAATCATCACTTTAATACCTCGCAAAACATCCAACCAAGCTTCATCAGTATTGTCCCACGTTGAAATAGGTTGAGCAGCTTTGGGCAAGGCTTGAAATTGGCTTAAGGTATGCCCTTCAAAATCACAAGGACGTAGAATAACCGGTACAATAATCGCCTCTCCTTTTTTGTGGCGTTCAATCGCTTTCTTTATTTGAATGTCTTGTATGTAATCCGATGCAATAGAATCCGGGCTGACTAAAAATACGATAACATAGGCAGTTTCTAATGCCTGCCTCAATACTTCTTCCCGGACTTCTCCGGGTTTAATTTGCAGGTCGGTCCATTTTTCAATTATGCCTTTTCGTTCTAAGTCTTTAAAATGGGTATTGAAATCTTGCAAATGTTCAGCGTCTTTTTCTGAACCGGAATACGAAACAAACAACTTTGGTTTATCCGTAAAAAAAT
Organism: uncultured Chitinophagales bacterium; assembly: GCA_938023075.1. Classification (GTDB taxonomy): domain Bacteria; phylum Bacteroidota; class Bacteroidia; order Chitinophagales; family JAHDHT01; genus CALHDG01. Next base: position 8,128 of record CALHDG010000171.1, read on the forward strand.
TTCGCTCATCATGCATTCTGTTAGTTGCCGGAATGCCATCTAACAATTCAGAAATTACAAACGATCTTTTAATGGGTTGATAGATTTTGTAAGCCGTTTCACCCTCTTTAAAGCGTTCCACCAATTCATCATAATTGACCGTTTCACCGGTTTCGGGCAAAGGAATTAATCGTTTTGCCTTCAAGCCTTGTTTGCTGTTAATGCTCTCCAACAAATCTCTAATAATGGCTAACACATCTTTTTTCTTAATCGCATCGCCAATTACTTCAATGGTTATTTTGTTGGAGTAATCTTTTATCAAAGCCTTGCAATCGTTACCACTAATTAAACAGCCACTTCGCCAATAGGTAGCGAGGTATTTATCGGTTTCAACCATGATGTGCGGCAACACCGATTTGGGTAAAAAGGCATAGCTGTATATGAAAGACAGTTTATCCGGATGGTCTTTAAACACACCGGTTTCGGTTTTGGGCTCTTTGGTCTCCAACAAATCCGGAATAATAAAATGACAATTATCCGCAAAAACACCCTTTACAAAACACAGCTTAAACTCCCGCAATATTTCCAGTAAAAATTTTCTTTGAAAAGTAGAATATTCAAACTTTATGGAATCTTCTGAATGATAAGCATTCAATTTATCTTTTTCTTCATTAATAATGTATTCCAGTTTATCCATGGCTACAATGCCATGTTGTTTTGCTGCATAGGCAGAAGTTAAAATTTGATACACCCCGTAAGTAATCCAATAAGGGTCTAACACAAAATATTCTTTCAGGTTATCGTTTGCCTTATCCAACACTTTGTCAAAATTCAACACAATACCCAGGTCGTGTAGAAAGCGTATTAAACTTTCTTGTTCAGTCTTATCAGGTAAATCGTGCTGTTTGCAAATTTGTACAAAAGCACTTTCATCTATATAATGTTTGGCTTTGGTGGCTTGTTGCAATTGCGCTTTAATTGGAAACCAACGCTCATCAATTTCGGTATGAAACAAGTCTGCTTTCGGAATCAAATTTGCCAATGCCGCTTTTAAAGGTTCTATACTTTCTTCCCAACCAGCAGTACAACTGGTTTTTAAAAAATATTTAATTTGTGGAAATTCCTCCGCCAAATCCGACTCATTTTTAAAACCAAAACCACTGTTGACATCTATTTGATTGGCAACTACAATAATGGAAGCCTGACCGCCGGTCGCTTCAATTTGTTGTATCCATTTTCTGATATTTGCCGAACTGTCTTTATCCATCCGGGCATCTAACACCAACACATAAACCGCTCTTTTAGTTAAAAAGAATTGATGGGTAGCACTCATAATTTCCTGCCCGCCAAAATCCCAAAAATAAGCTGTGATGCCCTCAAGCGATGTTTGATTTTTAAAATACGGACTTTCCCCAAAAGCAATCGTTTCAATATTAATGCCATCAGTTTGTTGTTCTTTTGGGTTGAAGGTGTTGTGTTTTAAGCGTCGTAATATAGAAGTTTTACCCGCTTTCGGTTCTCCAATTAAAATGACTTTTATTTCATTGAGTGTTTTTTTGTTGGCTTCAAACCAGTTTAGAATAGCTTGTTTGCCTTGTTT
>CALHDG010000172.1 GCA_938023075.1 uncultured Chitinophagales bacterium
GTGAGATTGAGACAAAAAACACAGGCATAGCCAGCGGCTACGACGAGTATTTTTAACGAAAATATCGCCAACAATAAAACGAAATTTGTGTTACATTTTATGATCAATTTGGTATATGAACACACCATTGCTAAAACCCAATTGGCATTCGTTTAAAATGTCCCACAATCCCAACCATCAATTGATGATGATTCTGATAGAAAGTGTCCTCAACAGGAAAAATACCTCGATTCGGATACCTGGTTTTACTGTTCAACTTGCCGTGATATTTTAATTGAACCGCCACATAATCATTCAACAACAAACGGTAGGTGGCATTGATGCCAATTTTCGAATGTCCATTGGGCCAAACAAATTCCATATTGTCAAAAAACCATGAGCCCTCTTGATCTAAGCGATCACTTAAAGTTGGTAAGCTTTCAGTACTAGCTAATGAATTAAGATTTTTACTTAAAAAAGTGGCAATAGGCGTATATACCTGTAAAACCACATAATTTTTTTTGTTAAGATGATAATCTGTAATTAAAGATAGATCGGCAGAATAATGCCCATAATCATTAGCGAAAAAATTTTTCTGATCTGGCTGGTTAATTGCTTCTACCTCTATGTTATTTAAAACATATTCCGCATTTGCCCGCAAACCAATCAGTAGTTGATTTCTGATCATACAAGCCGGATAGTAGGCAAACAACTCATACCCAAAGGTGTAATTCAAGCTAAATATTGCTGGATTATTAATGACTTTTTGTATTGGATTATCACTCATAAATCCATTGTCATTTAATCTGTTGGCAAAACCAATTTCAAATAGATGTCTGGAAAAACCTGCATTAGACATCACATTAAAATTAAATTGTTTTAGAATTCCTGCTTCATTAAATTCTTTAGAGTATCCAATTTTAGAAAGACTAATTCCTCCATTTATGCCAACATCAATAGTTGGGTGAAACTCGCGGCGTTGGGCATCGGTATCTAAAACTGAACATAAAATAAGCGTGCAAAAAAGTATATACTTCATAGATTGATTACATTTGTTGGGAGTAAAACGTGTATTAACAGGCAATATTTTAACACATTGCCTATATCTTTACCCTATGAAAAAACAGGAATATTATGCCATTGGTGGTATGTCGGGCACTTCTTTAGATGGGGTTGATTTAAGCTATTGTCGTTACTTTAAACAAGCTGAAGGAAAGTGGCAATTTGAATTGATTGCCGCTAAAACCTATTCCTATCCAGAAAATCTAATCAACAATATTAAAGCATTAATCAGCAATTATACGGATGCACACGATAACTTGGACAAAACCTTAGGTGCATTTTATGCCAATCTTCTTCAGCAATTTGTTGAAGAATATGCTATCAATCAACTTGATTTTTTTGCTAATCATGGGCAAACGGTTTATCATAATCCGGCAATACAAAAAACAGTGCAATTGGGTTGTGGTGAAACGATTGCCGAGCAAACCGGTATTCGAACCATCAATAATTTTAGAGTAAACGATGTTTCTCTTGGTGGGCAAGGCGCACCATTGGTGCCTATCGGTGATTGGCATTTTTTTAACAGCTATCGCTATTGCATTAATTTAGGTGGCATTGCCAATATTACCATACAAACACCCGACAAAGTATTCGCTGCTTTTGACATTTGCCCTTGCAACGTTTTATTAAACCATTATGCTCAACAACTAAACCTTGCTTATGATGCCAATGGAGATATCGCGAGGAAAGGTCAACTACAACCAACTTTGTTAGAAAAATTAAATGCCCTACCCTATTATGCTGAACAAGCTCCTAAAAGCCTGCATGCGCAATTTTGCCTCGACACTTTTGTTCCTATCATTGATGCTTATCATTTATCTACTGAAGATATGTTGCATACGCTCTGCTATCATTATGCTGATCAAATCGCTAAGGCTATTGAAAGTTCTGCAACACATAGTGACGATGAATTATTGTTGTCTGGTGGTGGTGCGTTCAATAGTTTTTTATGTGAGCAGATACAATCGAAAACAACCACAACCATTCACATTCCCGATAAAAATATTATTGAATTTAAAGAAGCGATTGTTTTTGGTTTGCTTGGTGTTTTGAAGTTAGAAAATGAAGTGAATTGTTTAAAAGTGGTTACGGGTGCGAGTGAGGATAATATTGGGGGTGAAGTGTTTGGTTGATGTTTTGTCTGGATAATTCTGATAATTAATAATTCATAAATTGTGTTTGAAAAATCATAAAAAAGACCGCACTTATTTAGAAACTTAAGTGCAGTCTTTTATGTGTTGGGTGATTAGATAATCATAAGGTGGTGAGGTTTAGCTTTTGGATGCTCTTATCGCTATTTTGTATTTGTTTTATCTGGTGTGTTACATAGACAAAGTAAGTTGCAATTGCCATTGGAATGATAAAGATCGATATCATAGACATATAATCATATTTAAAATAACCGTAGCTAAGCATAAAAGTAAAACCATAAATCAACACTATTAAAAAGTAAATACTGATTAAGGTTTGACTTTTAGCAAACAGCTTTTTCCAATTGCCTAATAAAACAAAGGCTAAGATAACCTGCACAGCTCCTAAAACCATTTGCGAAAGCATTCCATAAATAATGGTTATATAAAGTGTTAGGGTAATCGCGTAAACAATTAAATTGATGTTGTGTATATTTTCAAAACGTTTCATTGAGATTAATTTGATTCATTTAATACCAAAACATCTAATTATGTCATTTAGTTCCGTATTTTCAATATTTTTTGAATTTACTTTTAAATATTTATTGGGAGCTTGTATTTTTATAAAGTTCCACGAAGCAGCGAACTTTGAAAATTAGCCCTGATTGCAGTGGTTATGCAATTTTGCAGGGCGGCACGGCAGCCTGGCAATTGCATTTGAACGGAAAGCAGGCTGCGCCCCACCACGAGCCTATGCTTATCGCTTCAAAAAAAAACGAAATTCACTATTCCATCTCTAACAACACTTCATTTTTTTCTACCGCTTGCCCCTGTTTTATGTTAATGGCTTTCACTATGCCCTCTCCGGTAGATTTGATGATGTTTTCCATTTTCATGGCTTCTAAAATTAATAAGGGGGTTCCTTTTTCAACGGAATCGCCTACGCCGACTTTTATATCCAATACCAAACCGGGCATGGGCGATTTGACGTTGGCAACCTTATTAAGCGAGGCAGCACTCATGCCCATTTTTTCTAACAATACATCCATATCATCTTTAATATGAACCGTCGTGGTTTTTCCATTAATTGATAACTGTACTTCTTTTTTTGCCGGATGAATCGCTAAAATTTCCACTGAAAAACCTTTGAAATCTTTAATGACGTGAAATTTTTTGTCACTAATTTTTTCAATATCTATAGCAATAGTTTCGTTGTTGATTAGCGTAGCATCATCTTTAAAATCAATATCGAAAGAATTGTTACTGTCTTTTATGTTAACCTTGTACATTTGCCTGTAAAAACCTCTATTTTAAAAAGCTAATATTACATAATTTATACAACATAACGATATATTCATGAAGTTTAATCATATTGCCCTGTATTGTTCAATTTGTTGGCTGTTTGGTTTAATGGCTTGTAACAGTGCAACTAAAGTTATTAAAACCAACCAACCTGAAACGGAAGTTGTTGTTTTGGATACTTTTGTAATTGAAGATAAACGAGCAGCTTACAACCCTTCAGAAAAAAGAATAAACGATTTATTGCATACCAAAATTGACATTCGTTTCGATTGGAAAAAGCAATGGGCTTATGGCAAAGCCAACTTAGTGTTGAAACCTTATTTTTACCCCACACAAAACCTACAGTTAGATGCCAAAGGTTTTGAGCTAAAAGAAATTGCTTTAATTATTAAAAACGGCAAAGAAAAACTAAACTATAATTATGATGGAAAAATAATTGATATTGAATTAAACAGAAGCTACACCCGCGGGGAGGAATACGAAATATGGGTTGACTACATTGCTAAGCCCAACGAATTAGAGGAGGGCGGTAGTGCAGCGATTAGTGGCGATAAGGGTTTGTATTTCATTAATCCGAAAGAGGAAGAGAAAAACAAACCGCGTCAATTATGGACACAAGGCGAAACCGAAGCTAGTAGTTGTTGGTTTCCAACCATAGATGCGCCCAATGAACGGACTACGCAAGAAATACTGATAACGGTGGATGAGGATTTGACTACCATCAGCAATGGAAAATTGTTAGATCAAATTGATAATGGTAATGGGACGCGTACCGACCATTGGAAACAGACCACTCCGCATGCGCCCTATTTATTTATGATGGCAGTTGGACCTTTTAGTGAAGTGGAAGATAGTTGGAATGGCATACCCATGAATTATTATGTAGATGAGGAGTATGCAGACCATGCCAAAAAGATTTTTGAAAATACAGGTGAGATGTTATCCTTCTATTCTGAAAAATTTGGTGTTGATTATATGTGGGATAAATATCATCAGGTAGTAGTGCACGATTTTGTTTCGGGTGCGATGGAAAACACGGGTGCTGTAATTCATTACGATGCCTTACATCAAACTGAGCGAGAAATGTTGGATGGGAAATTAGAAGATATTATTGCCCACGAGGCTGCCCACCATTGGTTTGGCGATTACGTTACTTGCGAGAGTTGGGCAAACATCCCTTTAAATGAATCGTTTGCTACTTGGGCAGAAATTATTTGGGAAGAACATAAATATGGAAGAGACCGGGCAGAGTTAAAAATATTAAACGATCGTTTATCGTATTTTGATGAAGCCGAAAAATATCAAGAGCCGTTAATACGCTATTATCATGGCGATAAAGAAGAGATGTTTGACAGACATAGTTATCAAAAAGGTGGGCAGGTACTTTGGATGTTGCAAGAATATTTAGGCGATGAGGCTTTTTATGCGGGCTTAAAAAAATATTTAGAAGACAATGCCTTACAGTCTGTTGAAATTCACAACTTACGCATGGCTATGGAAGCTGTTTGTGGAGAAGATTTAAATTGGTTTTTTAATCAATGGTTTTTGCGTAAGGGGCATCCGGAGTTGAGGGTTAAAACATTTTATGATAGTGAAAAGAGTGAAGTGGTGGTGTCGGTAGAACAACAACAAGATTTACTATTTGAATTGCCCGTTAAAGTGGATCTTCATTTTGAAGATGGCATAGATACCCGCGAGGTTTTGATTAAACAAGAAGAAAACAAGTTTACCTTTAATACACCTAAGCCCCAATTTATCCATTTTGATCCTGGTAAATATTTATTGGCTAAAATAGAGGAAGTTATGCAACCGATTAATCACTATATTTATCAATATGAAAACACAACAGGTTTTTTAAGTCATCATACGGTATTTGAAAATCTGATTAACTATTATCCGAATAACAAAGCTACCAAATCTTTATTTTTAAAAGCTTTAGATAATCCATTTTTTGCCATTAGAGAAAAAGCTATTAAAAATATTGATATAGAAGATGACTATTACAATTTAGATGAATTGAAACTAAAGCTGATGACTATTGCAGAAAACGATGAAAAAACTAAGGTTCGCGGTGCCGCTATTGACAAGTTAAGCCATAAGGCTTTTAAAACAGATGCGCAATCAATTGCCCAATTTACGGAAGATGAATCGTATTTAGTGATCGCTTCTGCTTTATATGCTTTAAATAAATTGGACCCCAAATTAGCCTTAGAAAAGGCAGAAACTTTAACCAAAGAAAAGAGTTTGCGTTTACAAAATGCGGTGGCTTCTACCCTAAGCACTGCTACCGATGCGAAATATAATTCATATTTTAAAGACTATTGTGATGCGTCAACCGGATATAGCCGGTTTTCTGCCATCCGAAATTATGGAAGTTATTTGAAAAATTTAGCCGATGAAAAGACCATTATTGAAGCCTCTGAATATCTAAAAAAGCGTGCGGTTGATGAAAAAAGGAAATGGTTGCGCTATTATGCCGCCGAAGCCATTTATAATAAACGCAATGATTTAATGACTCAACAAAATGATTTGGTCAATAACAAGGATGCAAAAGTACCGGCTACTTTGAATAAAAAAACTATTGAATCGTTAATTAGTAAATTGGAAAATTATCTGGTTCAAATAAAAAATAAAGAATCTGACGAGACTTTGTTATCTTACTACAAACATTTTATTGGAGAGTAAGAATTATTTAATATTTAATTTAGTGAATAGATTTTTATGATACAAATTGATGATGCCTTAATTGATAAATTGGCGAATTTGGCTAAGTTGCGTTTTAACGACGACGAAAAAGATCAGCTAAAAGATGATCTGCAAAATATGCTTAATTTTATTAACCAAGTGAATGAAGTGGATACTGAAGGGGTTGAGCCCTTAATTCATATCAACATGAGGTATAATAATTTTAGGGAGGATGTGCCGAAACATTTAAATACGAAAGCTGAAACGCTTTCAAATGCGCCGGCAAAAAATGAAGATTTCTTTTTGGTGCCAAAAGTGATTAAGAAATAGTTGATCTTTCTTTTTACATTTGTAACAACCAACAATTAAATGTTAGCCAGATTAGATAACGAAGTTTTTTTTAAGAAAGCCTTTACCGATAAAATGGTGTTTAAGGCTTTTGTAAAAGATATTATTGGCATTGACGTCGATCCTGAAATTATTGAAACTGAAAAAGCCTTTGAACCCAAAGTTGGTAGTATTAATTTTAAGTATGATATTTTTGCAGAAGATCCTAAAAAGAGAATCGTTATAGAAATACAAAGGGTAGAATACGATCACAATTTTGATCGATTTCTTCATTATCATTTACAAGCTATAACCGAGCAACAAAGAAGTGCTGATGATTATTCGGTTGAGAAAACGGTTTATACCATTGTGGTTATGACTGCCCCGTATAAAATCAATAAAAAAACCCGAGAGATTTATAAAGATGAAGTCTTAATCTCAAATTTGAATCCTAAAAATTTGAAAGGCATTGAACGAAAGATTTTCAATCACGAACTCATTTATTTAAACCCGAATTACAAAGATGCTTCTACTCCATCCAATTACCGCGATTGGTTAGATTTGATTTACGAAAGCATTCACAATCCTAAAAATCCCAATATCAATTTAAACAATGCCGGCGTAAAACGGGTTACCGAAATTGCCAATATGAAACAAGTAAGCCCAGAAGAATGGGAGCAAGCTAAAATAGAAGTTTCTAAAAGAAAAGTCATCACCTTAGAAAGAGAAGAAGAGCGAAACGAAACTATTTTAGCAATTGCTGAAAAAATGATTCAAGAAGGTTCAAATAATATATTTGTTCAAAAGATTACCAACCTAAAAATATCGGAAATTGAAAAACTACGCAAGGAAATCAATAAAGAGAAATGATTTGAAATCTAAAACTCTAATCTAACTTCTAGCTTCTCGAATCTGGCATCTGACTTCTCCCATCTAATCAAAAAATCGCCAGGCAATACCACCTTGAATTGCAATATCTGCCTGCGGATAATTATAGGCAGCATAATAACCGCGTTGAAATAAGCCTTGATTAACATAAGCTGCTTTAAAGAAAAAAGTAGCACTTTTAATTTTAAAGTTAATGAAAAAATCAATGGCTGGATAAAATTGAAAAGTATGATCTTGTTGAGCAAAAAATTGACCCAACACCGGGTGGTAAACCGGCAAATTAAAGTTAGAGGTATATTGAACATCAATGCCAACATTAAAGTTTAAAGCCTTATTGAACACCTCATCACTATAATACCAAGTACCCCGATAAACAATATTGGGGATAAATAGAAGATCGTTTTGAGTGCTTTGAAATTGAAATTGATGATGCATATGCCACCAACCAAATTTAAAATTTTTGTTGATACCAAAACGATGGACCGTTCCATTGGTGGGTATATAACGTATACCTCTTATGTTGTTGGTATCTAAAATAGCATAGTCTGCAAACCGAATTTGTTGGTAGGCAAGTCTCAATTGTTGCGATGCATTATTATAAAAGGCTTCATAATGTTGAGTTTTGGTTAGAGGAAAAGACTGATTCCAAGCATAAAAATTATTTTGATAAGTTTGGTATAAATATGGTGATTGATACTGATTTCTTACATACTGAAGACCCCAGATTTCATTAGTTTTAGGTTGATTATAAGACACACGAGCACTCAAATAATGTCCTTTGCTTTGATAACTGGTTTTAAATAAAGCATATTGCAAATTGGCTTCATACTTAAAATGTTTAAAGACTCGTCCATCAATCTTAGCTTGCAACCAGGCATTATTTACTTTTAACGTATCGAAGTTAAACTGTTGAGACAAACGGATATTTTCTACATGCAAACCCACATAACTGTTAAATGGAAGTTGTTGAATTTCATTACCTCTTACAGTTTTACCGGTTTGTATTAAAGCCAACTCGTGATGCCATTTATTGAGTTGAATGGTATCGGTATAATAATTGGACTGAAACAACAAACTATTCGGATATAAAGCATATTCATTACCTATTAAATCTTCATATGCATATTGTTGGTTGGTATACGCTATTCGATGTTTCAGCCTAAACTGTGGAATAAAACGCTTAATATAAGTACTATCTTGTTGTTGAATAGTATCTTGTTTTAAGTAAGATGTATCCTTTATTGCGTCATTTAAATATTGCCCAAAATTGAGGTATTGATTCGATGCGAAGGTCCATTTTTTTTCGCGACTAATAGCTTCATCCAAAAAAACGGATTCTAAATCTCTTCTAAAAGGTTGCGAATTTGGAAGAGTCACCTCAACTAAATTTTGATCCTCATCTCTAGTCAAAAATGTCGTATCACTAAAAATAAAATTAATTCTATCTTCCACAATGCCTCCATTTTGCTGAAACGCATACTTGTTATGTAATAGAGTAAATATATTTTTATAGCGTTTATTTGGTGAATCATAATTTAGATATGCACTAAAGTCGGTGTGTCCGGTTTTTTGGTTTTGATAATAGCCTTCACCACCCATTCTTCTAAACCGCAAACCAAATTGCGCTATATTTTTTATTCTATTGGCATGAAAGGCTTCAAAAGATTGATGCGCTTTAGTACCGAATATCCAATTCAAATAGGTATAGGGCGCGTTTAATTTAAAAATAGCAATTGAATCTTTATTGAACTGATAAGGACTAAATTGTTGCATGCCCGAGTTAAAGGCTAAGTCTTGCTGAAAATTGGGCAACAAATTATAAACCGGTGAACCTAAAGGCCCAATAGTATAGCGTTGAAAGCGGTATTTGTTTGCCGGGTCAAATTGATGATAATAGTTGTAAAGCGTATCTAAGTTTTGATAATTGAGTTGATTTAAATTGTTGGTATATACAACGGCTTGAAAACGTTGCGCATAACTCAGCTCAATCGCTACTTCTTGTATAGTGTCAGTTAGGTCAGTTGACAAACTATCAATTAGGGTAGCGTTTTGTATTGGAAGGGTATCTGTTTTTACCCCTCCCCTTTTTAAGCCTTGTGCTTGAGCGGTGAATGTTATGATTGCCATAAAAAAGGCAATCATATAGATTGAATTTTTAATGGATGGTATTAATTTTTGTACTCCAAATGGCATTACCAGATTGCAACGTTAGGATTAGTATATTATTGGAAAATTCTGGTGCTAAATTAATGGTCTTTTGAATTGCTCCTGCATATTCAGTCTGTTCACTTTGGTACAATTGTTTGCCCGAACAATTATGAATTGTATAAATCACTGATTCATGTTTATGTAAAGAATAGTTGATATGAATTATATTATTACTAAAGTAAGCAGCGTTTTGAATGTCTAAAAACAGCGGAGTATTAACGGTTATATGTTTGGCTATATCACAAATTTTATTTGATCCTTTGTTATTGCTAACTTCTAAACATACTGTAAACATAGTAGTATTGTTACTAACGTTCAATGGGTCTGCCTCAAAATCATATACAAAACTTTCTTCATTAGAAGCTTCAACTCCATTAATGGTCCAATTAAAATTTTCAGGTTTCCAACGTGAACTGCTAACAAATTCCAGAACATTTAATCCATCTTGATCAATTTGAATAAGATCGGCAACCGGAGCCAAGTCAACATCAAAAACATACAAACCAGTTTGCATATCCGATACTAATATTTTCTCTGACTTAAAATTTGGATACACGCCCCATACACCTTTAAACGATTCGTTATTGTCTTCAAGATAGGTATCATATTGTGCCACTTTTTCAACCTTTTCTGGATTAGAAAAATCAAAAACTTGTAAGCCATCATAATAATAAGATACAAAGGCATAATGATCTTTTATAATTACGTTGTGTGGAATAGAATTATTGGTAATATCCGAACCAAATAAAGCCACTACTTTAATATCACTAAAATCACTAACATCCAATAACTTAACCTGTAAACCATGGTTTTCATCACACAAAGCATAGTATTGTCCATCTTCAGATAACCAGCCGGAATGATTATAACCTTGATCTGCATATTCCGTCAGTGTTCCCAATATATCTGCTCCACCAACTCCAAATTCAACAACTCTAAAACCCCTGTCTGCTTGGTTTAAATAACCCGTGTTATTAATCACAAAAAGATCATGCGTATAGGCAGTATTGTAGCTGTACATCAGTTCAGGCTTTGCCGGGTCTTCTAAACTAATCACTTTTACATTGCCTGCATTTGCTCCTGCAGTATACAATCTGGCTTGTGCCGTATCAATAAAAATATTATGGGTAGTTCTAAACAACTCACTGGAATCGTATACCACTTCAACTTCTTCTGGTAGCTTTCTGATATCAATTATTTGTAAAGTACTCGGTCCTTCATCGCAAACAACATAAAGATACCCTTTGTAGTCATGAAAATCCCGGTGTACGGCATTTTCACCTTGATACGCTGCTTCAATAAAGTGTAAAGATTTCAAACTGTCGCCTTGTTCAACATCGGTAATATCAATAATGTGGGTTCCATTTCGAGTACTCATAATTGCAAATTCCCGGTCATTAATTTCCACACCCCAAACATCGTGGTATTTTAAGGATAATTGACCAGGACTTATAATTGGCGCATCTTCTGCTTGCCAGTTGGCTATTACTTCAACGTTATCTTTAAATTGCCCAAAACCATTTAGACCAATAAACGCACATAAAAAAGCCATTGAAATGAATCTCATTATCTTTTTTTGCGAAAGATACTATAATAATTTTATGTGGGCTTTTAATTTTTTAGAATTTTGGTTTTAGAATTTTATTTGTTTTTGTGAGCTAAATTTTGACATAATTTGCTTTTAATGGAGTGGGCAACACCGTAATCCAGCATTGTAATCTATGATGATAACGGCAACCTGACCGGCGATAAAAATAAAGGCTTTACCATCAGTTACAATTATTTAAACCTACCCTACCAGGCTGTTAAAGACGATGGCAGTAAAATTGAATGGCTATGGACAGCCGATGGCAGAAAACTACAGAAAAAAACAACCGTAGAAAATCATACTACTAAAAAAGATTATTTATGTGAAGTAGAATTGAAAGACGGACAACTAGAAGCGGCTTACCACAGCGAAGGACGCTTTGTAGCGGCTAATGACAATTACGAAAAATGGGAATTTAACTTAAAAGACCATTTAGGTAACGTACGGGTAGTTTTTACCGGTACCCGCAACAACCAGGCTGTGCCCAACCACTATAGTATATACATTAACCAAGAAAACCATTACTACCCCTTTGGTATGCCTATTAGCGGACCCTGGCACAACAACCAACAAGAAAAAAATGAGTACCTTTACAACGGAAAAGAATACAACACCGATTTAGGGCTAAATTGGAGTGATTATGGAGCACGGTTTTATGACCCGCAGATAGGAAGGTTTACTACGGTTGACCCAATGGCAGATTTGATGCCTTCTCATTCAACGTATTCCTATTCATTCAATAATCCGATTAACTATACCGATCCTGATGGGCAAATACCCTTACCAGCAATTGCGATTTGGGCTGGAAAAAGAGCTGCTGCAGGCATAATCGCCGATATTGTGGTTCAACTGGCAGCCGAATGGGTGTTTAATGGTGGTAGTTTAGGTGATGCTTGGAACAGACTTGATATTGACGGATGGCAGGCTCTTCGTTCGGGTGGTGAAAACATTGTAAAGGGTAAGTTTACTGCTGCAGCATTATCTGCTGCTGGAGATATGCTGGTTTATATAACCACAACCGAAAATTGGACTTGGAGCGGTGCAATTTTAGCTGCTGGAGAAGGGGGTATTTCTTCTTTGCTCGGGGATCAGTTGGGTAAGTTGTTTCTTAAAAAGCTTAGGAAGGTAAAGGTTGAGAAAAGATTAAATAGTGCAGTTACAGCGGCATCTCAGAAGATTAATAGTATTAGATCTTCTTTTGGTATTAGCAAGAGTAGGAATATAGGATATTTGGAAGGAGAAATTGGTGGCAAAATTTACTCAGGAATAGGAGTGAGTGGTAAGGCTTTGAGAAATGGAACAATTGGAAATCCTACAAAAAGATTTTTTAAAACAAAAGAAATTGGAGGGTATGACAGGTTATTTGATTCGGAAGTAAAACTTTTGGAAGACTTTGCACAAAAATATCATAGAACACCCAATATAAGAGGAACGATAAGACTTGTATCAGAAAGACCATTTTGTGAATCTTGCTCAGGAGTAGTCCAACAATTTCAAAAAATGTTCCCAAATATAAGGTTAGAGGCTATTAGTGGTGTAAATCCAAAATAACAAATTATGAAATTAAGTAGTGTAGAAGAACTAGTGGAGTTGCTAAAAAGGAATGGTGAAGATTTAAAACCAATGACAGAGGATCAAGTGAAAAAAGTTGAAAGCTTAAGTAATAAACCATTACCTCAAGTTTATAAGGAGTTTTTATTACAAATGGGTAAGGGTGCTGGGAGATTTATGGAAGGTTCTTCTGCTTTTTACAATGAAATATTTGAATTACAGGATTGGGCAAACGAGCTATTGAATGATAATGGTATAGAACCTTTACCAAAAAATTCATTTGTTTTTTGGATGCATCAAGGATATCAGATGTCATATTTTATTTTAGGAGAATCTGAAAATCCAAAAGTTTATTATTATTCTGAAGGGAAAGGATTAAATGAATTTATAAAAAAGGATTCACTACTTGAGTTTTTTGAAAAGCAGTTAGTGTTGTCAGGATTAGATATGTGAAAAATCCCAAAGCTGGCGCAAGTGCAATGTCATTAAGTTAAGGATTTTCAACTTTCAATTGATCTAAATAAAATATTTAATATCTTCAATTTCAATAAATAAAGATATTGATTTTAATTTGAAGTGTTAATTAGCTTTGCTTAACTTAATGACATTGGGCGCAAGTGTTCCAAAGGATCACTTGTGCCACATAAATAAAACAAGTTTGCAACTTGTTAACCGATACCAAGCTATACGTAGCTTATTGAAACGAAAATAACCACTACCAACCAAGCTAAGCCCAACCGGTAAAGCTTGGTTTTACCACAACCTCGTGCTCGTTTGCAACAAGTATGAGTGAGCAGGGCTTTTGTAAAGCCCAAGCCAAACTAAGCAAGATATACCCGGCGAGCATTTTTAGGTTTCGCCACACAAAACACCTAAACACCATTACACCCAAACACCAACCAAAGTAATTTGGTACTTAATTAAAACATTTTTTTTAACAAAACACATTTTATAATTATTAAAACAAACAACAATGAAAAGTAACCATTATTCAAAAAATGCAAATTGTATTAATCAAAAAACAAACGTAAAAATTATGAAACATGTAATATTAACCGGCTTACTGGCACCACTTCAGGATTAATAGTAATTCTATTAAAAAACAATCCAATTTTTCAAGTACTTTTATAGCATGAACTGGGGTAACTATATCGTTTCTGATGATAAAATTTTGTTAGGTAAGCCTACTGTTAAAGGAACCAGAATTTCTGTAGAACATATTATTGCCTTAAAAGCAAATGGCTGGACAGAATAACAAATTCTGGAAAATTATCCCACTTTAACTGTTGATTCTTTGCAGGCTGTTTTTAGTTATATTCAAGATTGCATTAAAGATAACTTGTTATACTCCAATGTTCTATCTTAATTGATTGAGTTGAAGTTTTTTAGCCAAAAAAATATTCCGGTTGCAAGTGTACAACAATTACAATCATTAGGTATTGATATCACTTCAATTAGTGAGGATGCCCCTGATATTTCTGATACAGAAGTTGTAAATATTGCCATTCGTGAAGAAAGAACTATAATAACATATGATAGTGACTATGGTCAATTGATTTTTAAGTACGGCTATAAACCTACTTCCGGCGTAATATTTTTGAGGTTGCAACCACAAAATCCACAGCATCCGGCAGAGATTATTGAAAATTTAGTTGCTTCAAATAAGGTCAGTTTTGCAAATGCGCTTACTGTTATTGATTACAATGGAATTAGACAGAAGCCTTATTAAGATGAGTAGTTAAAAAGATGGCAACTTATCTTACTTAAGTTTCGGTAGTAAAATAATTGCTGTTCCAATGGAACCTGGTCCATTGTGTCAACAAAAGCAAGGGCACTTTACTACAACAAGTGAACAGGTTCATTTGGATGATTTTATGCTTTATATGTTGAATTAAGTTTACTTAACCTTATAGAGTACTTCAATTTCCATAAATAATTTATATTCAAGTTATTATAAAATGAATACTACTACCGAAACTTAAGTTATCTTATTTGGAACTTTCAAAAGATGTCTGCTTTGACACTCAAAAACACCCTCACTTCCCAATACAAAAAGTAACTTACCCTGATAATCAATGAGTTATGAAATTGAGGTACAAATAAGGTACAAATCTGATTAAAAACTGCACTTTTAGCGCATCTTATAACAAAAATGGTTAATTTTGGTTATTGTAAGTAATCAATACAAAAAATATGAACATTTCATTAAACGAAGGCTTAGAAAGCTACATTAAAAACAAAGTATCAACTGGAAATTATAACAGCACCAGCGAAGTTGTAAGAGAAGCCTTACGGCTGTTAAAAGAACAAGATGAAAAAAAACAAGCTCTATTGAGTGCTTTACAACAGGGCTTTGATGATATTGAAGCTGGGCGAATTTCGACACAAAATATTGATGAAATGTTTGAGGAAGCTATTGCCAAAAGAAAGGATGTGAAAACGGCATAGTGAAAATGAAAATCATATTTGCGAAAAGAGCTAAACAAGATGTACTTGATATTATTGATTACACTATTGACAAATGGGGTTACAATCAAGCTGAAATTTATAAAGAGAAGCTAAAAGAAGCTGAAAAGGAAATTGCTCAAAATCC
>CALHDG010000173.1 GCA_938023075.1 uncultured Chitinophagales bacterium
TTCTGAAACCACCCTGATACATGTAATTTCAACCTGTATACCAAGCGGAAGACACCATTCGTCAGTATTTAAATAATTCACACTAAATTCTACGTTTTGACCTGCTTGCAAAGTGAAACCCTCTGGTAGAATTATCGGCTCAAACGCACTATCTAAACAACAACCAATATACAATCCACAATTTTCAGAGTCGTAAACTGTTCCGGTACTTTCGTATGTGCAGTTATTGCTTTCATCTCCCCACGTCCATATAGTTGTAGAATTTACAACTGTTCCCAAATCGCCCATATAGCAATAAGGAAAATGAACGGGTTCAAATTCGCACAATAATTGCCCTTGGCAAGTATAGGTTTGCTTTGGAACCGCACTAAGATTGCACCATGGCCCATCAAGTGTGGCTGTGGAAAACGAGTATTCACCAGGGAATGTTTTGATGTAGGTGTTGCCATTATCATACTCCCAAACCTCTATTGAGCCATGCAAACATGGATTTTCTTCGTTAATGATGCCTTGTATCCAATCCCATTCTAATGGATCACCTTCCGGGCAATTCACTATCGGATTACAAGCATCAACGCACTTGGCATAAGTAAGATAATTGTTGGCATTACCGCCGCATCCATTGTAAACAAATTGCTTACAGCTACCTATGTCCGAATCAAAATAATATCTAACTGAGCGGTTGTCACAAATGCCTTCCTCTACTGGTAACGCACAAGCGGATTCATCGCCTGTGGGTTCATACTCCCAAATCAGTGTAGAATTAACCAATTGCCCCAAGTTACCCATGGAGCAGGTTGGAAAATTAATAGGATCGAATCTGCAAATTAATTGTCCCTGACAGTTATAAGTTATTATTGGATCATGGTCATCGCAGGGCGGTAATGGCGGAAATCCCAAAGCTGTATAGGCAGGTTCATCACCCGGAATTGTTACGATATATTTGTTGCCATCCGCATACTCTTGCAGGCTTATAGCACCTACACTACAAATATTGCCTTGGTTAATGATTTCCTGAACCCAATCCCATTCTATTGGATTACCTGCTGGGCAACTTACTACTGCATCGCATGCATTAGTACATTTTGCATAGGTTTCGTAATTGTTAGCATTGCCACCGCAACCGGAATACATAAATGATTGGCATACATTTGCTGCCGTATTAAAATAATATCTTGGTATTTGCTCTTCACAAGTACCTGCATCTAATGGAAGGTCGCAAGCATTATCTGCATGAGTCCATAAAGTTGTAGCATTACTATCTGCAGCGTTAGCAAATTCCTGATTACACGATCCAAAAAAATGGCTTTCTGCACAAATAAAAGTTCCATCACAAGTATAATAATTAGAAAAGAGGTCAGGCATACAAGGATAATCATTTAAATATTTTAGTGGTGTTGTTCTAATATAAGTATTTTCATTGTATGTAAACTGTTGAATACTGCCTAATGCGCAACCTGAGCTTTGATCAATTAAGTTTTGTATCCAAGTCCATTGCAGAGGGTCGCCTTCGGAACAATTGGCAAATTGGTCATCGAAAGCCCATATGGTTGTATAATTGTTACTCGCTTCAAAAAATGGAAGCTCACAGTGAAAATGAGGATCACTAAACCCACGCGAACAAATAAAATTTCCGTTACAGTTATAATAAAACTCAGTAGATTCAAGAGGTATCCAACCAATAAGCTTAGACGTTTCATTAACTATATGATAATAGGTTAAGCCTTCGTAGTTAAACTGCCTTGTTTCACTTTTACTAACCCCATCGCTACTTGCTATAATCTCCTGTATCCAGTCAAGTTGCAAAGGATCAACAGATGGACAACTAACTTCTTCAAAACAAGTAATGGTTATCGGGCTTTCCGAAATGTCGCAAGGAGTTGATACATCGGTTTTGATTTCAAAGTCAAAACGAATTTGTTGTCCTTCTTCGGGATAAAACCCCGGATCAACGGCAAAGTATGGATCGAAAATTCTGCCATCATCTAACTCAATAAAATAATAGCTAATGCCGCCGCAATCGGCATAGAAGAAGGTGCCGAGGTGGGTGTTGCAAGAGGCTTGAAGGTTATCATCATAAATCCATATAGTTGTGCCGGTTCGGGCAGCATTTTCAAAGTCGGGGTCGCATCCGGTGCCATTTATTGCTCCAAAACTGCATATAAAATCACCTTGGCAAGTGTAGCGTGAAAAAACATGATCAGATGGGCAATAATATCCATTCTCTATAGATCCGGGAGAAACACTGATGTAGGTATCCCCATTGTATTCAAATTGTTGAATACTGCCTGCCACACATCCGGCACTTTGTTCAATCAAGTTTTGTACCCAAGTCCATTGCAAGGGTTCGCCATTAGGGCAATTATTGGTTTGTGCTGAAACAGGCTGATCATTCAACATCAAAAAAAGAAAGCAAAGTAGGCTTAAGACTGTTTTTGTAATTGTTGGAATAGGATTTTGGGGCTTTACAGTAGTATTTAATTG
The DNA here is from genome assembly GCA_938023075.1 of uncultured Chitinophagales bacterium. GTDB lineage: Bacteria > Bacteroidota > Bacteroidia > Chitinophagales > JAHDHT01 > CALHDG01. The sequence continues at coordinate 2,485 of CALHDG010000173.1, forward strand.
TGTTAATGAACATTTCATATTAATATTTTTAAGTTATCTAATAAGATGTTTTAGCGAGGATTGATTAATAAGTTTCGTAAGTGGGCTAATGTACGTGTACTTTTTGTAAAATCTTGGTAACACTTTTTAAGTGTTGTCGAGTATGCTTCGTAATGAAAATACGCAACTAGAAGTTAATGCATTGAATATCAATGTTATGTGATTTGTGTTTGTTTATGTATTGTCAATATCCTTTTTTTGTATGATTGACCGAATACTTACTTTTTTTCTTAGAATAAAAGTATATTAATTTTTATGTTGTATTTTTGTGCACTTTTTATTTTTATAGCCAAAGTCCATTCACAATTACTCGTTGTACTTTGAGTCAATATAATTATATGCCATTTAATTGCTCGAATGTAACCGCTGCTTATTGTTTAATTTTGAAAAAAGAGGAAATTTCTCTTATCTCCCGCAAGTCTTTTCAACTTGTGGTATTGTTTATTCAAGTCTTTTCGACTTGCACACTAAATCAAAGCACCATCATAAATTGATGTAATCTATAATGGACTATCAAAACCGGTATAATTTCTAACATTTAAACACTTAAATAATAAAACTACCATATCTCCCGCAAGTCTTTTTGACTTGTGACTCCAATAACAGGATTGCGAAATTTATAACTTCTGCTCATTATTTTACAAGATACAAATTTTAGAAAGTTCTGTTTGCAAGTCAAAAAAGACTTGAATGGATTGAGACACAAGTCGAAAAGACTTGCGGCAGATTGTGTTTTACAAATGCCATTTTCAACAAACTTACGATGTAAGGTGAAGTTTGCGCAAAACTTGATTTAGTATAAATATGAAGCAAAAAATAAATATTATATATTTATTATTGTGTGGAAAAACTAAAGGACGTATCTAGACACTCGTGCCACGACTGAATGTTCAGCTAACAAGTCGTGGCACGGTTGCCAAAAACCCTACCGCATCCCCTCAAAATAAGGCGCATCCACTGCTTTGAGTTTAGCACAAATACCATCATAAGCAGATTGAATTTGTTGATACAAGGTTTTCAATTTTTCATATTCTCCTTCGGCAATTTGTAAGCTTTGTTGGGCAGTTTCGGTTGGTCCATAGGTGCTGTAAGCGCTGGAATAGCCAAACCAAAGTCTGTTCCAAATGGTGGGGTTGGTTTTTTCGCCAGGTTTGTTTTTACTGGGATTACCTTTGATGGCTACGTTAAATTCCTCCATCGCTTTCTGCAAGTCATAAAACTCTTTGCTTAGATAGCCCGTTGGAGCTTTGCTTCTCGCTGCCGCTTTCTTGGCATTTTTTACATAGGCTTTTAAGTGTTTCACTTCGGTTTCAAACACATCAACTTGATTAATTAATTGATTATGTTTGGTAAAGAATGTGGCTTTTTCGGCATCGCTTTTGCCCGGCAAAGCACCCTCTCTTAATTTTACCACATCAAAATAAACTGCGTCTGATAGTTCAGTAATTTCATCATTATGAATTTTTGTTAAAGTAGCCGAATATTTGCCGGGTAACACTAAGTTCAACCCAGGATTTTTAACGGTATCTTTCGATAGAATAATTTCATTACTGGCATTTTCCAAATCCCATGCCACTCTGTGAAACCCTTTTTTGTTTTTACATTCAATGTTTCTGATAACAATATCATCCGCATCTTTAATAGTCAACCAGATTGTAGGTTTTTGCTCTCTTCGCTCCGCTTCCAAAACATCCCAACCGGGGAAAGGAATATTTCTTTTATTTTTATTGAGTTCTTTTTCTTCTTTGATACGTTTGTCTTTCAAAGTTTTATATCCATCTTTTAAATAATAAGTAAACACTGCTCCAAATGGTGGATTTTTGGACCGAAAATCATTGGCACCCAAAGAACCAGACATTTCTCTTTTGGGTTGATACCAATCGGCATCCCTCAGCTCAAACAAAACGGCATCTTTATTTAAGGCATCTTCATCTATTGCTCTTAAAGCAGCAATGTCATCATACACGTAAAAACTTCTACCAAAACTGGCAGCCACTAAATCATCTTCTCTTTTTTGAATAGCTAAATCTCTGAACGAAATAGTCGGTAGCTTTCCATTTAATTTTATCCATTCACCACCAGAATTAGGTGTAAAATAAATGCCAAATTCTGTACCCACAAACAACACATTTGGGTTAATATGGTCTTGAACAATTCGCCAAACAATGGTGGTATCCGGTAAATTGCTGCTAATGTCTGTCCAACTTTTTCCTTTATTATTCGATTTAAAAAGATAAGCTTTATAGTCGCCTTCTTTATGATTATCCATCGCCATATAAACGGTGTTGGCATCGTACAAATCTGCCTTAATGTCGTTTACATAAGCCCGTTGCGGTACCCCTCTGGCAATAGAATTCAACTCCATTTTACTCCAAGTTTCCCCAGCATTTTCGCTTACACTCAACAAACCATCATCGGTACCAACGTATAATAAATTTTCTTGTTGGGGCGATTCGGAAATGGAAGTAATGGTGTTGTAGTTAGACATCGCATAAACATCCCAAGCATTGTTATAACTTTGAACTCTGCCCATTATCGGCAACTCAAACCGGTTTTCATTTCGGGTTAAATCTTCTGAAATTGCCGTCCAACTATCGCCTCTATCCGTACTTTTCCATAAGCGTTGACTGGCAACATAAAGCGTAGTTGGCGCAAAAGGTGAAATTAAAATAGGCGCATCCCAATTGTATCGTTCGTAATTTTCGCCTGCTCCTGCTTGCGGTTTTATGTATAAACTTTCGCCGGTTTTTAAATCAATTCTATAATAATTGCCCTCTTGCCATTGGGCATACATAATATCCGGATTGCCCGGTTCGCAAGCCGGTTGATGACCATCGCCACCCATTACAATTTTCCAATCGCCGTTATCTATTCCAGCTCTTTTATCCGTTCTGCTTGGTCCGCCTTGCGTATTATTATCTTGCGTGCCACCATAAATATTGTAAAAGGGTTCGGCATCGTCAACCGCCAATTTATAATATTGCGTAATGGGCATATTGCTGAAATGCCGCCAATTTTCTGCCTTATCAAAACTTTCGTACAAGCCACCGTCGGTACCTACTAACAAATAGTCGGGGTCATCTTTTCTAAAAACCAAAGCGTGATTATCAACGTGTTTCCATTTTTTAGGAACGTTTTTAAACGTCTTTCCACCATCGTTAGAAACCCTAAAATAATTATTGGCAAAATAAATTCTATCAAAATTATGCGGACAAGCATACAACTCTTGATAATAATGCGGACCGGTTCCTTTCGCAATTTCGTCGCTCATTTTTTTCCAACTCGCTCCTTTATTTTCAGAACGATACACGCCGCCTTCTTTTAAATTTAATTCGATGGCAGCATATAAAACCTGTTCATTTTGAGGAGAAATAGCCAAGCCAATTTTCCCCATATTGCCTTCCGGCAATCCACTTTTTAATTTGATCCAGGTTTCGCCCGCATCTTCACTTTTAAAAATTCCAGACTCTGGTCCACCACCCATATAAGCAGCCACCGTTCTATGATGTTGCCACATGGCAGCATACAAAACATTTGGATTTGTATGATCTATCAATAAATCCGTTGCGCCAGTCCATTCATCTTTTGCTAAAACATTTTTCCAGGTTTTGCCGCCATCAATAGTTTTAAACACGCCGCGCTCTCCACCCGAACTCCATAATGGACCTTGACTTGCTACCCAAACGATATTTTTATCATCTGGATGAACAATAATTTTTGAGATATGTTCCGAGCTTCCCAAGCCCATATTTTTCCACGACTTGCCTTCATCTTCGCTTAAATAAATGCCATTGCCCCAACTGGCATGTCTTCCGCCCACATTTTCGCCGGTGCCCAACCAAACCCGGCTGTTGTCGGTTGGGTCAATAGTTACGCAACCTGTTGAATACACTTTTTGGTCATCGAAAATCGGTTTCCAGGTAATGCCAGCATTAGTAGTTTTCCACAAACCCCCCGAACCCACCGCAACATACCAAACGTTATCATCTTTCGGATGAATGGCAATATCCGCAATTCTACCCGCCATAAAAGCCGGACCAACCGACCGGAATTCCAAGCCCGAAAAATCCGTTTTTTCCCAAATTGATTTTTCTTCTTCTTTTTCTTTTTCCTTTTTTTTAGATTGAGCAAATACATTTGCATTTAACAAAACCACTTGAAGCGCAAATAAAACTACGACGATCAATATTTTTTTCAACATAACTATATACAATTGAGTGCTTAAAATTACGATTAATAATTACATTGAAAAAATGTAAGCCTTTAAAATGATTTAGAAAACGAGCGGTAAGGCTTTGCTGGAAGTTGCCAGATTGTTCACGTTTATGTATTATAAACCACTGTTCAAAATTTGCAATTTAAATTTTTCTGAAAACACATCTGCTTTTATTCTTTTAATAGGTGGAAATTGAACTTCATCAATTATTTTAAAGTCGTTATCGTTAGTAACTACGTAGTCTGCATTTCCGGTTATCGCACAATCTACAAACTTGTTGTCATCAACATCCGTTTTAATCAACTCCCAATTAAAGTGTGGTGTAATTAACAACACATTATCTAACAGTAACAAAAAATCTAAGGTTGAATCAGTTAGAGACAATCCGTATCGCTTAGCTATTTGTTCTTGATATTCTAACAATATTTCAGTCGATACACATAACTCTAATTTATTTTTTAGAATGGCTTCAAAAATCCAATGATACTTATAATGTTTTGCGAGCGACACTAAAAACACGTTGGTATCAAGCACAACCCTCAGTCTATTCATTCAACCAATTTTCAATATCTTCATCGCTTATATTATTTTTATTGATTGATTGGTTAACATTAGTTATTAACTTGTCTGCAAAATAATTAGCCAACAATTGTTTTATTTGCTTTAAGTCTTCCTCGCTTGGACTAAATGAATAAACTTTTAGCAATTCTAATTGTAAACTTGATAGTTTATTGGTTACCATCTTTATTTAATTTTATGAATACCACTTTTATAACTATGTAAAGGTAACTTATTTTCATCAATCAAATTTAGAAAACAAGCAGTGTTGCTTTGTGGAAAGGGTAGTCCCGCTTTCCGCTAAATCTTTCCCGCACTCCGTGACGGGAAAGGATACCGCTGCAATCGGGTTTAGATTGG
>CALHDG010000174.1 GCA_938023075.1 uncultured Chitinophagales bacterium
TGATAAAATAATACGGTTTTTTTTATTTGTCATTTTTACATACAAACTAAGGAATATAGTCGAGAAATTAAAAAAATATAGCATATATATTATTGATAATCAATGTTTTATGTCCTTAACTTAATGACATTGGACTTGCGGCAGATGTTAATACAAATACCCTTCTCATATCATCCTTTTAAAAAACGTGGCACAAATGGAATTTTATTGAACACCTCCCTATTATATTGTAACATCTAAAATACATGAGAAAATTCATTATCGTTGTATCTGGTATCGTATTTTTTAGTGCTGGAAATTATATATGGACAAAAAATCTAAAAATAAAAAATAATGGAGTAAAAGTAGTTGCAAAAGTAATAGACTACTATAAAGATACCTCGGATGATAGCACTATTTACTTTCCAATAATAACATTTACAGATCAAGAGGGCAATCTAGTAACTCAAAAACTGAACAGTGGCTCTTCTTTTAAAGTAAGGAGGAAAACTTTGGAAATTTACTACCTCAAAACCAATGGCAAATATGAGGTTATTAGAAATGATTTTATGTTTAGGATTTTGTCTCCGTGGCTGTTCATAATAGCTGGTTGTATAGTAATTTCTATTGGATTTAAAAATAAGGTGAGGCAAAAAAATTGAACGTAAAATAAATATGTAATGTTGAACAACTGTTCTAAATCTTTGAAACAGCCATCTAAAACATTTCCAATAGTTAATCAAAAGTGGTATCTTCGATATTATGGAATTGCTTAAAAGAATTGAAATAAACCATAAAGTGCTAAAAGGGAAAGCCGTTATAAAAGGCACCAGACTTTCTGTACAATATATATTGGGCTTGCTCGCGAATGGTGCTGATTTTGGTGAAATATTAAACGAATACGAAAATTTGCAGAAAGAAGATTTATTAGCTTGCTTAAAGTTTGCATCAACGATATTAAGCGATCAGTTGTTTTATTCAACTATTCAAGATACTGCTTAAGCATTGAGCAACCAGAACATCAACATCAAGTTTTTAGTAGATGAATGTACCGGACCAAATGTAGCCAAATGGTTAACTGAAATGGGGTATACTGTATACTCTATTTTCGATAATAATCCTGGTTTAGGTGATGAGGTAATTATACAAAAAGCGCAAGCGGAAAATTGGGTGATTATTACCAATGATAAGGATTTTGGCGACCTTATATTTAGAGATCATTTTAAACATAGCGGTGTTATTCTTTTAAGATTACAAAACGAAAGGTCATCTAATAAAATTAATGGATTAAAAAGAGTTTTAGAGGAATGTGCCAGCCAAATAAAAAATAATTTTGTGGTAGTTACTGAAACTAATATTCGTGTTATTGTTACTCAAAAATAGTGACCAATTTAAAATTGGTTAATGTTCAAACCATTCTCGGCGAAATTTGCAATTTTGCCGCATCTATTTTTATACAATCTAGTGGGTTAAGCACTAAGTTTAACTCGTCATTATTCTATGTTAACCTACATACGAAGATAATCCCAGAGGGATGACAGCTTGGTAGCATAAAAGGCTACACATTAGCGAAGCTCCAGCGGAGCGACACCGCCCAAAGTTATTAAAGGTATCGCTCCGCTGGAGCTCAACTAAATTAAATTGCTTAGCTACCAAGCTGTAGCACTTCCAGTGCCTGCAATAAATAAATAAAAATACATTTTAATTACTATAGAAAATATATTCGTTTATTTAGTCCTTAAAACACTAGTAAGCATTTGTAATACGTATGAATTACCTATGATGTTTTTTAAAGAAACAAATGCCTTGAAAACCTATCTAAGCAAAAGCCTCCAAACCCGACTGCCCTTGGAAAGGTAGCCGCGATTGCAGTGGTTATGCTGCCTGATGCGTTGGCTGTTGTCGCGCAGCCGCAGCATTTGAACGGAAAGCGCGCCGCCCCTCTCTAAATACGCTTGCGGTTTCGCTTCGAAAAATTGAAATCGTTATTAAGTGTAAAAATTTTAACTTTGTGGGTGAAATTATTGGATGATTGAAAAGGGCTGATTAGCTGCTGTTGAAGTTAGAAGGGGATTCTGGATATTTTGTTTCGTTTCACTACGCAAAATTCCAGAATGACGGGTTGACTATAGGCTTTTTTGTCGAGTTTTTTAGAGAGCGGCTTTAAGGATAATTTTTTAATCGTTCATATTTCATTATTATTTTTTATTTCATAATTAATTCATGCCAAAGAAAAACGGAAAACCGGAGGAAACTATTAAAGTGCTGGATGGGGAAAACCTGTCGGTGAAGGCACTGTATGAAAGTTGGTTTTTAGATTATGCCAGCTACGTGATTTTAGAGCGGGCGGTGCCTTATATTTATGATGGGTTGAAGCCGGTGCAGCGCCGTATTTTGCATGCGTTAAAAGCTATGGATGACGGGCGATTTCATAAGGTCGCAAACGTTATAGGGCAAACCATGCAATATCATCCGCACGGGGATGCGAGTATTGGCGATGCGTTGGTGAAGCTGGGACAAAAAAACCTGATGTTAGATACGCAGGGCAATTGGGGCGATGTGCGTACCGGCGACCGGGCGGCGGCTTCCCGGTATATTGAAACACGGCTGTCGAAATTTGCGTTGGAGGTGGGTTTTAATAATCAAACTACCGAATGGAAAGCGACCTATGATGGCAGAAAAAAAGAACCGATTACTTTACCGGTGAAGTTTCCGCTGCTGTTGGCGCAAGGGGTGGAAGGTATTGCGGTGGGGTTGAGCACCAAAATTTTGCCGCACAATTTTTGCGAACTAATTGATGCTTCTATTAAACATTTGCAGGGTAAGCGGTTTAAGTTGTATCCTGATTTTGAAACGGGTGGTTCAATTGATGTGTCGAATTACAACGATGGGGCGAAAGGCAGCAAAGTAAAAGTGCGGGCGCGCATTGAGCAGCTGGATAAAAAAACATTAGCGATTAAAGATATTCCGTATGGCACCACCACTTTGGGTTTGATGGACAGCATTGTGAAAGCGAATGACAAAGGCAAGATCAAAATTAAAAAAGTAGTAGACAATACGGCGAAAATGGTGGAGATTTTGGTTCATCTGGCACCTGGCGTGTCGCCCGATTTAACGATGGATGCTTTGTATGCTTTTACTGATTGTGAGGTCTCGATTTCGCCAAATGCTTGTGTGATTATGGATGACAAGCCGCACTTTTTAAAGGTGGGTGACATCTTAAAATTTTGTGCCGAACAAACCCGTGATTTACTGAAAGCCGAATTGGAATTGAAGAAAAAAGCTTTAGAAGATAAATGGCATTTTGCTTCGTTGGAAAAGATATTTATTGAAAACCGTATTTACCGCGACATTGAAGAATGCGAAACTTGGGAAGCGGTGATTAAAGCGATTGACAAAGGCTTGAAACCGCACATCAAACATTTAAAACGTAAGGTTACCGAAGAAGACATTGTTCGATTGACTGAAATCAAAATAAAACGCATTAGTAAATATGACAGTTTTAAAGCGGATGAACTGCTACTGAAAATTGAAGAAGAACTCAAACAAGTTAAGCACGATTTAAAACACATTACCGATTTTACCATTGCTTATTATCAGCGTTTGTTAGATAAATATGGAAAGGGCAGAGAGCGTAAAACCCAAATTGCGACTTTCGAAAATATACAGGTTCGGCAGGTAGCGGTGGCTAATCAAAAATTATATGTGAACCGAAAAGATGGTTTTATCGGACACAGTTTAAAAAAAGATGAATTGGTGGGCGAGTGTTCGGATGTAGATGATATTATTGCTTTTAAAAAAGACGGTACTTTTATGGTGAGTCGCTTGAGCGATAAAAAGTTTGTGGGTAAAAACATTGTACACGTTGCGGTTTGGAAAAAAGCCGATGACCGGACGACTTACAATTTGATCTATGCCTCACCAAAAGCCGGTAAAAGTTTTGTGAAACGATTTAACGTTACGTCCATTACGCGTGATAAAAATTACAGCTTGGTTAAAAATGATGATAAAGCCAAAGTAGTTTACTTTACGGCTAACCCAAATGGCGAAGCGGAAAAGGTGAGCATTCAACTATCGCCAAATTGTACTGCGCGAAAAAAACAGTTTGATTTTGATTTTGCCGAATTGGATATTAAAGGAAAACTATCAGGAGGTAACACCATCACCAAATATCCTATTAAAAAAGTGAGCTTGATGGAAGTGGGGAGTTCTACCATTGGCGGACGAGATATTTGGTACGATAACACAACCGGCAGATTGAACACTAACGAACGCGGCAAACATTTGGGTCAGTTTGATACGGGTGATAAGATTGCCGTCATCTACAAAAATGGCAGTTTTGAATTAACGGATTTTGAATTGACCAATCGATATCAGCAAGATGATATTATGCTGTTGCAAAAACATAATCTTAATCAAGTATACACGGCTATTCATTATGTGGCAGAGTTTGAAAATTATTATGTAAAGCGTTTTGTATTAGAAGACAACATTCCCTTGAAAAAAATCTATTTCTTCATTAACGAAAGTAAAGGTAGTAAGTTGACGGCATTTACAGTGCATCCTACGCCTTATGCCACCTTTACCGTTGCCAAAGGCAAAAAGAAAGTAAAGACAGATGAAGAAATTGCTCTATCCGAATTTATTGATGTAAAAAGTTGGAAGGCGACCGGTAACCGGTTGAGTGTGAATAAAGCAACCAAGCTGAAATTGGTGGAGAAAGATCCGGATGACTTGCAAGTGGGCGATCAATTAGAGTGGGATTTTTAGGTGTTCAGAAAAAATTTTAGCCGTAAGGGTCGCAATTTTTGCGACCTGATAAAGGTTGGGTCGGGTTGCACATTTATATAAAATTTTGCCAGCAAAATTTAGGTCGCAAGGATTGCGACCTCTATGGATGTTGATTAAATGCTCAGGATCTGTTTATCCTATAAAAAAATATTTCTTTTAGAAACCCGAAATTAAATTGTTAAACAGCGTAAATTGTTATATCTTCAATCAATCAATCTTTTTCAAAAATGAACAAAGCAATTCATATTACTCAAAAAGGAAATGAGGAGCAAGATTTGCAATATTACCTTTCCCTTTCAGCGAAGGAAAGATTAGAATTGGTTGAACTGCTTCGGCAACGATATATTGAATTATTTTATGAAACTGAGCCAGGATTTCAGCGAGTTTATCGAATTATTACAAAATCACGAAGTTAAATACTTAGTAGTAGGTGGTTATGCCATGGCATATCATGGATATCCTCGTTTCACCCAAGATATTGATTTTTGGATTTGGATAAACGAAGAAAACGCTGAACGACTATTATTAGTAATTAAAGACTTTGGAATGGGAAGCTTAGGCTTAAAGGTTGAGGATTTTGATGTTGCAGATCAAGTTGTTCAATTAGGTTATCCACCCAACAGAATTGATATTATAACTAGTGTAGATGGATTATCTTTTGAACAAGCTTATGCTAACAAAGTAGAATTCTTAAGCTCCTCTGTTAAAATAAATTTTATTGGATTTGAAGATTTAATCAAGAATAAAACAGCATCGGGTAGATTACGTGATTTAGCTGATGTTGAAATGTTAGAAAAGATAAAAAATAACAAATCAAAACCATGAACAATATCATCTACAACAAATCAGATGCAGTAGCCCACATCAAACTTAACCGACCAGAAGTTTTAAATGCTTTTAATGAACCGATGTTGAAAGAATTGAAAACAGTTCTCGAAGATGCAGAACAAGACGATACCATAAAAGTGGTTTTAGTTTCTGGCGAAGGCAGGGCATTTTCAGCAGGGGTTGATTTAAAATCAACCGATGCTTCTGGTTTTCAAAAAGGGGGCAGCTTTATGGAATTGGGGATGGAAGTTGGCAACTTGTTTACGCAGCTCACCAAAGTTACCATAGCACAGGTGCACGGCTATTGCTTTACCGGTGCTTTAGAAATGATGTTGTTTTTTGATATGGCTTTCTGCACCGAAGATACTCAATTTGGAGACACCCATGCGAAGTGGGCGGTAATGCCGCGTTGGGGAATGAGTCAGCGGTTAGCAAGGCGGGTTGGTTTAAACAAAGCAAAAGAACTCACTTTTAGAGCCATGAGAATAAAAGGGATAGAAGCCGAAAGAATAGGCTTAGTTAACCGGGCATTTAAAAATGAGGAATTGGAAAGCGAGGTTCAACAAATTATTGAAGAAATATTAGCCAACAGTTTCGAAGCGATTGCCGCTATAAAACAACTGTACAATAAAGGTTATGAAACCACTTTAAAAGAAGGTTTACAGATTGAATATCATGCTGATTCTAATTTGCAAAGTACCGATCAAAATCTTTCTGACTTTCAACGCAAAAAATTTCAGTAGTGGGCAACACGAAAAAGATTGCCATTTGTGGTGCTGGAATTGCCGGTGTAGCGACAGCGTATTATTTGAGTCGTATTATGCCAAAAGCAACTATTATTCTAATAGATAAAAATCAACCCCTAAGTTTTACTTCAAGTCAGTCGGGTGAAAATTTTAGAGATTATTGGCCCCACCCTTGCATGGAAAAACTATGTAGCCGAAGTATAGACTTAATGCGTTTGTTGCAAAAAACGTTTGATTCTACGATGAACTTTTCTGGTTATCATTTTGTAAGCAAGCATCCAAACAAAGCAATTTTTGCAGATGATGATACACCTGAATTCGGCTTGCGAAATCGGGTAGAAACAGACCAAGCACTTATCCAAGAATTGTATCCATATCTCGCACCGACTATTCAAAAATCAATTTTTATTAAAAATGCCGGTTATGTTGATTCGATAGTGATGGCAAATGCCATGTTGCAACATGCCAAAAGTAATAATGTGAAATTGGTAGAAGCTGAAGTGGTAAATATTCATAAAACCAAAACAGGTATAGACTTAAAGTTGACCAACAACGGAAAAATTACTACCGATCAATTGGTTATTGCAGCGGGTCCATTTATGAATCATCTAACTCAAATGTTGGGGATCAACTTGCCGGTTTGGAATACCTTGCAGCGAAAGATTATTATACCCGACCCAAAAAACATTATACCTAAAAACATGCCTTTTACTATTTTCGCTGACCGGCAATATCTCAATTGGTCTAGGGAGGAAAGAAACTTTTTTAAAAATGATGCATCTTTACAATGGTTGCTTGAAGAATTTCCGGGAGCCATTCATATTAAACCAGAATCGGGCGGTCGAATTAAAATGGGTTGGGCATTCTCTACTGAAGTTGTTGAGCCGCAATTTACTATTCCAAAATCTTCTTATTTTCCTCAAGTACTTTTAAAGGGTGCGAGTCGTTTTATTCCGGCATTATCAACCTATGCTGAAAATTTACCTACACCATTAATTGAATATGGTGGTTATTATACCCGAACTAAAGAGAATTTTCCTCTAATCGGACCAACGTCAATTGATGACGTTTTTGTAGTGGGTGCTTTAGCCGGTTTCGGCACTATGGCAGCTTGTGCCGCCGGTGAACTTTGTGCATTGCATCTTGCAGAAAAAACTTTACCGGATTATGCTCCCTATTTTCATCCTAGTAGAAATAAGAACGAAAGTATACAAAAAGAAATAGCAGCTTTACATACGGATGGGCAACTTTAAAAGAAGCGTTTAGGCTAAGCCTGTGTTTGACTAAGAGAAAAAATAATCTATCCTAAATTAGCAATTTGTTTTCTCAGTATCCCTTTTTTTTATATTAAAAAATAATTATAAAAAAATGTTTCATTGACTCAACTGCTACATCCATTTCACTTTGATAACGATACTGTTTACAGCTTGAACATTTATAAGTATTTCTTTTTTGCATTTTTTCATAAGTTTATCCAAACAATAAAGTAGATGACATTTTTGTAATCATTTTTTTTGAAGCGACACCTTGCAGCATGATAATAACGGTGGTCCCGCTTTCCACTCAAATGCTGCGGCTAGGCACAAATGCCAACGCTTCAGGCAGCATAACCGTTGCAATCGGGGCTAGTTTAAAAACCTCGGTTCTTCGTACAAAGAAAAACAGAGACACTCAAAAACACAAAAGCATCAATCACTTTGAAAAACCTATCCATTTTTTTAATACTAAACGGTCAATTTTGTCCTTTGGTCTACATCTATAAAAAAATGACACTTCTCTAAGAAATGTCATTTTTAAGTTTAGTTTATAATTTTTTATTTTATAAGTATATCGTCAAATTTAGTGAATAATTATCCGTTGGCTTTGGGTAATGGTATGATCATTATTATGAAGTTGAAGTAAATACATGCCTTTAGAGATACCATCCAAATTGACAGTTACTTGCTGCTGAAAGGCTTCCACATGTATTGATTGAATTAGTTTCCCATCCATATTCATTGTTTTTATAAGATGAGGATCATTATTCATATCTGCAAATTCTACAGTAAAATGACCTTTACTGGGATTTGGAAAAACCTTGAAATCTACCTTAAAATCTATATTTGGTTCAGATGAAAGTATACTTCTTTTTTGATTTACGCCTCCACATGTCCACTCATTTTTAGGCGTGTTTAATTCGTAAGCCTCTATGCAAGAATAAGTGGGGGAATCCGCACAATAAAAAGTACCATCTTGAAAAAACAGTTTTTTGCCTTCATGATCTTGAATAAAAATAAAGTCATATGCGCCGTAAGCATACACTTCAATTGAAGCATCTTGACAGTTATTTTCATCAACTAAAGTATTTAACCAAGGGTAAGTATCAAATAAAACATTTGAGCTTGACTTTGTCCAAATAGTTTCACCATTCGAGGCACTTGCTTGGCAAACTTCTTCACTGCCTTCAACATATATTTCTTCAAACCAAACACTCGAAACACAAAGTAAGATGCCATCGCAGCTGTAGGTGGCTATTGAAATCCCATCTATTACATTGCTTCCACTAGTTATGCGAAAGTAGCTACTGCCTTCATACTCAAAAAGAATAATGGCATCAAGATAATTTTCTTCATCGGTATTTATGATGTCTTGTATCCACGGCAAACTTATAGGATCATCAATTCGACAGCCTTCTTCATTTTCATTTGAGCATTGCCAAGTTGTTGCCGGAATATCAAAGCTGTATAGATCAAGACAATAGTTATCTAAATTATCGGCGCAATAAAAAGTGCCATCTTGAAAGTACAGTGTACCCTTATTATTATCTTCTACATACAAAAAAGCATAGGTGCCATAAAAGTGCTCGGTAATTTTAACACCATTACAATTATTAGGATCGACAATGGTATACAACCAATTGTATTGGTTAAATAGTGTTTCTTCAGAAAGGCACTCCGTTACTTCAATTTCAATTCTTTGGGCAGCATCATCTGCCCAACCCCGATCATGTACATAAATAGTGTACAAGCCGTTTTCCGCATTGGAAATATTGCCTTCGTAAGTAATGGTTTCCCCTTCTGAAAAATAGATATAACGAGGTGTGCCTTCTTCTCCATAAGGATAACGAATACCATATCGTCCATTGGTTGGCGTACCCACATCGTCAGTAACAGTTACTTCAAAGGTAAATTTGCCGTTATTTGTACAGGTAAGGTTACTTACCTCAACTTCAAGGTGCTCACTTCCTGTAGTACAATCAAAAAAGAGTGTACCCGGTTCTGTTAAATTGTAAAGGCTTAAACAATAATCGGTTGCTCCATTGCAATACAAAGTTCCATCTTGAAAATATAATCGACCAGTTTCATTACTGTTATCGAGCATAACAAACGTATAATATTCGCTATACTTATATTCAGTAACTTTAACCGTGCAATATTCAGGGTTGATTAAATCGCTTAACCATGGATATTTTTCAAAAGGATCAATAACTTTTGCCCAAATAAGGTTTTCTTCGTTTAGCTGATTTTGAAGCTGATTTAACACCGGTTCACATGAATCTAAAGTACAAATGGCTCCAATTGAACAATTGTATAATTGACCATACTGTTCAATCCCATCACATCTAACATGATCAATAATATATACGTATGACTGATTATTGTAGTCAAAGGAATAAACGGCCTCTGTACAAAAATTGCTTATGGCATTTTGTACGATTTCGAGTTCTAATGGATTTTCGCAAGGGTTGCTGTAGGTCCATAAAAGGGAGGCATTAAGGGCTGCATTGGTAAGGTTAGCGTCACATTCATCAAAAAAAGATTTATTCATTGTGTGTTTTAATTGAAACCCGTAACCGCCAATAGTGCAAACTAAATCGCCTGTACAGTTATATACTTTGGTTGGTAAATCTGAAGGACAAGTAAAATATGAAAATTGAGTATATGGATTTACATTTATATAATCTGAGCCATTATAGCTAAACTGTTGGATACTGCCGACTTCACAGCCATCTGCATTTTCAATCAACTCAGCCAACCAAGGGTTTTCTAATATCTCATCGCAATTTCCATGCTCAGCTACTTTGCTTATACAGTCGCCAGAAGATAGCTGAGCCGTTAATTCATCATACGAGTAAATTAAAGGTTCATCAGCATATGCCTGCTCTATAACTACTTGATTGTTTTCTACTTTAAAAAATTCAGGATTCCATACGTCGGGATAGTCATAAAAATTAACCGGCTTCCGGTAATCTCCAACAACATCCCAATCATAGGTAACTTTAGTTATTGGCATACCAAGTGCAAAAATTATGGTATCACCTAGGTTGCCGTAATTCCTTGTATCAGAGGTTTCAGGAGTTCCATTACAGTCGCCGGCGATTCCATCCCAAACGGTAATGGAAGTGCTATTTTCCGAGCCTTTAAAAACTTCTAATACTTCAATGCTTATACCATTATCTGATTTTGCCGTTATTACACCAGCCAAAATATTATCATATGCATCCATATGATCACAGAAAGGAATCCACGAGAATGAGCAGCCAAAAACAATAATTTGAAATAAGGTAGCAAAGCAGACGCTAAAAATTATTTTTTTCATGTTTTAATAGTTTGAAGTGAAAAAATTGTATGTAAAATAATATGATTCATCAAAATTGATTATTGGAAATTTTAAGATGGTTTGGGGTGTTTGGGGTGCCTATGTATTGTATTCATATCCGGTATACAAAATAATGCATTGAACGTAACAAATCATCTTTTATAATTAATTTAATTTTTTAATGTATGATGATTTTGCTTGTCTTAAATGTATGCTCTGATTGAAGCCTTATCAAATAAATACCTTTTTCTAAATCAGATAAATCCAATTGTATCGTTTGTTGTGCTTCATTAATATTAAAGTGCCTTAACTGCTTGCCTTGTATATCAGCAATATATATTTTAGTTTGCGATGCGTTTATTTTTGATACGTTCACATTAAAGATGCCGGTAGATGGATTGGGATAGATGTGTAGTCTGTTTATTTCTTTTATCGTAGCCTTTTTGTTTGCGCTATTTTTACACTGATAAAATTGATTGGGTGTTGACAAACCATAAGCATCTAAACAAGAATAAGTAAGTGAGTTGGTACAATATAAGGTGCCATCTTGATAATACAAATTGGCTTCATCAACCGTTTCAATAAAAATAAAATAATGGTTTGTGCTGTATTGATATTCGGTTATGGTTGAGGTACAATTGCTTGGATTTACCATGCCTTCTATCCAATCGTAGGTATTAAAAAGTGATTGGTTTTGTGGGTCTACCGGTTCGCCACCGGAGTTTTCACCGCAAACAAGCGTTGCCACCGGATCTCCAAAATTATAGCCTTTAATACAAGAATAATTGGCAGCATCTGCACAATAAAAAGTGCCATTTTCAAAATATAAGTCTCCTTCACCATTGGGGTATTTGATGTGCAAAAACTTATAGACTCCAAAAGCATATTGATCAATAATGGTTCCTTCGCTACATTGGTCTCCATCCACCAAAACATTCAACCATGGATAAGTGTCGAGCAAATTATTTTTATTAGTCCAAATTAATTTTGAACGGCTAAGCGTTTTATACCGATCGCAAAACAAGTCTGTCGATGAATCATTACACCAAACGTTCCCACTTTCATCATAAATAATACTTTCTTGATTACAACAATCAACCGCACTTAAATTAAATAGGGATTGCCCGTTAAGACAAGTGGTATATAGCTCGTAAAGGTTAGACTGATTGGTATATTGATCAACCAATTCTTGCAACCAACTCAACTGACTTACCGGCTCTTTCATACAAGATTCGCAAACTTTGGTTTGATAATAATAATGAGCAGGTTTGGAGTATATAGTATCTTCAATACAAAAAGCCATCATTCTAAAGCTATACATACTGCAAGGTTGGAAGGTAGCTTTTTTAGTTGGTCCCGGCACGTCAATCCAAATATCTGCGGGACATCCTTCCATACCTTCATAGTATCCAAGTCCTGCGTCATTTGCTATGTTTTTATCGCAGCTCAAATATTGTAAGGCAAATTTGGAGAAACGATAGGTGTCTTTCCAAGTATAAGTAACCTTGTTGCCGGAAATATTTATGATTGTAGGTGAGGCAATGTCAGGGCAAGTTGAAGCTTGAACTGATGCAGATATGTAAAGCACCACTAAAAGTTGTACCAAAAGCATGCTTTTTGCTATTATGTATTTTTTCATCGAAGAACGCTATTTTGAGTATGCGTGAAATAATATTGATTAACAAATATAAGGTAGATTAGAACTGAAAGTAAATTAAATAATAGTAATTCGCAAGAATGAGCCCTTTGATAGAAAATTTTAAATAATTGATAATCAATACATAAAATCAAAATATCGCAAGAATTAGCAAAATAATCTACTTTTACTTTTTCAATTCAATGAACAACTTCATTTTTAAGATAAAATGAACCATGAGCAAAGCTGAAAATTTTACACATAGTTTGGTAAAAGCCTTAAGTCTGCTTGAAAAAACGTACATAAAAAAGCAGTTTAAAAAAAATGAACTACACTTAGCCACGCTTTTAGATGATTTGTATAAAACAGAATTATGCAGCAACAAAGCGTTTAAAGCAAAATATGCACATAAAGGATATGCAAAAAATCTTACCCAAAATAAAAATTATTTACGACGTAAAATTATAGATGTGTTGGTTAAATACCAGGAAAAAAACATACCCGAAATTGAGAAGCGACATTATTTAAATATTATTTCAGTACTCATTCAAAAGGGATTTTTTAAAAAGACAAAGGAGCTTATTAATGACTTGTTGGTTAAAGCCAATAAATATGAAGAGTATACAACCTGTTATGATTTAGCTACTTTACTCAGAAAAATTTATACCAACAACGTATTCTTTTCACTTTCTAAAGATGAAATTAAAAAAAATGCAGCGGATAGAAGGTTTTATTTAGATCAATTAAACAAGTTAGAAGAATTGGCAAGTATAAACGACATTCATTTTACACCTATGCCGGATAAGGAAAAGATAGAAGCCTTTTCGCAGCAACTAAAAGCCTTACATTTAGAAGTTGAAGAGCTACCTGAAAATTACCCTTATGCTGCCAAACGAATGTTCTATTTCACAAAGTCGCAATTAGCCAAGTTGCAAGGGCAGCATGAGCAAGGTATTTTTTATTTGAGTAAGTTATTAGCACTGTATCAAAACTATCCTCAATTTATAGAAAAAGATTATACCATATTTTTGATTGACTGCATCAATTATTTAAACAGCATCTTATACAATTCTAATTACACGCTCTTTTTTGAAGAACATCAAAAAATTATGCAAGAGCTTTCCAAACTGAAAAGTTCTTCGCATTTAATTGATGATAGCCGCTTGTATGTTGTGCAGTATTTGTTTCCTCAATTTGCTTACAATAATAGCGGGCAACTTGATAAAGCTTTAAAATTTACGGTGGCCTATCATCAATTTTTGAAAGATCATCAAACCGAATTATCTACTCAATATTTAGAGGCTTCCATTATTCAAATTGCCATTGCCTTACTTTACAATAAGCAGTACGAAGAAATGTTAGATGTAATTGAACCTCATTTAAAAAGCAAGATCTATGCACATCAATATACCCTTAGAATTTTGCAGATATTATCTCACCATTATTTAAATAACCATTTGTTAATTGAACATCTCTTCAGCTCTTTCCTCCATTATTTAAAAACGGTTAATCAAAAAGAGAAAACGAAAGGGATTCTTCAATTTAAAAAAAGTTTGGAGCAGCAGACCGTTGCACAAATGAAAAACGCTGTTGTAGAAGACTTTGTTTGGATACAGTGGGCGTTTTTGGGGTAATTAAATAGTGCCAATTGCAGATCTGTCGATTTTGTGAAACTCAAATTATTTATACATTTATGCATAATTTATTAAAAAATTAGAAATATATTAATGCAGTTGACTTCTTACATGTTACCATGTTCTTTTGCAGCGTAATTTATGCTCAGGAAAATGGACGAATAATTGCTTACTTGATGAATTCAATTGTTTCAGCTCAAGAAAATCAAACAACAAATTTCATGTATGCCAAAACACCCAAGTCTATTTATGGATCCTCAAATATTGAAATTCCTGTTTCGTATGCCAAATATGCTGCGACAAGTTCAGCTTGTGAAAATCTGTTAGAATTGTCTACTGTTCAAGACGCTATTAATGAGGGATGTGCAGAGTTCATTTATTCTTATCAAGATAATAATGTGACCTACGTTTCTATTGATAAAAATTGTAATGGTGTAGGATTAATTTATAGTTGTAACAATCAAACGGTTTGTACCGATACCGATAATTATCTATAAATAAAGATGCGCAGAGTTAATGTATCTATCAGTTAATTATAATGAAACCTCAATAACAAATAATAAAAATTGTGAGGGCATAATATATAATTGCCAAACAGAAACGATTTGCACGTATACAGATTTAGACTCATTTAATAATTACAATTGGCAAGCTTTAACAAGTTTTGAATTTGAAACATACTTTGGTCCTGCGCTCTGTAATTTTGAATACAAAGCTTTGGTGACTGTATAACCGTTTTCTTGTGGTATAAGATATTGTTTAATTCTTTAAAAAATCATATCTTAATGCCCAATCATAAAATAGTCCTCTTTAAAAAATAGGTGCAAGATAATTTGAATTGATAAGAACTTGACTAAAATGTATGTAAGTTAATTTTATTCCAATGTCAAACATAGCCATTATAGAACCCTTCTACGCCGATTCACACAAACAGTGGATAGATGGGTTAGTACAATTCACACCCCATCAATATACTATATTTACCTTGCCCGGCAGACATTGGAAATGGCGGATGCAAGCAGGGGCAGTAGAATTAGCCAAACAATACAATCAATCCAATCAAAAAGTTGATTTAATCATTGCCTCCGATATGCTGAATGTTGCATTATTTAAAACCTTAATTAATACACCCCAAACACCCCAAACACCACCCATTGCAGTATACTTCCACGAAAACCAACTCACCTATCCATGGTCAAAAACAGACAACGACCCGCAATTAAAACGAGACGCAGCTTATCAATTCATCAACTATACCTCAGCCTTATGTGCCGATGCGGTATGGTTCAATTCGCAATATCATCAACAGTCATTTCTCGAAGCATTGCCCGCTTTCCTGCATCAATTTCCAGATTATACAAATTTAGATACGATCAAAAGCATCCAACAAAAAAGTGAAGTACTGCCTATAGGTTTAAACTTAAAGAGATTTGATGCTTACCAACATCTTCAAAACAAAAGAAAAGAACTTAATGAATATCCGGTAATTTTATGGAATCATCGCTGGGAATACGATAAGAATCCGGATGAATTTTTTGATGCTTTACAGCAGTTAAAAGAAAGAGGAGTCAAGTTTAGCTTAGTTATATTAGGTAAAGCCTATCAAAAGCAACCTGAAATATTTAGTAAAATTCCTTTAATTTTTGCAGAAGAGTTACAACATAGCGGATACTGCGAAAACGAAACGGACTATATAAAGTGGCTTCATTTGGCAGACATATTGCCGGTTACATCCATTCAAGATTTTTTTGGAATTAGTATTGTAGAAGCCATCTATTGTAATACCATTCCTTTGTTGCCAAAACGGTTGGCATATCCTGAGCATTTACCACATAGCCATCATCAAACTTTTTTTTATGAGGATCAAAAAGATTTAACCAATCGTTTGCAACGTCTTATTTTCAATATAAAAATTTTACGTAAACAAAAGGTAAGTCAATTTGTTGAAAAATATGACTGGAGTTCCATTGTTGAAAAATACGACAATACCTTTCAAAAAATGATATCATAATCCAAAATTTCCTGAATATATATTTTTTGATATAATCATTATGCAAAAAAAATTATGATTTTCTTACACAGCCAATGTTCCGCGATTAATTAAAAATGTTTTCTGTAACTATAAATTAAATGTGTAAATAATTGAAATGTAAATTATTGCAAATACAATAAGTATAATTTATTGACATGTAGCACTTTTTTAAAAAATAAGTATATCAATATAATTTAAAATGAGCACGACAAAAATTCATTTCAATTGACCCGACTTTTGATAAACTGTTATATTTACGGTCATAAATTAACTTTTTAATAACGTAATATATATGAATTTATTCAAACATTTCTTAACACTACTTCTCCTTTTTAGTATATTTGTTTCAGTGGCTGAAGCCCAATCAAGAAGCAAAGAACAAAAACTAAAACCAGCCATTGCTAATGAAGGAGAACGATGCGCGGCTATGCAAGCCTTAGAATATCGTTTAGAGCATGATGCAGATTATGCTAAATTTCATCAGCAAGCCCTGGCTATTCCAAGTCTTCCAAATCAAAGTGCTAGAATTCCTTGTGACGGAAGCAATTCGATTACTGTGCCGGTTGCTTTTCACTTTGCAAATAATGCAGTAACAGGTAATTGCGGTAATGTTGCCTGTTTGTTAACAGAGGTACAAGATCAGCTAGATGCATTAAATCAAGCATATGGAGATAATACGGGTACTGCAGCAGAAGCAGTATGTCCTCAAGCCTACCAAGATGCAAATGGCAATAGTGTGGCTTCAACCGGTTCTTGTATTGATTTCTGTTTGGCTATTCCTCCATCAGGTGGTGCTGCTGGTTTAGATCCGGCTTGTGACCCACCTATTACAGTTGGTGTATTTAGCGGCGGTTTAAATGGTGGCGGAAATGGTGCTCCTGGATGGAATGGCATTTTAAACATATTTATCACTAATGGAAACTGCCTTGGTGTTGCCGATGGTATTCCTGGAGCAGCTAATGGTGATGGGGTAACCGTTTGTTCAGAAGCTTTTGGTGGCTTTGGTGGACCAGCCGGTTGTAATCTTGATGATAACAATACGTTTGGTTTGGGAGCAACTTTAGTTCATGAAATTGGTCATTACCTTGGTTTATACCATACTTTTCAAGGGGGTTGTGGTACACAAGAAACTAATCCTCCAGGTCCATTTGATGTATTAGATACACCAGCGCACGCCAATCCTTCAAGTGGTTGCCCTACCGGTTGCCAAAATAGCGGCTGCGGGGGCGGAGTTACCCCAACTGCCAACTTTATGGATTATACTAATGATGCTTGTATGAGTATGTATACCGAAGATCAGGCGCAAGTTCAAAACTATTGGGCTAATCAGTTATTTGGTGCTACTGCTTCTCAATGTAGCGATCCAAATCCTACTACTTTACCAAATATGTGTGCAGGGCAACCGTGCCAAGTAGTTTGCGCTACTCAAGTAAATGCTCAATTTAACGCTACCGAAAATATATGTTATGCTCAAGGTACGTATACCTTACCAACTAGCTATCCAGGTTTATCAGTTGATAATGCTCAATCGGTAACATATGCATGGAGTACGGGTGGTTACATTAGTGCTGGTGGAACGCAATTAAACGGAGCTACCGTTAACTTAACGCAACCAACCGGTTGTGCTCCAGCATCACAAACTTTGTATTTAAATGTTGGTTGTACAGATGGTTCAATTGATTTAGATGCAGGTACAACAGTGTTAACTATTTTTCCAGACCCAACACAGTTAACAACAGCAGATATAGTTACTTTTACTGATGGCGGATGTGCTGGTCCTACTTTTACAGTTGCTCCTGGTTGTGCACCTTATGCCACAGTTACTCAAAATGGTGGTCCTACCTTTCCGGTAAGCTCTGGTGCAGGTAATGTTAATTATGATGTCACTTTAAACTACCCAGTAGATTGCTGTGCAACGCAAGGTGCTGAAATTTTATTGACAGGTACCATTAGCTCAACTACTTTAAATAATGCAAGTGCCGAACAAAATTGTCAAAATGGTACGCAACCATCAATTTGGAATATACCATTTACTATACCAACGGCTCAAAATGCAACAACTGTAAATACAACAGGTTTGGGTGCAATTAAAGAAGTTTGTATAGATATGACCGTACAAAATACAGATGTACTTAATATTACCTTAGATAGCCCGGATTGTGCACAATACGAATGGGAAGAATTATGGTTAGGAAGTGCATTTCAGGGAGGTTCAAATACAGGACCAATTAGTAACCTATGCTTTACAACCGGTACAGCAAATGGACAGTTTGACGGAACTTATGATGGCGATGACGGAACATCCGGCTCATTTTCAACTTGCGATGTAAATGCCAATCAGTGGGTATTGTATATTGCTGATTTTAATTGTTACTTAGGTGGCAGTACTGGAGGAACACTAAATGGGGTAACGGTAACTTTCTGCGACGGTTTTGAGCAAGGCAATACTGGTTTATGTGATTTTACCGCTTCAGCTGCCTATAACTGCTCAACTTCTTGCGCATCTGTAAATTTAGATATTTTATTTGATGGCTTTCCAGGGCAAACCAGTTGGGATATTACCGATGCCAGTGGTACAATAGTTACCAGTGGTGGAAGTTATGGTTCGCAATCCGGTAATTCAAGTTTAAAT
>CALHDG010000175.1 GCA_938023075.1 uncultured Chitinophagales bacterium
GTGGGGCATTCGCCTTATAATTATGTGTTGGGTAATCCGGTTAAGTATATTGACCCGGATGGCGAGAGAGTGTTTATACGAACTGAACTAACGAATGCACTAACTGATTTAGCAAGATTGGTTGCTACTCGAAAAGGAAGACCAATATTAGATAGACTGATAAGTACCCAATTCAGAAATGTATATATTGATGATGTTTTTTTTGACAAGTAAATCTACTTACGCTTGGCAAGGATTACGTGGTAGAAGAAATATAGTTTATTATCCACTTTCAGTTTGGTGGTCTGTTAGAGAAACTGCTTATGTAAATAGTTATATCATTTAGGATCACAAAATTAACCACACCTATAACCATTTTCTAAATCGGGACTTATATGACAAAGACGAAAGAGAGCGTTCATCGGTATATTTTGGCTATTACTGTGTTTAGTGGCTACGGGTAATTTAGAAGCTTTAGAGTATTAAGCTATGCTTTGAAATTATTCAAAAATAACTGTCCATGTTTACCTTTAAAATTTTTTGATCTGTTTTTTTGTCTCGTAAATCGAAAAATCTCTTTACTAAAATTTGAACACCAATATTCTCCATCATAACCTGAACTATCAAAGCCCATCTCAAAAATCGGGCAGAACCAAATTGGTGATGCTAATGGTACTAATGCTTTTTATTGGGGGTAGCTTTCTAACTTCTACAAGCCATGTTATCTCATTAAATACTTCGATGGTTTGGCTTGTTGCATCAAGTTCAAAAACACTAAACTTTGTAGGATTGTTGAATTAAAGACTTACTCGTTTCCATTGCCTAAATTCCCTTAGCTTTCTTCTTGAAATAGAAATATTACTCCCATCTTTTAAAAGTAAAACAGCTTTAGGTTTTAAAACAACTTTCTCAATAAAATGTCGGTTCACCAAATGCGTTTGGTGTGGACGAACAAAAGTTTTTTCACATAGTTGTTTAACATAAAATTTCAAGGTTTTAGAAGTTAACACTGGTTTTGTTCTATTTTTGAGATAAATATAAGTATAACTGCTATTTGCCTCCAATCGAACAATGTTTTCAATAGCAACCAATTGCCTGCAACCATCCATGTTTAGTTGAATAGGCTTTTGTTGGGTTGATTGGGTTTCTTCAACAATTTTAAAGTTTTCGTGCAGCAACACCATTTTGCATTGACTGGCTTTTAACTGATTAAGGATGTCTGCATTCAAATCATCTAAGTTTAAAATCAACAATTTGGTATTGGTTCTTTGGTTAAGATGCTGTTCAATTTTTTCTACATCAACTGTTTGAAGTCTATCATTTACAGTTGAATAATTATTTATGTTGTTTATATGATTTGTCATTTGTTTAAAATTTAAAAGAAAAACAGCGGGTACAAGTGTTTTTTACCCGCTGTTTTCCAAGATCAAAAAGGGTGTTTTTTATTTTTCGTTATTCTGAAATTTTGCGTAGTGAAACGAAGACAAATATTCAGTATCTCCCTTCTTTTTTCAACCCGTTCCATAATCGAAGCAAATAACCTCGCTCCCAAACTTCTAGGGGATACTGGATAATCCGTTTGCTTTGCTGTACGGATTTCCAGTATGACGGGGTATTTGGTTACCTACTCACAATCCTCAATATCTACACTAAAGTTGCCATTGCCTGTTGAAAAGCCGGATGTTAACCGAATCACATTACCAGCCTTTAACTCCACATTGCCTTGGTTAGAAATATCCGCATTGGTGTGGATGGCTCTTTCGGCTTTGTGGATTCCTGCGGGAACGTAATCTTCGAAATCAATGGCGGTTTGGCAGGCGGCTAAGTTGCAAGGTATAATTTCTCCATTATCATCATAGATGGGTACGAAGTTGCCTTGTACTTCTATTTCTATGTCGTTGACTTCACCATTATCATCATACACGGTTACGGAATAAATGCCGGGGCTTAAATCTACAATTTGTTGGGTGGTTTCGCCAGTACTCCATTGATAAGTGTAGTTGCCTGTGCCGCCGCTGGCATATACTTTGGCTTTGCCACCAAATTCGCAATTGGCGTGCGAGGTGGAAGCCGTTAAATTGATTAAGCTGTTGTTGATGCCGGGTTCAAAAAAGGTGCTATTCACGGTAGTTCCGGCAACCTCTTCTAAATTCCCATTGGCTTGCATAACGCTGCCTGAATTTACATATAAGGCAGAAGATTCTCCTATATCTACTTCTAATACGTCAACCACTATTCTGGCGACTGCACCATTTAGTGTGCTGTTAACTCCATTGGTTTTGGTAAGGGCGAAATGCAAAGTGTTGCTTTCCGAGTCAAAATCTTGTAACACTTCTTGTGGGTTTAAAGAAGAAGCGGAGACATCTACTACGGCACTGGCTACACTTAAGCCACCAAAGAAAATAGAAGCCTGGATGCCGTGTGCCGTAACCGTGTTGCCGGCATCATCTATAAAAAAGTCGTAAGCGAAGTTGCTGCCATCATTTACGCTTAAATCTGGATTTAGGGTAAATTGAAAGGTGCTGGCTACTTCATCATAAGGAATAAAACCGTGCATTTGCCCCATATTTTGAGTTAACACATCGCGGTCGGCGGCATTAACCACGCCATTACCATCTGCATCCTGATGTTTGCCATTTACCCCGTTTACGTTTACTGACCAATCTGCACAAGATTGCCCTACCCAATTGGTGGTAGCATTAAAGCGTAATACACCAGTATTGCCATTGGCAGCTCCCCAATAGAGCAAGTCTCTAAAATTAACTGTACCGTTGTTGTCGGCATCGCC
>CALHDG010000176.1 GCA_938023075.1 uncultured Chitinophagales bacterium
ATATAATGAGTTAACCAACTCTATAAGAACCCTTGATTCTTTAGGCAGTTGAGTTATCCGAACTTGTAGCTTTTTTGGTATCAATTACTAAAAAACTAGTTTTGTCCAAATTTATTGTTATTCTACGCTGAATAATTACTATAATTTTTTAATTGTCTTTTCTTTTAAATGATGATATATTTTAGGGATTAAATTTTGTTGTGTAGTTGCGCTTTGGTTTATTAGAACTTAGATAATCTAATGCTAAAAGCGCGGGTCCCATATCATTAAAGGTATCATCGTTTGCATCTTTACAAAGCTGTTTTAGTTCTTCTAAAGAAATCAAATACATCTCAATAAATTCAGTTTTATCTAAGTCTTGTTCACTTGTTTTTTCACAGTCTAAGGCGAGGTAAATGTATTGGCAATCTGCCCGGTATTCGGTATAAAGTTTTTTTAAAAAGATGATGGTTTTTGGCTCGTAGCCCGATTCTTCTCTCAACTCGCGAAGTGCTGCTTGCAAGGGATCTTCGCCTTCATCAATATTGCCGGTTGGGAAAGTAACCAACACTTTTTCCGGACCAGCTCTAAATTGTTTTACCATAATGGCTTCCCTTTTTGTGGTGAAAGCTGCTACGGTAACATAATCCGGTCCCTTCAAAATATCGTAAGTGGCTTGCTGCCCATCGGGTAAATGATAAGTTTTCTGAATAACTTTTCGCCAGCCGTCAAAAGCAATTACTTCTTTTATTTTGTTCCAATTCATCCTGTTGCTATTATGTTACTTTTCATCAGTTAATCCTAAGGCAAAAAATTCCTCCCATAAATCAACAGGAATTTTTATAGTCAACCAATCCATAATTTCGCTCACTTCTTTAGCCGACCGCGCACCCAAAAGAATGGTGCAAACCGCAGGATGCCATAAGGGAAATTGCAAAGCAGCGGCGGCAAGTGGCACTTCATATTTTTTACAAACCGCATCTATTTTTTTTGCTTTGGCAATTTTTTCTTCGGGTGCATGACCATAATCGTATTTCAATTCAGCTGCCTGTAAATTGGCTAATAAACCCGAGTTAAAAACCCCACCATTAATAATTGACACCTTTCGTTGTGCACATTTAGGTAGTAAAGTTGCCAAGGCACTTTGGTCTAACAAAGTAAAACGACCTGCCAATAAAAAACAATCGAAGTCGCCGTGCTCTAAAGCAGCTACACAAACTTCGCATTCATTTACTCCAATTCCTATGGCATCAATTAGCCCTTCGCTACGCAGTTGATGCAATGCTTTATAAGCCCCTTCCATAGCTTGTTTAAAAATAGCAGCTTGTGCATCTTGGTGCGCAAAACGGTCAATGTCATGTATGAGAGCAATGTCAATTTTACCCAAGCCCAAGCGTTGCAAACTATCTTCTATAGAACGCATTGCCCCATCATAGCTATAATCAAACTTCAGTTCAAAAGGTAATTCCGACCGGTAAAAGCGGTTGTTTTCTGGCGGAGGATGCAAAGGAGCTAACATTCGACCGACTTTGGTAGATAATACAAAACTATCTCTTGGTTTAGTTCGCAAAAAATCGCCCATTCTTCGTTCGCCAAGTCCGTAGCCATAAAAAGGAGCGGTATCAAAATAGCGCACTCCTTTTTCCCAAGCCATCGCTAAAGTATCCATTGCTTGTGTACGAGGCACTTGGGTATACATACCTGCTAAACCGGTTGCCCCTAAGCCAAAAGTGCTCAAGCGAAGTGAAGTGGTTCCTACTGTTTTTTCTGACAACATATCGGTTAACTTACATATCCGTAAAAACTTAAAATACGCTGACAGATGTATTCAATATCATCAAGCGGCAAATTAGGATATACCGGCAAAGACATACCTTCGGCAGAAATTGAATTGGTGTTGGGGAAAGCATCTTCAGCATAATTTAAATAAGCAAAACATGGTTGCCGGTGTAGCGGATAGAAAAAATTACGCAACTGCAAACCACCTTTAGCAAGATGTTGGTTTAAGGCTTCACGCTCTTTTACCCGAATAGAGCAGCGGAACGGAACGTAGTTACAATAATCTAATTGACGAATTA
This sequence comes from uncultured Chitinophagales bacterium, assembly GCA_938023075.1. GTDB lineage: Bacteria > Bacteroidota > Bacteroidia > Chitinophagales > JAHDHT01 > CALHDG01. The sequence continues at coordinate 2,058 of CALHDG010000176.1, forward strand.
ATTTGATTTCATCGTAACCCGATAAATGTTTTTCATACAAAGCATGGTTTTCTAATTTACGTTCTAATATGTATGGATACTTTTCCATCTGCGCTACGCCAACTGCGCATTGCAAATCGGTTACTCTAAAATTCATACCCAAAGCAGGATGTACAAAAGTACCGCTGTGTTCTCTGCCTTGATTTCTGATGAGTTGCAATTTTTTATATAATTGTTCATTATTGGTTAAGATGACTGCCCCTTCGCCCATGGTAACCGTTTTATCTGCAAAAAAAGAAATGACCCCAATGTCGCCCATCGTTCCGGTATGTTTACCTTTATAATACACGCCGTAACCTTGTGCCGCATCTTCTAAAACCATAATGTTATGCTTTTTAGCAATTGCCATAATGGGGTCCATATCTGCGGATTGCCCATACATATGCACCGGCATAATTGCCTTGGTGCGAGGTGTAATTAGTTGTTCTATATCTTCTACTTTAAGATGGTAATCATGTTGGTTTACATCAACCATTACCGGTTTTGCCCCAGCAAAAACAATACTGCTGCCCGAAGCATTAAAAGTAAAATCGGGTACAATCACTTCATCGCCGGCTTTCAAATCTAATGCAAGCAAGCCAAGAAATAAACCTAAGGTTCCGTTGTTGGTTAACAAGGCATACCGGGCACCAGTAAACTCCTTTAAATGTTGCAGTAACCGTTTTGAAAAAGGACCTTCCGTAATCCAAGTAGCATCAATGGCTTCTGCCAGGTATTGTTTTTCTTTTTCTCCTACAAAAGGAATTAATTGTGCAATTTTTCTTTCTTCAACTATCATATTTATTTTTGTTTAATAATTAAAAATATCTCACCCAAATTATTCTTTATCTCTTTTCTGCAAAACCGGATTGCTAATGGGCCAGTGTACGTTTAAAGCAGGGTCGTTCCATTTTATGGTAAATTGTTCATGGGCATCAACATATTCTCCTTCGTATGCCAATTTGTAATGATACACTGCTTCTTCACTCGTTATACAAAAAGCATTGCCAAAACGCGGCGGCACTAAAACCATTTTTCGGTTTTTGCCACTTAAACTAAAAGCCTCCCACTGCCGGTAGGTTTTTGATTCGGGGCGATTGTCTAAAACTACTTGGTAAATTTCGCCATAGGCGGCACTAACCAGTTTCCAGGTTTTGGTATCTCCATGAAAACCACGTAATACATTTTTTTTATTAAAGATGAATTTATCGTGTTTAAATTCGCACGTTCCATTTAAATATGGGGTAAAAAAATCTTTTAGATAAGTGGTATAAACGGCTCCTCTAAAATCAATGAAGGCACTGGGCGTAAACGAAACTACCTCTGGAAAAACAGCAGACTGCTCAACCGTAAATTGATTAAAACTCATAGGCTAAACACTGGTTAATTGTTTCATGTAATACGATTGATACCAGTTAACGGTTGTACGGATGCCTTCGGTTAAACTGATATAGGGTTGATAGCCAAGAGCTTTTAACTTGCTTACATCCGGGCAACGGCGGGGCGTGCTACCCATTAAAAGATTGCTATGGGTAATTTTTAATTGAACGCCCATTGCTGCACCTATTTTTCTCACTAAATCAATAATCTTAACTTCCTCTTGTTTACCAACATTGTACACTTCACCATCTAAGCCTTGTTCCGCTGATAAAATGATACCTTTAATCGCATCTTTCACATAACAAAAAGCCCTGGTTTCTTCACCGGAACCTTGTATTTCAATACTAACCGAATGCTGTCGCAAACCATCCGAAGCATCCACAATCTTTTTCACTATTTGTGGAATAACATGTTCAAAACCCATTGCAGGTCCGTAAATATTATGCGGGCGGAAAATTATACGCTTCACATTTGGCGTTTTTAAATAATGCAATGTGAGCAACTCGCCCATCAATTTAGAACCACCATAGGAGTAGCGCGGGTTATGCACATCCGGCACAATACCTCTTATTTTTTCGGTAGTTGGTATATGACCGGGCACCTGATATATTTCTGAACTGCTTGCATAAACAAAGGTTTCAACGGTGTTGGTTTGTGCAATGGCATCTACTATATTTAAATGTCCTTTAAGTCCAACTTCCAACACCAAATCGGGGTGTTGATAGAAATTTTCAGTTCCATTAATAAAAGCAAGATGATATATAATTTGACAATCTTCAACTGCTTTTAACACATCATCAAAAATGCGAATATCGCCATTTACAAACGTTATTTTTTTACTGAGGTCATCAATATTCGTCAATTTGCCCCGGTAGTTATTATCAAATACCCGAACCTCGTAGCCTTCTTTTAACAAGCCACGCACTAAGTTGGAACCAATAAAACCTGTTCCGCCAGTTACCAGTACTTTCTTTTTTTCCATCATTATTTTTATAAGATAGGTTTTACAAATTAGTTGATTTAATTATTACCCAAGCCACCATACAATACATCGTTATGCTGTTTAATTTGTAGTGGATTGAAATTATTCCAGGTATCAATAAACACCGCCGGTTTGTTCATCAATGCCAACATTTTAGTTAGGTTGATACTGCTGTAGCTTTTATGATTATTCAATATCACTACGGCATCTGCATTTTTAAAAGCACCTTTTAAACTTTTTACCTGCACCCCTAATGCCAGTATGTCTTCTTTTTTAATGATGGGGTCGTACACACTTACTTTCGATTTATCGGGCATTTGGTCTAACATCCATAGCGAGGTACTATCGCGTAAATCAGAAGTTTCCGGCTCACCTTTAAATGCCATACCAATTAATGAAATATTGGCTTCATTAATATCTTTACCGGCATCTGCCAGTAATTGCATCAGCTTGTTTTTAAGTAGTACCGGTGCTTTTTCATTTACATTGCGGCAAGCCAATAGTAAATCGGTTTGCAGTTTTTGTTTTTTAAATACCGAAGCCAAAATATAAGGGTCTTTAGAAAGGCAAGGACCACCAACACCGGGCGAGGGTCTCGGAATACGGTTGCGTTTATATCCATAGTTAACCGCTTTAATCAGTTTATGAATATTAATGTTGAGGTTTTCGGCAAGATTGGCTATGTTATTGGCATAGGCAAAAATATGGTCGCGATAGGTATTATCCATTAGCTTGCACAATTCGGCTTTTTCCAAACCACCTACATTAATTACGGTTTTAGTTAAGTTTTGGAAAATACGGCTGGTGTAGTCATAGGCAACGGGGTCGAAAGCTCCAATAATTTGCGGATTGGTTTTCAATTCGGTTAAGGCAACACCTTCGGCAGTTCTTTCAGGCGCAAAGGCTAAATAAAAATCCTGTCCGCAAGTTAAGCCCGATGAAGCTTCGAGGGCAGGCAACACAATGCCCCTGGTGCAGCCCACCGGCACGGTTGAGCGCAACAACACCAAATCGCCTTCGGCAAGTTGCGCTCCAATTGAAGTAGCGGCAGATTTAATGTATTCAATATTGGGTTTCTTTTCTCCATCTAATAAAGGAGTGCCTACGGTAATCATATAAATGGCAGCTTTGGCTTCGGTAATATTGGTAGTAAAATGTATACTGTTTTGGCTGTGTTTTTCTAATAGTTGGTCTATGCCTTTTTCAAAAAATGGTGCTTCTTTTTGTTGTAATTGTTCAATTAAGGCTGCATTTCTATCATAGCCATTTACTTTAAAACCCCGCTCTGCTAAAATTAAAGCAAGCGTTAAACCCACATAACCTACACCCAAAATGGTAATGGTTTTATTTTGGATGGTAAATGGGTCTTCTTTGTGCTGAAACAAGTAGTAACCCAAAACCACTTTATCGGTATCTACCACAGGCAGCACACTAATTTGTTTAGAAATTATATTGACGGCTTCTTTTTTGCTCACTTGTTTATTTACATACAACGGAGAAGCATTCATAACCGTTTTTATAGAAGCGCGTAAATCTATACCTTCTACTAAACCCCGCCTGATGTCGCCTTCTGATATCATACCTTTCAAACGATTTTTTTTATCTACACAAATCAAAGTTTGACAATAAGGGCTGTTCATCCTGGTTAAAGCCTCCAGTATGGATTGCTTATAATTGATAAATAGTTTTGTCCCATCTAACATAATAGCATCATTTTTACACCCGGCTAATTGTTGCACTGTTAGGCTGACTATCATCAACCTAAGCAGTATAAAAAAAATTAAACCAAGTGTTCGTTTAAAAAAATATGAGTTTTTCGTTAATTAGTTCAGCTAATCTATTGGTGGGAGAAATAATTAGTCGTTTATTTAAGATAACTAAGCAGTTGCCTCAATTAGGTTTTTATTTTGTATGTGAACTTCCTTTTGCAGGTTGTACAGTTCATCATAAATCGTCAGTAATTTTTCATTAACCATTCCCACTTCGTATTTATCTTCTACAAAGCGACGACCGGTTGTACCCATTGTTGCCCATACTTCAGGATGAGTAACTAAGTATTCTATTTTTTCAACCAATCCTGTCACGTCTTTTTCCGGCACCAAAAAGCCCGATTGTTTATCTAACATGCCTTCGGGTAAACCATTATGTATGGTAGTTACAACCGGTAAACCTACAGCTTGTGCCTCTTGCAGCGCTAAAGCCTGGCTTTCTTTGTTTCCATCTTTAGCGGTTATGCTTGGGAAAAGAAATATATGTGCCTCTGCCAACAGGCTTGCTACTTCCGGTTGGTCTTGCCAACCCAATAAGCGTACCTTATCTTGCATACCCAATTCATCAATCAAATTTTCAAGAAAAGGACGATAAGGACCTTCGCCTGCAATTTGATAACTTAGTTTTAAATTTTTATGTACAGTGCACACCTTGGCAAAGGCATGTATGGCATATTCCAAGCCCTTTTTTTCTACCAACCGCGCAACCGAAACTAAGCGGATAATTTTATCATCGCCTAATACCCTTTTCTTAAATTTAAATTTGGTTAAATCTAAACCCAAAGGCAACAAGCGAATGGTTGATGGATGAGCGCCCAACTTTTTAATTGTGTTACCCATATAACTGGTGCCCACCGAATTGAATTCTCCTTCTTCCCATAAGGTTTTAAATACATTGTGTTTCCATTGATGCGGATATACATAAGCATCCGAGCCGTGGAAAGTGGTCAAAATTTTGCCTTTCAGCAACCCAATTTTACGCAGTGCCACCGCCATTAAACCAGTATAGCCATTTGGCAATGGATGATGTCGTAATCACTTCTGTTGGAATTGATTAACATAATGGTTGCATAAATCACTCTTAAATAAACATCAACACTTGGACATTGGTAGCCCGCAAAATTTAAACTTTTGGCAATACTGCCTGGAGCTTTATGAAAATTGGTAAGAACCAACCAAATGGCTTTAAGTATTTGCCAGCCTCTGGTTTCGGGTAAATGCATATAGCGGGCACCGGCTTCTAAATTGAACCGTTCAATATCGGGATGTAGTTTAGGATGGCCGGACCGGTGCGAGGCAATAATATCTACCTGGTGACCCGATTGAATTAAGTTGACAATTTGGTCTAACAAATAGGTTTCGCATAAGCGCGGAAACGGACCTTGTATGTATGCAATTTTCATATTGTTGATTAAGTCGTTAATAAATACTACATCATTTTTTTAAATTAATTAATCTTTCGGCACTAAAAAAGGATATTTCGTTTAGTCCGGCTTGTCTATTTGTAACAAATGCTTTGCAATTTGTAACAAGTGGGCTAATTGTATAATAATTGACCTAATAAATATAAGTATCCTTGAATACACGCTTTTGTTTTTTTGCCTTCTCCATATATATAGGTAAAATCAAATGTTTTTTTCTCGTCTTTATTTATAGAAAAATAATTCTTGTTAAAATTTTATGGTTTAAATAATCATATAAAAGATTGGCAGTATTAAAGTTTATTTTTTCCGTAGTAAAAACTAATACAGAACTAACGTTGAATTTCTGTGCAATAATGATAGTATTAAAAAACAATCACCCAAATCCAAGTCAACAGGAGGTATCAAATTATGGTTAGGTTTTCTCTTCTTCGAGCAATTGTTCCTGTTTAATAAACCAATTAGTATTACAAAAATCGGGTAACTATGGTAGTTGTATATTTGTAAACAATGCTATGCAATTTGTAACAAGCATTGTAATTGACAGATTGATTTTCCAAGGCTCATCAATATAATGTTTTATGGGTTTGAACACATAAACATTCAACTATTTGTAATGAAATTAATAGGCAAATTACAATCAGTCAAATCGTTTGCATAATCATTTTTTGTTTAGCTTTAAAAACAATCACCCAAATCCAGTCTACAAAATGTGATATTATATTTGATTACTCATCTCCAGGCAATTGTTATTTATGATAGACAAAATGAATTGTTTAAATAAGCCTAACTTTTCATACGACGTTCGCTCATGTGTAACACGTAATAGCAACCTACTTTTGCTAAATTTTTCAACATATTGGTATTTTTATTTTATTTAATTTTCGGATCTTTTTTAAGCATATCTGTTATACCTTTACAAAAAACAACTACCCAAATCCAAGTCTGCCAGAAGTTAAGTTATGATTTGCTTACTTTTCTCTGGGTAATTGTTTCCGTTTGATAAACCAGTATTTAATACCTAAACAAATTGATAAGGCTAAATAAGTATAATATGTTGTAAACTGTTTGCGCTTTTGTAACAAATGCTTCACAATTTGTAACACGTAATGTAACTAACTTATAATCAAATAAATATAAAATATAATTTTGCATAAATAGTTGAACCGTCCAACATCAATCATATTCAAAAATCTTTTTAAACTAAGCTATATAAGTATTTCCTAATTTATTCAATGAATAATAGTTTTCAATATAAGCCTTTCAAGTGCTGGGTACACTTCCCAAAATAATTACTTTTTACAGGCATTCTTTATAAGTTGACTTATATAAAACCCTTACTTTTTCTTTAGCTCTAGAAAGTCGCATTTTTATGGCACTTTCAGAAACATTTAATATCTTTTGGATTTCTTTTATGGATAACCCATATTGATACTTCATTTGCAAAATCAATTTTTCATGAGATTTTAGCATTTCCAGCAATTCCATCATTTGCTTAATCTGAAAATCAATTGAGTTACTTTTATAGTCTTCAATTTCACATTCTTCTTCAGATAGTTCAACAATATTTATTCTTCTGTGTTTTCTAATGCAGTCCATACAATGGTTGTAGGTAATTGAGAAAAGCCATGTAGAAAATTTTGATTTACCTTTAAATTTTGAAAGATTAAGTACGGTTTTAATAAAAATATCGTGCATTAAATCTTCGGCTAAAGAGCTATATTTTACCATACTTAAACACTTACAATAGACTTTTCTTGAATATCGATTATATAATGCTTCAATACAAGTATAATCTTTTGAAGATACAATTTGGCTAATTAAAAAATCATCTTTGGGTTGGGTTGTTGTTATATGTGAATCTTGTAAAATCATTTAACAGAGTTTTATGATAAAAAATTTAATTGCTGAACAACAAATAAAGATGTATTCTGAAAAATGAACTATCACGTTTGTAACAAATGCTTTGCAATTTGTAACTTGCAGGATAATATTTTTTCTTTTAGGCAATAAATGCTTTTTTAAATTCGAAATCAAAAATTGATTAACTCGAACTTTATGTATGTAATTATTCAATAATGTTATTGCAATAGAATAGGAACGCTTTTAACTCTATATATTCATTATCAAAAAGATTCAACTCATTGGTTTGCTTACTTAAATTCACTTTAATTCTTTAAAAGGCGTTGTATTCAAAAAAATTATCCAAATCAAAGTCCACATATGATGTTCAAAGGCAGCTGTTTTCTCTTCTTTGGATAATTTATAATGCAGGATTATACAAGTCAAGTTCAAAACAAGTGTAATTTGTACAATTGCGCTTGCACATTTGTAACAAATGCTTTGCAATTTGTAACATTTTGCTGTAATTATTAATTAGTTATTAGAACTTACAGTTGTTGTACGAATTTGAAATTTAAAACAAAAAAAAGCCCACACACCATTTGATGTGCGAACTTCTTACTACGAAAAAATTAATTTTTATCAATCTCATCCATAAAAGAGAAAAGGGTTTTAAATATTTATGTTAAACTTTAAGCTTAATTGCCACTTGGAAAACTTCCTCCACTGGCAGCACAACTTTTAAAAGTAGAAAAACTACAACCGGTAGTAGTAGTTACTGCTGGACAAATTGTTGGTGTAACAGTATATTCTAAAGTATAAGTAACACCAAGTATGGCATTAGTTAAATCAATTTGTGCACCCATACCCGGGTTTTGGTTGCCAATTACAAATGGAGTGCCCGAACCGGAAAACATACCGGTTGCCCCCGCATTGTTATCATTATCAAGCGGGTTTAAATCAATTATTAAAGCATCTTGGCAAATATTTATCATAGCAGTTGGGCAGGTAAATGCCGGGTCAGCAGATTCAATGCTTAAGGTAAAGGGCGTTCGGGTTTCACTCACACAACCCTCACAATCCGCTTCGGCATAGAAGGTATATATACCGGGTGTATTGGTATCTACAGTAGTGGCTTCTTCACCTGTTGCACCATTAGAATTGAAGGTCGTGCCTGTACCTACCATAGTGCCTGCGGTGGGGGCATCAAACCAGTTGGTGATGCAAGGGGCTTGGCAATCAAGATTAGCTCTAATTATCCAATTGCCCCCAAATGGATTATTAACACCGCCTGCCCAATCTGCCTGAGTACCATTAGGTGCACTGACAATCCATGATTGACCATTGGATGAACTTTGATCTATTGCAGTCACATCTACTGTTCCAATATTATCAGTATATGATAAAGAAATAAACAGAAAAGGATTTGTAGCTATTGTTGAACAGATGTCAATATTGGCTATGGATATATTATCGATCATGCCGTTGGCTGTAAAATCACTATTGACAATAGTATGTGTTCCTGTTGCTAAGGGGGCGCTCAAGCCGGCTGTCGGGTTTCCATCGTCATCGGTATATATAATCCAAGTTGCTGTAGTACCGGCTATGGAGGGTCCATTAGCGGGGTTATTATCCTTTCCGAAGCCTACATCAAAACCCACAACCGAACAACCATTATCACAATCAGCAGTATTAATTGGAAACATATTACCCCATGATACTATAGTGGTGTTAATTTCATCCTCTGAACTTCCATCGTCAATTTGATAAGTGGATTGTCCTCCTCCCGTTGTAGTTTCATCTACTTCAAAATCGGGGATAGCATCGCCCTCACAAATCGTGAAATCGGTAGTAGCGGCAGTAGGTGCGGGAATGACAGGTATAGTTAAAGTCTCATAAAAAAGGTTGACAGAAAATCGCTGCACGCTTCATTGTTTGTTAATAACGCCATTCTGGTTAAAAAATTATTTCTTCATCTTTGCGGTGGTTGTAAAAGCGGAAGAGAGCACTGCTTTGGGGGAAGCAAC
>CALHDG010000177.1 GCA_938023075.1 uncultured Chitinophagales bacterium
AATGTCTATCTGTCTATCTTTTCTGGCTTGTTTGGTCACTACTAAACGGTAGGTTGATAAATCTTTTTGTTTTATGCCGTGTCGCTGAGCAGTTGCTCCTTTAAATGGCGTATACTCTATTTCTGCCCGATAGGCTTTTTCCCCCTAACTCATCCTCGTTTGCAACGAGGATGCCTGAGAAGTGCGTTTGTAACGCACAAAAAATAGTCAGCTAACGAAGGAGCGAATTGACCAATATAGCCCCGATTGTAGCGGTTATGCCTTTTGCAGCGTTGGCTTTTTGTAGCGTTTGCAAGGCATTTGAGCGGAAAGCGGGAGGGGTGTTCTTATAAAGCTAAATGGTTCGCTTCAAAAAAATCAAAAAGAAAGTGTCAACTACTTTATGGTTTAGATAAACTTGTCGTAATCTTCTATATAAAATTGACCAATAATTCTACGTGTATACTTGTTAACCCAATGCACCTTCTTTAACTGCTTCTACAATTTCTGGATTGAGTAGGGTAGAGATATCGCCAAAATTGTCTTTCTCTCCAGCGGCAATTTTGCGCAAAATACGCCGCATAATTTTACCTGATCGTGTTTTCGGCAAGCCCGGTACAAATTGAATTTTTTCCGGTTTTGCAATCGGTCCAACTTCTTTGCTCACTACCTCCAAAATTTCCTGACGGGTTTTGGCTTCATCTTCCACAACACCATCCATAATAACATAAGCATAAATAGCATTGCCTTTAATTTGATGAGGAAATCCAACGACTGCACTTTCAACCACATTGGGATGGGAGTTGATTCCATTTTCTACTTCGGCAGTGCCCAAATTATGACCAGACACAATAATCACATCATCTACTCTGCCAATAATACGATACATACCATTTTCATCTCTGCGGCAACCATCGCCCGTAAAATATTTACCTTTAAAACGATTGAAGTAAACACTGCGACAACGTTCGTGATCGCCCCAGGTTGTTCTAATCATACTGGGCCACGGAAACTTTACACATAGAAATCCTTCAACATCATTGCCTTCAATTTCAGTACCTTCGGCATTCAATAAAACGGGTTGAATGCCGGGCATGGGCAAGGTTGCAAAGGTTGGTTTTTCTGGTGTTACGCCTGCCAGCGAACTGATCATAATGCCACCGGTTTCAGTTTGCCACCAAGTGTCTACTATGGGGCATTTATCTTTTCCAATGTGTTTTTTATACCACCTCCAAGCTTCTTCATTTATGGGTTCGCCAACTGTGCCGAGCACCTTTAAAGTACTTAAACTATAGGGTTCAACAAACTGTAAACCTTGTGCCATTAATGCTCTAATGGCAGTTGGCGCGGTATAAAAAATATTTACTTTGTGTTTATCGCAGATTTGCCAAAAGCGTCCATAATCAGGATAAGTTGGTATGCCTTCGCTCATAATGGTAGTTGCGCCGGCACTTAAGGGTCCGTAAACAATATACGAATGTCCGGTTATCCAACCCACATCAGCTGTACACCAATAAATGTCGCCTTCGTTATATTGAAATACATTTTTAAACGTAAATGTGGTATACACCATATAACCACCGCAGCTATGTTGTACGCCTTTCGGTTTTCCGGTAGAACCTGAGGTGTATAAAATGAACAAGGTATCTTCGCTATCCATTTCTTCGGCTTCGCAAACATCCGACACTCCTTCTAATTCATCTTGCCATACTTTATCTCTGCCTTCCACCCATTCAACTTTGGTTTCGGTTCTTTTATACATTAATACCGTTTCAACCGACGGAGTGCTTTTGCATGCTTCATCAACTACTGCTTTTACTGGTACTGTTTTTGCACCTCTGTAATTACCATCGGAACAGAGTACCATTTTGCAACTGGCATCATTAATTCTATCGGCAAGTGCAGAGGCAGAAAAGCCGGCAAACACGACAGAATGAATCGCTCCAATTCGGGCACATGCCAAAACTGCAATTGCCATTTCGGGTATCATGGGTAAGTAAAAACAAATCCGGTCGCCTTTTTGAACGCCATTTTTCTTTAACACATTGGCAAAGCGACAAACCTCTTTGTGCAGTTGTTTATAGGTGTAGGTTTTAACGGCTTCACTAGGGTCATTAGGTTCCCAAATAATGGCGGTTTGGTCGCCTCTGGTTTCTAAATGGCGATCTAAACAATTTTCGGTAATGTTTAACTTACCTCCTAAAAACCATTTTACGCTGGGCGAATCAAACTCCCATTCTAACACTTTATCCCACTTTTTTCGCCAGGTAAAGGTTTCAGCTTGCTCTGCCCAAAAGCCTTCTGGGTCGGTTACACTTTTTTTATAAACTTCATGGTATTGATCTATTGATTTAATTTGTAATGTCATAATGCTGCTAAATTTTAAAAACGTATGTAAATATATAGATATTTAGATAAATAAAAAAATATATGTCAGAAAAGTTATCATATTGTAATGAAGCATTGTTGTTGACGACCACTTCTACATTATTAGCGCTCTTAACTTCTAGTAAAATAAAGTGCCACATAAAACAAATTCATCAGAGTTTTCAGTTAGAAACTATGACAGGGCAAGGGTGACATCTTTTTTGAACAGGTGTCATCTTTACCATCAAAAAAAAGCATATTCAATTTACGAAAGTAATGGTTTTAGCTGTGAATTTTCTGGGTTCAGCCATAGCTTTTGCTTTGCCTGCTAAACTCCGCCTCGTACTCGTCTAAATATTTACCTACATACTGAGAAGACGATTGTATTGTCGTCAATACTTGTTGATATAAGCATTTGGGGAGATAAGCACTTGCGTCAATTTAATCAAATTATTAATATTGAAGGATTGGAATTAGAAAGGTCGTTGATTATATCTACAGTCAAAAAACGATATTATTCAATGGTTCAGGACATCAACATAATGAAGTGACATCTGAGGAGATTTTCGGATGCTAATTTTCTTTTTTCTTTTGTAACCAAAAATACGTGTTTTTTATATTGCAATGCAAGTTTTTTTGTTGATGTTAACGATTTATATATCCATAACGAAACCTGGTGTTCAATTTAATAGGCAAGTAAAAAGACTTGTGTTTGATGGTTTTTGTTTATACAAATAATGGAGAAAAGTATCTATTGTATAAAATCTTATATTATTTTGAAAGTGTTTGTAATCTGCAACTATTCTACTGCATTAACCGGCAAATGCTTATCGCCAAAAGTACTATCACTTTTTTTGAACCGTTTTCTAATCGGAAAATTTTGTTACATTTGGCTATTCGATATTCCAAAAAAGCTATCGTAAACCGGTTAAAAATAAGTGATTTAAAAAGTGGTTAGAGGGGAGTAAAAATATTAAATATGCAAGCTGGAAAACAATTATTAGAATTATTAGAAAATATCAAATCAACCATTGGAGATATTCCTGAAAGCATAGAAAAGGCATTTTTAAATACGCCTAGACATCAATTTGCCGATAAATTTTTAAAAAAAAATGAAGATGGAACGATAGAGGAAATTGAATTATCTGAAAAAAATATAACAGAATATCTATCATATTTATACGAAGACCGTTCTATACCGCTAATAATGGATAAAGAGGAGCATTTGATTTCTTCTATTTCGCAGCCATCTCTAGTGCTCAGCATGTTGATTAAATTGGATATTGAAGCAGGGCAAAAAATTTTAGAAATTGGAACGGCAAGTGGCTGGAATGCGGCAATGATGAGTAAATTAGTTGGGGCACAAGGTCATGTCTATTCTATTGATATAATTTCGGAATTAGTAACTCGTGCCAAATCAAAATTCAAAACACAAGGTATTGATAATATTACGGTGTTAGAAGGAGATGGAGCGATAAAACATTATAACGAAACCTTTGATAAAATTATGTTTACGGTGGGTGCCTATGATATCCCTCGTATTATTCAAAAACAATTAAAACAAAATGGACAATTACTAATGGTACTCAAAAATAAAGGACTTTGGGATAGTCTGCTATTGTTAACAAAAAAAGAAAATTATTTAGAGTCAACTCATCATAGTTTATGTGCATTTGTTCCTTTAAAAGGTCAATATGATATGTCAGAATTAGACCCTTTACAATTAGAATCCTTATCAATTTGGGATAGTTTAAAAGACCAACTTACTTTTGAGCAGCCTTTTTGGTGGGGCATAACATGGAACAAAAAGCCAACTGATAAAAGAAAAGCCGCTTCAAAAATAGTGGGGATAAGCTCCTTTTTGGGAATAACCGAACCACAATTTGAATTGTTTAAAGATAGTAACGATGAAATATTTTTTGGTTTGGTTGATGATGAAAATAAGTCGCTGGCAGTTTGGAAAAACGACCGGTTAATGGGCTATGGCAATCACACCGCCATCAATAAATTGAAGACTAATTTTGAATTATATTTAGCGCTTGGTATGCCTGACATCAAATGTTTTACGCTTAGAGTGTATTCTATAGAAGAGGAAATCAGCTTAAATAAAAATGAATGGTTAATTAAAAGAAGAGATGCTCAATTTGTATGGTCGTTGAATAAGTAAGTTGAAAAACGACTTAGGTGGCAATTTTTAATACGCCTATTTTTTTGAAACTAACCATTTCTTTTCCCTCATTTTCAAACTCAATACTTTGCCGGTTTAAATCTAATAATAAGTTTAAAGCATCTTTTAGGTTGAATTTTAACTCCTCAATAGTTTTTCCCTTGAGATAAAATTGCTCGAAATTCCTCTAATCGTCCAACAAACCAACCGTCATCCGACTTTTCAATAAGTGCTGTTAATTTCATTTTGAAAGATTTCTTTGTTTTGAAATTTTGATGTAATGTTAATTCATTATAGCATACGTTTTAATACGCTATTGTAATTACCTGAAAGTAGGTATTGTGAGGTGTTGGTCATTCCAAACCAACCAAGCCTTAGTTGTTAGGTACTTTTTCTTTTTCTATGTTCTTCCAGTATTTCTTTTAGTTGATGGATGTTAATTATGTGAATTTTTGGAAAATCTACATGCTCTAAAATATGGTAGTGTTTGTCGTGAGTTACAATGTATGAAGCATTTGCCGAAACAGCACAGTCTGCAAATTTATTATCATCAAGGTCTTCCTTTATCAATCGCCATTTAAAGTAATTCGTAATGTAAGTTACGTTGGACGATTTTTCAATAATCTAAAGTATCGTATAAGCCACCTCTTTCCCCATATGAATGGCAATAATCTCTTCGTATTCCATCAAAATATCTGTTGTAACACACAAATCATACTCCTTTTTAAGAAAAGCCTCAAATACCCAGTAATACTTAGATTTTATGGATACGGATACCATCAAAATGTTAGTATCTAATACAACTTTCAATTGCTGAAATTAACTTTATTAATCCTTGTAAGGTGTTCTTAAATGCGTATTTAATAATCTATCCATGTCATCATCGGTAAGGTTTTTTTCATCCCAAACTTTGGTTGTCTGTTTATTTAGTTTGCTTGATAAATAATTAACTATCAATTGTTTGATTTCTATAATATCCCTTTCCTCTAAATCTCTTGAAAAAAGTTGTAACAATTCTAATTGTATATTTGATAATGGATAATTGCTGAGTTCTGACATATCAATAGATTTTTTAAATGTATTTGATAACCATATAAACTTCAATATACAAACATTTCTGGACAAATGTTTATTTGATATTGCAGATAATGGAACTCCACTTTTCTATGCGTTAAAGGCTTCTCAAAAAGTCATCGAATAATATTACTTTTCTAAAGCCTTGTTTTTTCAGCCCTTTGTATAAAGGTTTATCCCTTGTTAAAAGAGGTAAGTCTAATTGCATTGCCAAAGCAACATAACTAATATCTTTCAAGTCAATCTTTGCAAGTAATCGTTCAGATTTCGCCAAAACATCCTGTTCCAAAACGTACTGGGGCAGAACTGTTATATTAGCAAAAACAAAGTAAGTCCATTTAGCAAATTGTGTTTCAGACATTTTTGTTTTGTCCTTTAAAATATCTTTGTATTTCTCTATTTCTACAAGTGCAAAATCAGGAAAAATAAAATTGTAGATAGATAAAATCGGTCGATAGCCGGCTTTACCACTTATGAGGATGCTCATTAACACATTGGCATCTGTTACGAAGTCAGTCATTCTGAAACAACATATTTATGTTTTTCCTGCTCCCAAGCCAAATGACGTGCCGTTTGCCATTCTTTATCATTTTGCAAGTCGATAGTTTTTAGGTCTTCCAAAACGTCTTGTGCTGCCGCCTTAAGTAATAATTTATTTACAAAGTCTTGTACGTAGCTTTCTACTTCTTTATAACCAAATTGCTGTACAACACTTTCCTCTAATTGTATTTTAAATTCTACCATCTTTGTTAAATTTAAGTTCTATAAATTTACGATTTTTTTATGAGCTTCAGTTTTTCTTTAGGTGAGGCAAAACACTTAGGTGGTTTGAGTCTAATAATAAGTTTAAAGCATCTTTTAAGTTGAATTTTAACTCCTCAATAGTTTTTCCCTGAGATAAAATTGCTGGGAATTCCTCTAATTGTCCAACAAACCAACCGTCATCCGACTTTTCAATAAGTGCTGTTAATTTCATTTTGAAAGATTTCTTTGTTTTGAAATATTGGTGTAAAGTTATTATATTTTACTCACGTTTCGCAAGTCAACTAACAAAAAAATGAAAGTTGAAAATTCCTGTAATCTCGAATGAAATGAGAGATCTTGCCCTAACTAAAAGACTATGTGTATTCATTGCGCCCAACTATTGCAACGAAATGGGTGTTATCCATATAGATTTGCTTAATTGAATCGCATTGCAAATGCTGGTATACTTTTAAATTTAAAAGATGCGGCGAGATTACAAATTTTGCCGAGAGTGGAACACTAAAAATGTAAATTTATATTCGCTTAATAATCCTACAAATTTTGTAATCTCGCAGAGAGTGAGTTAAGGGCTGAGCCGTCTTCTCTATGGCAGTTGTATTTATTCATCTATAGGAGGATATTGACATTCAATAGTACCATATGGAGATAATTTAAAACTTAATGAAACACCTTTAAAATCAGGAATACCTTTTTTTGTTATTTTGTTACTTTCAGGTGGCAAGCTATCTTCATTTAATCTGAAATCTATGGGGTCAATACTATAACTTATCCTTTTGATTACAAAATCTTTTGGAAAAATCAATTGAAACTTATTTTTCTTTTCAACTAATGATAAATTCATAGGAATATTTAATCTCAAAGAATATTTATACATATCAGGATTTGTTGATTCTTCTAAAACCCCCTTGAAAGGCACCTTAAAACCTGATTTATCATTTGTGTTAGCATATGACATAATTACATTTGTGGAAGAGTCACCTAATTTACTCACTTTTTCTATTGTATCATGAATTTCAAAAGTTGTTACAATAAAGTCTCTTGAATAACCTTGGAATTTATTTCCAGCAGTCATGAAAGCCGAAACCTTTGCTTCAATAATTGTAAAATCTATTAATTGCGGATTTTCAATTATTACTTCATATGCAATCTGTTTAGGTTTAATTTTTCTTAATAAAGCTATTTTAGGTAAGTATTTTGGAATTAAGTCAAGCTTACCAATTTTTATTAAGGCTGTATCATTTTTATATTTTAAATAAGGAAGGTTTTTTAAATATTCTTCGTATCCTTCAACCTCAATGCTTATCATAATATGATTTGATTTGTTTCTTAATATGCCTGTGGTAGAAAAAGAGTTTCCGTCAATAAGCAAATTTTCACTGAAATCTACGGTTAATATATCGTCAATCGAAAAAATTGAAAGTTTAAAATCAAGATCTTGAGCTTCTACTTTTTCAGGAATTTCACCTTCAATCTTGACAATTTGAGCAAAGGATATAAACTCCAAATTTAAAAAGCATATAAAAATAATATATCTCATAAATTTAACAATTCACTACATGTTTGAAGTGTCGAAGACTATCCTTTAAAAAGGTTTGTGTTTCTTTTTCAAATTTTATTTTTACTTTCTTACCAAGACAATCTTCACTGTATATTATCAAATAATCCCCATACCTAATATTCCTTTTTAGGAAAATCATGTAAAATCCTTCTGAGTCAATTAGTAATGGTTTCCCTTCTGAAATATTTTTTCCATTCCCATTAAAAATTTGGAAGCTTGCATTCCTAAGATATTCTCCATTTTGAAGAATTATTTGACCAAACAATTCGTTAGAAATTAATTTTGCTTGGTAATTTACATATAAAAAGGTTGCAATGCTAATAATGATAATTATAGTTCCAATAACCAAGTATTTAAAATTTAGAAAATATCTTTTAGGTGAATCAAGAAAACAAAGTATTGATTCATTTATTTTGTTGAGTTCCCTTAAATAATCATCATTCTTTATAGTTCCTCTATTTTTCTGCTTCTTTATCTCGTTTAATCTACTTTTCAATAAATATATTTGAAGATTACTACCGTATTCCTTCAAAAGTTGAGTAAATAAAACATCATGTTTTCCACTCACTATGAGATTTTTATAGCTGTAATTATTCATTTTTATTATTGATGCTAAGGTTTATATATCTACACAAATTCGGTATATTTACCATTTTATTTTTAATTTATAAGGTTGGTAAGGCATCAAACAAACAGCTACAGTAATCTAAAAGCATGTGCTTAGAAATTAGCCAAATCAAAAAACCTAACCAACCAAGCCCCCAAAAACCTTATAAGCCCTTCCACTCTCCAAACTCTCGCCTGCCAGCAACAAACAATCTTCCAAATCTTTATCCTGCTGAACACAATGAATAGAAACCGCGGCATTGGCAATCACCACATTTTTTTGAGCGTCCGTTCCTTTACCTTCTAAAATATCTATGAATAATTTCGCCGCCTCCTCAATGGTTTCGCCGCCGTATAAGGTTTCTTGGGTAACGGTATTTAAATACAAGTCTTTCGGATGCATCACTTTTCGCCCTCGTTGTTAACTAAACCTTTAGCAATAATTTCAAACTTCCGCCTAATCCTTCTCTAATTATTCTCATAAGTGTTGAAAGTCGAATATCACTGGCGTTATTTTCAATTCTGGAAATATAACTTTTAGTTGTTCCAACCTTGTCGGCAAGTTGCTGTTGAGTAAGGTTTTTACGCTTTCTGGCTTCTTGAATTAAAACACCAATTTTAAAAGCCTCCAATTCTTCATGAAATTTTTCTCTGCTTGCCGTTCCTTTTTTTCCGTATTTAGCATCCAAATGGTCGTCCCAATTCTTAAAGTTATTTTTTGTTTTCATAATATTCTTTTTTTAGTCGTTCTGCTCGTTTTATTTCCGATTTAGGTGTCTTTTGCGTTTTCTTTTGAAATCCGTTTAGAAGAAGAACTAAATTACCTTCGTCAAAAAAACAGAAGATTCTAAATATCCCATTGTTGGCAGAAACTCGTAGTTCCCAAAGTCCATCTGTATTAGTTAAACGTTTTAAAAACTTATCAGGAACAATTTTGGTTGTTTGAACCATTGTAACAACCCAGTCAATTTTGTCTTGTACTTTTTTGTCCTGTTTATTATAAAAATCCCAGAAGTGATTTTTATAAATTTCAATTTTTCTTTTGAATTCACTCAAGTCTGTCAACAATTAAATTCAATACAAAGTTAGCTAATCAGGTAACATTATGCAAATTTTGTAACATTGTATAAATTGAGAAGGATGATTTCAGCGTCTTAAACTAACCAACCAACCCCCCAAAAACCTCAAAAGCCCGTCCACTCTCCAAGCTCTCACCTGCCAACAACAAACAATCTTCCAAATCTTTATCAGGATGAACACAATGAATAGAAACCGCTGCATTGGCAATCACCACATTTTTTTGAGCGTCTGTTCCTTTGCCTTCTAAAATGTCCACAAATAACTTTGCCGCTTCCTCAATGGTTTCGCCGCCGTATAAGGCTTCTTGGGTAACGGTATTTAAATA
>CALHDG010000178.1 GCA_938023075.1 uncultured Chitinophagales bacterium
AACGACGGACCCGTAACTGATGACGATACCAATAATACTAATGGTGATGAAGACGACCACGACCCGGCAATTATTCCGGTAGTTCAACCGATGTGTGAGGTGAGTAATAATGGTCCGGTTTGTTTTAACGATCCGGTTCAATTATTTGAAGATTTTGGTGATGCCGTTTCTTGGTCTTGGACAGGCCCCGGTGGTTTTACCAGTACCGCTCAAAATCCAATTGTAAGTCCTGCCGTAGGTGGAGTTTACCAAGTAGTTGCAACCGACGTTAATGGTTTCCAGGTTACCTGTGTAACTCAGGTAGATGTAATCCCACAATTATTTGTTAATGCCATTATAAATGATGCTTTATGTTCCGATGGCAATGAAGGTAGTATAGATATTTTAGTAATTGGTGGGGATGCGCCATATACCTACGATTGGGATATTGATGGTTTAGAAAATCCGGATAATGATTTTGAAGACCAAACCGGTTTAGTTGCCGGGCAATATACCGTTGAAATTACAGACCTCAATGGCTGTATGACGATGGGTACTTATCAAGTAGGTGCGCCACCAGAGTTAACTTGTACAGTTGTTGGTACAGAACCTTCTTGCTTAGGCGAATCAGATGGTTTATTAACTGTTACGGCAACAGGAGGAACACCATTTTATGAATATAGTTTTAATGGAGGAGCTTTCTTGCCGGGCAATACATTTAACGTGCCTGCCGGAACACATACCGTTGTAGTACAAGATAGCGAAGGTTGCCGAACAACCTGCACCATTACAATTGGTGAACCAGAACAATTACAATGTTTAGTTGACCCAACGGATGTAAGTGATTGCGATTTAATTGATGGAGAGCTTGCCGTTAGAGTAAGAGGTGGCACTCCGCCATATCAATATAGTATAGATGGGGGCTTTACCCTTCAGGCGGCTGATACTTTTACAGGATTATTAGATGGCTCCTACACGGTAACCGTTGTAGATGCCAATGCTTGTGAAACGGAATGTTCAGCAACTATAAATATTCCTCAATTTCCAATATGTAATATTGATGTTACAACAGATGCTTTATGTAGTGGCAATGCCGATGGAACAATTACGGTTTCTGCCAGCGAGGGTAGCGGAACTTATGAATTTAGTATAGATGCCGGAGCAAGCTGGCAAGGTTCGGGTTCTTTTGCCGGCTTGCTTGCAGGCACTTATGTAATATTAACCCGGAATGCAGGCTCGCAAACTTGTGTAGTAGAATGCGAAGCCATCATAAACGAACCTTTAGAATTAACTTGTGAAGTAGCCGCAACCGATGAAACTTGTCTCTTAAATGATGGCACCATAACCGCAATGGGTATAGAAGGTTCGCTACCTTACCAATATAGTATTGATGGAGGGGCTTTCCAAACAGCTAATGTATTTACGGGTTTAGCACCAGGTATTTATACCATTACCACACAAGATGCCAATGGTTGTCAGGCAGATTGTATAGCAGAAATTTTACCGGATTGTTTTGATTTGGCTTTAACAAAAGTGTTATCTCCCATACAATCTATTCCGGTTACAGTAGGCAGTTCAGTTACATATGATATTGAGGTATGTAACCAAGGTACAATTGATGCTTTTAATATTGAAGTAGTAGATTACATTCCAACCGGTATGAGTTTAAATGATCCGGCATGGACTTTATTAAATGCCAATGGCTATGCATATAATACAATTGCAGGTGCACTCCCTCCAACAGCTTGCGAAATTGTTAGTATCACCTTAACGGTAGATGAGCTTCCGGCAAATGGTCAATACCAAAACTTTGCTGAAATTTCAGACGCAGATGATGATACCGACCCAACCAACACACCTCCAACCGATGGTGACAGCACACCCGATGACAACGATGGAAATGATGGTCCGGTTTCTGATGATGTAACCGATAATACCAATGGCGATGAAGATGACCACGACCCGGCAGTTATTCCGGTAGTGCAACCCGAATGTGAAATAAGCAACTCAGGTCCGGTTTGTACCGATGCACCAGTAACGTTAACAGAAAGTGCAGGCGATGCAGCAAGTTGGTCTTGGACAGGTCCCGGTGGTTTTACCAGTTCCCTTCAAAATCCGGTGGTTACTCCGGCAGTGGGCGGTGTGTACGTAGTTGTAATTACCGACCAATTCGGTTTTACCGCCGAATGTTTTACACAGGTAGATGTAATTCCTAACTTAGTATTAACGGCTGATATTATGGATGCCGATTGTAATGCAGGCACCGGCGGTAGTATTGATGTAAGTGTAATAGGAGGCAATCAGGATATTACTTTCGATTGGGATAACGATGGCTTTGAAAACCCGGATAACGATACCGAAGATTTAATAGATTTAGCAGCAGGCATTTATAATTTAGAAGCCACCGATGAGTTTGGTTGTACCACGCCATTTAGTTATGTAGTAGGTGAGCCAGAAGAATTAATTTGTACGCTGACAGCCATAGAACCAACTTGTTTTGGGTTAGATGATGGATTAATAGCAGTTGCAGTTAGTGGGGGCACTACTCCTTATTTATATAGTTTAAATGGCGCACCGTATCAGCCGGCAGATGTATTCAACATTCCGGCAGGTACACATAGTGTAATGGTTCAAGATGCACAAGATTGTTTAACACAATGTACCATTACGGTGGCTGAACCACCGGCTTTAACTTGTTTAGCTACGCCAACCAATTCTACCAATTGTGATACACCTGATGGTATTATTACAGTACAAGGTGTAGGAGGTACGCCTCCCTATCAGTATAGTATAAATGGCGCATCTTACCAAAGTAATAACATATTTACAGCTTTGGCAGTAGGTACTTATACGGTAACTATTATAGATGCCAATAATTGTATGAGCACTTGCGATGCCGAAATTACAGAACCACCATTTCCAACTTGTTCCATTACCAATGTGACCAATGCTTTATGTTTTGAAAGCGCAGATGGAACTATTACAGTTAGCGGAGCAGCAGGAACCGGTACTTATGAATATAGTATTGATGGTGGTTTTACTTATCAGGCATCTGGCACTTTTACAGACTTAACTGCAGGTGATTATGTCATCATTACAAGAAATGCAGATTCGCCAAATTGTTTCGTTGAATGTGAAGCAAGTGTAAGCGAGCCGGATTTATTGACTTGTGATTTCACGACAACAGATGAAACTTGTATTTTATCAGATGGTAGCATAACCATTACCAATACAGGCGGAACTTTGCCTTACCAATATAGTATTGATGCTGGTGCATCTTACCAAAATAGTAATGTATTTGCAGGTTTAATACCAGGCATGTACACGGTTATTACGAGAGATGCCAATGCATGTACAGTAGAATGTGTAATAGAAATTTTACCGGCTTGTTTCGATTTGGCTTTGATAAAAGAAGTGAATCCGGGACAAACCTTTCCAGTTTATCCGGGCGATATTGTGAACTATTTAGTCACCATTTTTAACCAGGGTACTATTGACGCTTTTAATATTCAGGTGGTAGATTACGTGCCAGCGGGATTAATAAATGTAGACCCAAATTGGACAGCAGGAGCAGGTACAGAAATATTTACCACTTTTGCCGGACCATTAGCACCGGGCGCATCAACCCAAATTGCTTTGCAACTACAAATTGACCCGAACTTTGCGGGAGGCGATTTGCAAAACTTCGCAGAAATTTCAGAAGCCGATGATGATATCGACCCAAATAATGACCCACCAACAGATGGAGACAGCACACCGGATGATGACCCAAATAACGATGGTCCTTTTGAAGATGACGTTACCGACAATACCAACGATGACGAAGATGACCACGACCCGGCAGATATTTTTGTAGATGTATTTGATTTGGCTTTAGATAAGGCGATTTCAACAACGACCATTTTACCCGTTGCTCCGGGCGATGATGTAACCTATACCTTAACCGTAACCAACCAAGGTAATGTAGATGCTTATGCCATTGACTTGGGCGATAATATTCCAACAGGTTTAATTTTAAATGATGCCGATTGGACAGACCTTGCCGGTGTTGCCGATTTAAATGTTCCGATTGCCGGACCATTAGCCCCGGGAGCATCCATTACAGTTGATATAACCTTTACCATTGACCCTGATTTTATGGGAGATTCCATTGAGAACTCTGCCCAAATTACTGATGCCGATGATGATGAAGACCCAACCAACGACCCACCGGAAGACATAGATTCTGATCCGGATAATGATGATGGCGACCAAAGTGAAGATGATGAAGACCCGGCAATTTTACCGCTCAATCAAACCTTTGATTTGGCATTGATTAAAGTGGTTGACCCGAACCAAGTTTTCCCGGTTACCATTGGCGATTTAATTACCTTCAACATTACGGTGTACAACCAAGGTACCTTAGAGGCTTTTAATATTGAAGTAGTAGATTATCCACCAATGGGTTTAACTTTAGCAGATGCGAATTGGAGTATGTCCGCCATCAACAATGAAATTTTCCAAACTTTTGCCGGACCAATTATGCCGGGCGATAGTGTGGTCTTACCCATCACCTTTGAAATTAATGCAGATGCTGCCGGTGGCGTTACTCAAAACTTCGCCGAAATTTCAGAAGCAGACGATGACACGGACCCGAACAACCAACCTCCGGAAGATATAGATTCTGACCCGGACAGCGACCCGGGCAACGATGGTGATTTCACTGATAACGATACCGATAATACCAACGGCGATGAAGACGACCACGACCCGGCAGACTTCTTCATAGAAATATTTGATTTGGCTTTAGATAAGGCAATTTCAACAACAACCGCATTACCTGTTGAACCCGGCGACCCGGTTACTTTTACATTAACCGTAAGCAATCAAGGTAATGTGGATGCTTATGCGATTGACTTAGCCGATAACATTCCAACTGGTTTAATTTTAAATGATGCCAATTGGACGGACGTAGGTGGCATAGCGGATTTAAACATGCCAATTGCCGGTGCATTAGCTCCGGGCGCATCCACTACAGTTGATATATCTTTTATTATAGATAGTAGTTTTATGGGCGAATCTATCACCAACTCAGCAGAAATTTCTGATGCCGATAATGATGAAGACCCGGATAACGACCCACCGGAAGACGTAGATTCTGACCCGGATAATGACGATGGCGACCAAAGCGAAGATGACGAAGACCCGGAAACCATCCCACTAAATCAAACTTTTGATTTGGCTTTAATTAAAACTATTGACCCAAGTCAAAATTTTCCGATAACTATTGGAGATTTGATAACTTTTAATATTACAGTATATAATCAAGGTACTTTAGATGCTTATAATATTGAAGTGGTAGATTACATTCCGGCAGGTTTAATTTTAGCAGATGCTAATTGGAATCCTGGCGTAAATGCCAACGAGGTATTCCAATCTATTGCGGGTCCTTTAGTGGTGGGTGATAGCATCACGCTGCCGATAACTTTACAAATAACAGCAGCAGCCACCGGAGGTGTTACCCAAAACTTCTCAGAAATTTCGGAAGCCGATGACGACACCGACCCAACCAACGACCCACCGGAAGATATAGATTCTGAACCGGATAACGAACCAGATAACGACGGCGACTTTACCGATAACGATACCGACAATACCAACGGTGATGAAGATGACCACGACCCGGAAGAATTTTTTATTGAGCTATTTGATTTGGCATTGGACAAAGCAATTGTAAGCAATCAAGTGCTGCCGGTTTTCGGTGGCGATCCGGTTACTTTTGTAATTACCATTATTAATCAGGGTAATGTTGATGCCTATAATATTGATATTGCCGACAACATACCTGCAGGTTTAATTTTAAATGATGCCAATTGGACAGATAACGGTGGCATAGCGGATTTGAACACTTCAATAGCAGGACCCCTTGCCCCGGGAGCTTCCACAACGGTTGATATTTCCTTTACTATCGACCCTGCTTTCCAGGGAACAACTATTATAAATACCGCAGAAATTACGGATGCAGATAATGACGAGGATCCAACCAACGACCCACCGGAAGACGTAGATTCTGACCCGGATAATGACGATGGCGACCAAAGTGAAGACGACGAAAATCCGGAAGAAATACCGATTGGCCAAGTATTTGATTTAGCCTTAACCAAAGTACTTTCACCAGGTCAACCTTCGGTAGTGGAGTGGGGCGATACGGTTTCTTATGATATAGAAATTTTCAATCAGGGTACCTTAACGGCTTACAATATTCAAGTAGTTGATTATTTACCAGCCGGTTTAAGTTTGGCAGATGTTAATTGGACAACAGGCACACCAGCAAATGAAGTCTTTACCGATATTGCCGGTCCATTAGACCCGAATATGAGCATCATACTTAAATTAATAGTAGTAGTAGATGCAAATGCAACCGGCGGCAACGCAGAAAACTTTGCAGAAATTTCGCAGGCGGATGATGATACCGACCCCGATAACGACCCACCGACAGATGAAGATTCCACACCAGATAATGACCCGGATAACGACGGACCAACAGAAGACAACGACACCGACAATACCAACGGCGATGAAGATGACCACGACCCTGAAAACATCTTTATACAAACCTTTGATTTGGCTTTGGATAAATCTATCGCTCCTAATCAAAACACACCATTTAACTTAGGGGATGATGTAACCTTTACCCTAACCGTAACCAATCAAGGTAATGTAGATGCTTATGCTATTGACTTAGCCGATAACATTCCGGCAGGTTTAATTTTAAATGATGCCGATTGGACAGACATAGGCGGTGTAGCCGATTTGAACATTCCAATTTCAGGTCCACTACCACCTGGCGGCAACACTATGGTGAATATTACTTTTACCATAGATGAAAATTTTATGGATTCAAGCATCACCAACGCAGCAGAAATTTCTGATGCCGATGATGACGAAGACCCCACCAACGAGCCACCACAAGACACCGATTCTGACCCGGATAATGACGATGGCGACCAAAGCGAAGATGACGAAGACCCGGAGACCATTCCGTTAAACCAAATTTTTGATTTGGCTTTGATTAAGACAATCAGCCCAACGCAACCATTTCCGGTTTCTATCGGGAGTTTCATTTCTTTTGAAATAACAGTTTATAACCAGGGTACTTTAGATGCCTACAATATTGAAGTGGTAGATTATCCGCCGGTAGGCTTAGAATTGATTGATCCGAATTGGAGTACTTCTGCCATAAGTAATGAGATATTCCAAACCGTTGCCGGACCATTAGCGCCGGGTGATAGCGTGGTGTTACCAATTAGGTTTAGAATTACAGCAGATGCAGTAGGAGGCGATACGCAAAACTTCGCCGAAATTTCGGAAGCAGATGATGACACCGATCCAAACAACGACCCACCTGATGATATAGATTCTGATCCGGATAGCGACCCTGGTAATGACGGAGATTTCACGGATAACGATACAGACAATACCAACGGCGATGAAGACGATCACGATCCTGAAGAATTTTTTGTAGATATTTTTGATTTGGCTTTAGATAAATCGGTAGCCAGCTTCCAGCAGTTACCTGTTGGTCCCGGCGATCAGATTACCTTTACTTTATCAGTTACTAACGAGGGTAATGTTCCTGCCTATAACATTAATATCAGCGATCAAGTGCCAAACGGATTGTTTTTATCGGATAATGATTGGGTTAACTCGGGAGGTGCAGCTATTTTGATTAATCCAATTTCTGGTCCTTTATTTCCGGGAGCTTCCACTTCTGTTGATATAACTATGACGATTGGTGTTAATTTTATGGAAGACAGTTTTACCAATAGTGCTCAAATTGAAGAAGCCGATAACGATGATGATCCAACCAATATTCCACCAAATGATGTGGATTCTGGTCCGGGTAATGATGATGGTGACCAAAGCGAAGACGATGAAGACCCTGAAACTGTACCGATCAATCAGATTTTTGATTTGGCTTTGAGAAAAACAATCAGTACCAGCCAACAGTATCCAATTAATATAGGTGATTTAGTTTCATTTGATATCACCGTAATTAATCAAGGTACATTAGTAGCCTATAATATTGAAGTGGTAGATTATCCACCTGTAGGTTTACTTTTAAATGATGCCAACTGGAGTGTTTCGGCAGCGAATAATGAAGTATTCCAAACCTTTGCCGGACCATTAGTGCCAGGTGATAGTATTATATTACCAATTACTTTTCTGGTTACACCAGATGTAGTTGGTGGCGATACGCAAAACTTTTCAGAAATTGCTGCTGCCGATGATGATACCGATCCAACAAACGATCCAATAGATGATATAGATTCTGATCCGGATAATGATCCAAATAACGATGGTGATTATACCAATGATGCAACGGATAATACCAACGGGGATGAAGACGATCATGATCCGGAAGATTTCTTTATAGAAATTTTTGATTTGGCTTTAGATAAATCCATATCGAATAGTCAAACATTCCCGGTTTTCCCTGGCGATCAAATCACCTTTACCATTACCGTTACTAATGAAGGTAATATAGATGCTTATAATATAAACGTTAGCGATAATATTCCCTTAGGTTTATTTTTATCAGATAGTGATTGGATTAATGCAGGAGGTGCAGCAACTTTAATCAATCCATTTGTAGGACCATTAAGTCCGGGTGCTTCTTTCTCTAAAGATATAACCTTTACAATAAGTAGTACTTTTATGGGCGATAGCTTTACCAATACTGCTCAAATATCGGAAGCCGATGATGACGATGACCCAACCGACATTCGAGGCGATGATGTAGACTCAAATCCGGGTAATGATGATGGCGACCAAAGCGAAGATGATGAAGACCCGGAAACCGTTCCTATTGGTCAGGTGTTTGATTTGGCTTTAATTAAAACCATTAGTGTCGGACAAAACTTGCCGGTTGGTTTGGGCGATACCATTACTTTTGATATTACAGTATTCAACCAAGGAACCTTAAATGCTTATAATATTGAAGTGGTGGATTACCCACCGCTTGGTTTGCAGTTGATAGATACAGACTGGTCTGTCTCCGCTATCAATAACGAACTATTTCAAACCTATGCCGGACCATTGGCTCCAGGGGAAAGTGTAAGCTTACCAATTTCATTCATCATTACAATAGATGCAACAGGTGGAGACACGCAAAACTTTGCAGAAATTTCTGAAGCAGATGACGATACGGATCCAAGCAACGATCCACCCGATGATGTAGATTCTGACCCAGATGATGATCCTGGTAACGATGGAGATTATACCAACGATGATACAGACAATACCAACGGCGATGAAGACGATCACGATCCCGAAGATTTCTTTGTAGAGATTTTTGATTTGGCTTTGGATAAATCACTTGCCGATACACAGCAATTACCAATTGCTCCTGGCGATTTACTCACCTTTACGATTACCGTAATTAACCAAGGTAATGTTGATGCTTATAATGTGGATTTGGCAGATAATATCCCAGCAGGCTTAACTCTTATTGACCAAAATTGGATTGAGGTGAATGGTGTAGCAGATTTAATATTCCCGATAGCGAGACCAATTGCACCGGGTGCTTCTTTTAGTGTAGATATTGCCTTTGCTGTAGATGATGATTTTATGGGCGATAGTATTACCAATGCTGCCGAAATTACCGATGCCGATAACGACGAAGATTCAACCAACGATCCACCGGAAGATATAGATTCTGACGAAGATAACGACGACGGCGACCAAAGTGAAGATGATGAAGATTCGGAAACTGTACCTATCGGTCAAACCTTTGATTTGGCATTAGTTAAAACAATTTCTGCCAACCAAAATTATCCAATTACAATTGGTGACTTGATTACTTATGATATTGAAATCATTAATCAAGGTACTTTAGCCGCCTACAATATTGAAGTGGTGGATTACTTGCCAACAGGTTTAATTTTAGCAGATGCCAATTGGACGGCAGGTACAGTTGCCAATGAAGTTTTCCAAATTATTCCAGGTCCGTTGGCTATAAACAGCAGTACAATTATCACCATTACTTTAGAAGTAACACCAGATGCCATTGGTGGAGACACCGAAAACTTTGGTGAAATTAGCAGTGCCGATGACGATACCGATCCTACCAATGATCCGCCAACGGATGTAGATTCTGAGCCAGACAATAATCCAAACAATGACGGACCAAGTGAAAATGATGATGTAGATAATACCAATGGTGATGAAGACGATCATGATCCTGAAGAAGTATTCATAGAATTGTTTGATCTCGCATTAGAAAAGTCAATAGCATCAAGCGTAAGCTTCCCGGTTGCACCAGGTGATTATATTACCTACATCCTAACCGTAACCAACCAGGGAAATGTGGATGCTTACAATATTGATCTCGGCGACAACATCCCAACCGGTTTAATTTTAAATGATACAGATTGGACCGACCTTGGTGGCATTGCCGATCTCAACACCTCAATTGCCGGACCATTAGCTCCGGGTAGTTCCATAGATGTTGAAATCACGTTCACCATCGATCCAAATTTCCAGGGCGATGAAATTACCAACGCTGCCGAAATTACCGATGCAGATAATGACGAAGATCCAAGCAACGATCCACCGGAAGACGTAGATTCTGATGAAAATAATGATGATGGAGACCAAAGCGAAGACGATGAAGATCCGGAAACCATTCCATTAGGTCAAACATTCGATTTGGCTTTGGTAAAGATGTTGGATACAAACCAAGTCTTACCAGTTACAATCGGTGATTTAATCACCTATAACATAACCGTATACAACCAAGGTACTTTAGATGCCTTTAATATAGAAGTAGTAGATTACTTGCCAACGGGTTTTGTTCTATCAGATGCAGCATGGAGTCCGGGTACAAATCCGGCAGAAGCCTATTTTACATTTGCCGGGCCATTAGCTCCTGGCGATAATCAGGTGATTCCAATAACACTACAAATAACAGCAGATGCGATCGGTGGCGACACTCAAAACTTCGCCGAAATAAGCGAAGCCGATGATGACACCGATCCAACCAACGATCCACCAACGGATGTAGATTCTGATCCAGACAACGATCAAAACAACGATGGAGATTATACCGATGATGATACCGACAATACCAACGGTGATGAGGACGATCATGATCCGGCAGATGTATTTGTAGAATTATTTGATTTAGCTTTAGATAAGGCAATTTCAAGTACCGTCAATTTACCATTAGCTCCGGGCGATCCAGTGACTTACACTTTAACCGTAACCAATCAAGGAAACGTTGATGCTTACAATATTGATCTCGGCGACAATATCCCAACCGGTTTAATTTTAAATGATACGGATTGGACAGAAATTGCTGGCGTAGCCGACTTAAACATTCCAATAGCCGGACCATTAGCTCCAGATGCATCTACAACGGTGGACATCACCTTTAC